>DAOWOP010000047.1 GCA_030642005.1 Planctomycetales bacterium
GTGAACCAGCCCGGTCAGGCCGACGGGACACTCATCCGCCGGCAGGACGCTCTTGACGGGCAGGTTCCCGAGGAATTCCCATCGCCGGGTGCGGACGGCCTTATCACTTTCAGCCTCAAGCACCGCGCGAGTCCAGTAACAGGCGCCCTCCGCGCCGAAATTGAAATTGTTCGGCTCGTACATCACCGCAAAATCGTGGTTGCCCATCAGCGTAATCCGGCAGCGATCCAGCACCAGGTCCAGACATTCGAGCGGCTGCGGGCCGTAACCTACAACGTCGCCGAGACAGATAATCTGTTTAATCTGCCTGGCGGATATGTCATCAAGAACCGCCATTAGGGCCTCAAGGTTGCTGTGGATGTCGCTTATGACGGCTATTGGTTCCATTCGCCCGTTCTTCCAGATACGATAGATATGCTATGCTATGTCCTCGGAGAGTACCTTGTCAAACGGGCTTTCCTGTTGACCGACTACCGGCTACGGATTACTGACTACGGAGTACTGCATGTTGGATGCGATGATTTTCGATTTCGACGGTGTGGTGGTGGATTCCGAACCGATTCACCTGGCGTGTTTCGGCGATGTCCTGGCCGGATGCGGTATCGAACTGACCAGCGAGGACTACTACAGCAAGTACCTCGGCTTCGACGACCACGATTGTTTCGCAGCCGTGATGGCCGACAACGGCCGACAGGTTGATGAGCGCCAAATCGCCGACATGACGGGCCGGAAGACGCTGCTGGTCCAACAGGCCTTCGCCGAGTCGATCCGCCCGCTGCCCGGCGCGATCGAACTGATGCGCGCCGCCCGGTCAGCCGGCGCAGGCCTGGGCATCTGCTCCGGCGCACTGCGGGAGGAAATTTTACTGGCGGGCAGAACCGTCGGAATCATCGAACTTGTCGATGTGGTGGTCTCGGCCGAAGACGTCCAAGCCGGCAAGCCGGACCCGGAAGGATACATCCTGGCGTTGAAACTTCTGGGCGAAAAACTCACCCGACCGATTAATCCATCGGCGACCTGGGTCGTCGAGGACTCCCCCGCCGGCGTCCAGGCCGGCAAAGACGCGGGTATGAACGTCCTTGCCGTTACCAATTCCTACGACCGCCCCGCCCTGGCCGACGCCGACCGTCTCGTCGCTTCACTGACCGAAATAACCCCGGCGGACCTGAAACCGTCGGCTCGGTCCTGACGCAAGTTTCGTTGCAGCGCTAAGGCGTCTTTCCGGCCTCTTCGAACAGGGCGAGTGTGTTTTCCATCGGCACGTCGGCTTGGATGGTAATTCCCGGCTCAAGGATGTATCCGCCGCCGGCGCCCATTTCAGTCTTGAGTTTCCTGACCTCGTCGCGGATTTGCTGCGGCGTTCCGGTCGGCAGCAGGTCCTGCGTCCTCAACCCGCCGCAAAGGGTCAGGTCCGCTCCGAAGTCCCGCTTCAGTTTGTAAATGTCCATCGCCTCCGGCTGGATGGGATTGAGGATATCCACTCCCACTTCTATCATGTCGGGGATGATTGGAAGGATATTTCCGCAACTGTGGTGGAACGTGTATCGGCCGTGCTTCCCGGCCAGTCCGTAAATCTCAGCCAGCAGCGGTTTAATAAACATTCGCCAGTGGTCCGGCGAGATGAGCATCGCCTTCTGCGAGCCGTAGTCGTCGCTGAGCGCGATGCCGTCGAATGCGAACCGATCGAAGAGTATCTCCATCGTCGCGAGGATGTAATCGGCTATGCCCCGCAGTAATTCCTCGACGAAACGCTGGTTCAGCGCCACGTCCAGTAGAATGTTTTCCATCCCCCGCATGAACGTCGCCCGCTCCCAGAGGTCGCCGACCCAGATGATGGTGAAGTGTTCCCTGTTGTCCCGGCACCACCGGTCCAAGTGCTCGAAACGACATTCAGCCGCCGGGTCGGGGAAAGTATAGCCGGACAGGTTCGCTTCTGTGAGCGGCGGGCCTACGGGAGTGCCTCGGTCGATGTCGCTGTTTGCCCAGACCACGCCGAACTCATCGGTTGTCCTCTCGCCGTACTCGGCGGGGGAGGCGTAAAGAGGCCTAGCGGCAGTGCACCACCACGTTCGAATCGGGAAACCGAGCGCCTCTTTGATATCGTCGGTCCCGAAATGTTCCTGAAGGGCCGAGATCACCGGCGGGCAGAATGTGGCATTATACGGAACAGCCTCGGTCCGCTCGTGGGCGATAGTTGCTTTTATCCAGTCCCGGTCTTTGCGCATCTTGTTATCCAGAGGTCTGTCCGATCAGTCTTCTGCCGGTTTTGTGGTCGCCGCCGGTGCGGTTGTCGGTTCGGGCAGTTTGATTTTTACGGTCCTGCCCCGGGTCATTCGCTTGACCAGCAATTGCAATTCCGCCTGGTCCTTGATGAGTTCTTCAAACTCCTTGACGTTCGCGACCTCTTTGCCGTTGACGTGTGTGATAATTTCATACGGCTTCAGGCCTGAGACAGACGCCTTGGACCCCGGCTCGATCTTCGAGATAATCACACCGGCCTCGCCGGGCTTCTTCTGGAAGTATCGTTGCAGTTCGTAGGTCAGGTTTCTGACGGTCAGGCCCAGCGGCTTGGACTTGTGCCGCTTTGCGGTGTCGTAATGCGGCGGGCTGACGATGACTTCAAAATCCTTCTTGACGATTTTCCCGCCGCTGAAGAACTCGGCCTGGTATTTCTTCCCGAACCCCAGGTCTGTCAGCGCCCGCGTGAGGAGGTTTTCCCTCGATGGCCAGGGCCTGGGGATGCGGTCGAAATACTGCTCGGGTACCTGGTCGAGCCGGTCCCACGGGAATGCCCTTCCGGCGAAGCCGTAGGACTCCACCCGCACCTCTATCGGCTTTGGCTGGTCCTCGGCGTGTATTCGCAGCATGACGACCCCTGCCTCGATGCCCAACCTGTCGGCCGGGCTGCCGGGATAGACATAGGAAACCAGCGCCCCGGTCGCCCCGTCGTTTGTCAGGTCGGAAACGTTGTTAATCCTCGCCAGTTCCTTGTTAAGTCCCTGTAGTTCCACGCCCATCCACGCCAGGCGGCTTTCTTCTGCTTCTGTCAGGGGAATGTTGGCCTTATCGATGTTCGCGTCCAGGTCGCCAAGGACTTCGACCAGATAGGAAGTCGCCGTCAGCATCGCCCCGGTCGAGCCCCCTCGTTCCTTGACGGAGACCTTCTCCCGCCTGGCTATCGGCATCGCCACGAGCGTCCCGTCAATGTCGAAGAAAAAGGAACTACGGGCGCTCCAACTGACCTCCGGATACTTATGCCGCTTCCAGCCGAGGTCGTACGAGGTGATCCGATTGTGAGCAAGGTAGGCCACGCGCTTCTTGCCCTGAATGATGATCTTCGCCGACAGCAGGAGTTGATTTTGGTATTTACGGGTGTCTGTTGTCGAAAGCGTTACCGCGCCGCCCAGCGGCTTATCCAGTGTGGCGATGAATCCGCCGTAATCCTTCAGCGTGCATTTGAACTTTGCGGCGACCGGCTCGCCGGTCGGCGGGTGCACCGTTATCCGCTCCAGCCGAGCGGTTACCTTCGGCGATATGTTGGCCAGCACGAGAATTTTGTTTTTATCAACCAGGACGCCGGTGGTGTTGTGTTCCGTCCGGTTTTCTTCGCGTCTGGAATAACCGTCAGTGTCTCTTTTTTTGGGGCTTCGGAAGTTCAGCGTTACCCGCAGCAGGTTTTTACCGGCTGCTGCTTCAAGATCGGTCAGGGCCTTGTTCATTTCCCCGGACGAGATTGTCGGCCAATTCAACGGCGAGCCTTTCCAGGAATCGTCGATGGGCCATTCGCTATCCATCGAAACGGCAACGGGCTTGCCTTCCTTGTCCACGACGAGACAGCCCGACGGTCCGGCGCGATACCGGCGATTCGTCTCCGTCGTATAGACCGACGACAACTTCAGTGGCCAGACACGCTTCGTCAGCGTCGTGTCATATCGACCATAGTGCACAACCTGATACGGCGACTCGGCCTTGACGTCGAAGATGAGGGGCTTGGCGCCGGTGAGCGGCTGGGCCAGTTCCAACAGCATCGCCTGCCGGCCCTTGATATACGCCTTCGGAACGGCTTCGACCTGCCGGCCTGCGAAACTGACGAACAGCCTCTTGATAAAACGGGGATGCGTAGTGATGTCCCTGGTCAGGACGACCTTCGGCGACAGCAGAAAACCCGTCTGCTCCAATGCCCGCTCTTCCCGAATGGCGCGCTCGCCGCCGGGAGGAGCCTCGCCCTTGTCGAACTTCACCGTGTACTCCACGCGCAGAAGTGAAGGGGCGACGGCCTGGGCTATTTTGACCTGGTCGGCCGGTTCAACCGGCTTCTCCTCGTCTTTTTCCTTTTCATCCGCCAAAATGGGACACGCCAGCAACATCACCAGCAACATCGAAATCAATACCCGCTTGTCCATGTTCCGTTCTCCTGTTTCTGTTTCTGTTGTTCTAGTCCCTAGTCCCCAGTCCCTAGCCCCTGTCTTTTATTCTTTCTCAAAATCACGGGCGAAGTCCAGGACAACCTGACACATCAGCCCGTTCCTCAAGAGAGTAAAGACGATGCGGTGCCTGGTCTTGATGTTTTTCAATGCAGCCTTGTGGATTTTTTTGACGTCTTCCAGTGTTACCACCTTCTTGCCGTCGATTTCCAGGACGATGTCCTGTGTTTGCAGGCGCGCATTGCCTGCGTTGCCGGGGTATTTGATGCCATAGACAAAAACGCCCTTTTTGCGGTGGAAGTACAGGTCCGGGTTGTCGAACTGGTTAATCGCCTTGACGGTGAGGTCCCATCGCGGGCAGTCGAGTTCTTCGCCCTCGACCTTTCCTTTTCTGCGAGGAGTAAGTGTAACGGTAATGGTTTTGCCTTCCCGCAGCAGTTCTACCTGGACGGGTTTGCCTTTGGTCAGCAGACCCAGCCCTCTGCGAACCAGAGGCAGGGCCTCTTCGGTAAGCGCGTTGATCGGTTTTCCGGCCACCCGAAGGATTCGGTCCCTCGCGAGGATGCCGGCGTGCCTGGCCGGACTTTCCGGGTCGGTCTCGGCCACGATAACGCCCTCGTCGCCCTCGAAGTACATGTTGCGGTTGAAATCCTTCAGAGGCTGGAGTTGCAGGCCCGTCCATGACCAGTTGACCTTTTTGAACTCGCGCAACTGCGGGAGGATGTAGCCTATTGTCTCGGCAGGTACGGCAAATCCCATGTCCCCGCCCATCATTGCGCCCCGTGTGTTGATGCCTATTATCTTACCTGCGGTGTTGACCAGAGGCCCGCCGGAGTTGCCCGGCGAGATGGATGCGTCGGTCTGAAGCCAGAGGCTGTACTCGCTGTTTTTCGGCAGGTATCGGCTGGTGCAGGATATGATCCCGATAGAGACGGACCGGCTCAGCCCCCACGGCGCCCCCATCGCCATAACGAAATCGCCCTCCTTCAGCGTCGTCGAATCACCAAGCACGGCGTGAGGCAAAGCCCCGGCGCCGGCGGGCAGCGTAAGTTGTATAAGCGCCAAGTCGGTATCTTTATCGCTGCCGACGACCTTTGCATCCATCGCCCTTCCGTCCAGAAGCAGGCAGCGGACCTCGACGGCCTTGTCCACTATGTGCCAGTTGGTCAGGACCTCGCCGGCCGGCGTGATGATCACGCCGCTGCCGGAAACCTCCTCGGTGATCTTCTTGCCCATTGCGTGGCTTTCCTTGAGGCACTTAACATAGACCACCGCCGGGAAGACCTTGTCCTTGGCGTCTTTGACAACCTTTCGGAAGTCCAGCCTCGCCAGGTCGGCGTTTCCGTCGGTCTTCAGACCGCTGTCCGGCTCCTGACAACCTAAACTGCCGAACAGCACAACCAAAAGCACACTCAAGCAGGATCTTTTCATGGCGATGATTCTCCCTTACCAAAAACGCCTCTGCCCTTCCCCAATACCAAGGACAGAATCATACACCACCGACAGGGAAATATCGAACGATTGTTTCGGAAAACCCGCGGAGTTATTTCCTGTTTTCGGACTCTATTTCCGTCCGTTTCTTATTCCGTCGCATGGGCAGGAATGCCTCGATGAGTTTCCGATTAGGGGAGTATTTACCTCTGGAGGCGATCAAAAGATCCATTTTGAGAAGTTTGGACAAATCTCGGCTGAGGGTCTTGCTGGTCTTCCTGGCGTATGCTTCCCTCAGGCGAGGGGTAAGAGTCGGAATTTCAACTTTATCGACAGATTCCGGCTGTAGAGAAAGGTCGAGCACCACGTGTTGCTGACGGCGCGCTACCTCCGAGCGCATCTCTCTGAAACTCTCGTGTACGAAGTTCCTCCACACTATATCGCGGGTTTGCGAGGTAACACGTTCAAGTTGCTCCCGAAGCCCATCCAGAAATCCCCGTATCGCGTACTCGACGAACCCCATCGGGGTTTTCCGACAACTGGCTGCATCCAGTTGACGGTAGTATTCGCTGCGAGTTGCGTTGTAGTGATTACTTAACAGGTGTGCCGCCGGTGAGGGAATTCCCGAGCGCATAAGGATGTCGAGTTCCACCAAACGGGTCGTTCGTCCATTCCCGTCGCCGAAAGGATGTATCCAGGCTACGTACAAATGGGCAAGGATGGCTTTCAGGATACCCCCCGCTTCCGGAGGCAGTTCGGGCATGTCAAAGTCAAACCTGTTCAGCCATTGGCAAAGACGCTCCATCAGTTCCGGCACATAGTTGTGGTCGGGCCCACGGTACATTCCAACACCAACACCGTGTCTGCGGAGTTGCCCGGGAACGACACCTTCATTCAATTTGAGATTGCGCAGGACATCGGCGTTATAATCACACAAAAGGGCAACCGTAATTTGTTTATCGCGCCCTTCAGCAATGGCTTGGCCTATCTGATTGCACGCACTGATTATATTGTCGGCCTCCCGCCCCAGATATTCCCTGGATGGGGGAAGTACAGATTTGTGCTGTATCCGTTCTATTACCTCCTGTTCACTAAGCGTGTTTCCTTCAATCGCCGTTGTAGCCTGCACACCTTTGGCCAGATAGACGAGATGCAACTCATCCCTGATGCCTGGGCGGAGAGGCGTATTGGCTACGTGCTCACACTTCGACACACATTCGCCCAAGGCCATCCAGACCAAGGGTTCCAGAGACCTCAAATCGACCCGGAAATTGATCCATGGATGAGACGGCGCAATTAGATGCTCATTATGTCCCATTACATGTCTCCATTAATGTCCACAATAAACAAATTTGCTAATCTCACTAATATCATATTATATAATATGATACGTGAATTTTCAATCATTATCTACCAATATTATGTCCTATTTAATGCCCAGAAACATTAGTATAATCCGTAAAATTTTCTTAATAATTTTTTCTGTGGACAGATATTTTAGGTCTCATCCGGTTGATGAAAAAATATCGCAGAGCGTCGATGAAGTGGTCCGGGCCGTCCTTTATGGGGCGGTCGGGTTGGCCGGCAGAACCGGGCAGGGGGTAATGATATTCCCGGAACGCCTCTATCAACCCCCGGCACTTGCGGTCGATCTTCAGCCTCGCCGGACCGAAGGCCGGGGCCAGGGCGGCGCGGATCAGTTCCAGCCCCTCGTTAATCGTCGATGCCCTCCAGCAGCAATTTATCCCCGCCGACGCCAGCAGTTCGGTGCACGCCGCCCCACTGGTGGCCTCCCGCGCGTTCCCAGCCGGATCGACGTAGGTCGTCATAGCCGGAACGGAATTATGACGCAGTATCTCAACTGCGTGCTGTGCGATGGGCCGGCGAGTATGAGCGTACTCATCAATGACGTGCACGACGCCGGCGGGCGTAAGTTGAATCCACAAACACACCAGCGGCGAAGTATATCCGAAATCAATCGCGCGATACGTCGGCCAATCGGGGCAATATTCCAGGTCGGCTACGTGAACGGCCTGGTCGAACTCGCCGAAGACCAGCCAGTCGTGCTTTGCGCCGAGGCAGAGCATTTCGGTTTCCCATGCGTTTCGGCTTGAACGGGCCTTTATCGCGATGGCGTCGTCGATTTTGAAAAAACCGTCGGCCTTTCTGGCCTTGCCCTGACAGTCGTCAGCCAGGGAACAGTCTTCGCACCGCCGCGGGGGCTTGCATTTTTCGATTACTTCCCAGATACACCACTGGAACAGGTGAAAATTCTTTTCCTGCTGCGATTGCTCGACCAGTTTTTCCATCAGTCCGCCGGCACGGTGGAGCGTGGAGAATATCTCGATTCCGCCCCGTGCCCGGTCGCTGGAGCGGGTAGTGAACTGAAGGGCCTTCCATATCTCCGGGTCGAACAGGTCAACCTCGTCGCAGCGGATTTTCTGCGCGTGCTGGCCACGGACCGCCTTTTGAGACTGGCTTAACATGCGTATATCAGCGTCGCCGGTCAGACGTATCCGCTGCCGGGTCATCCCGCCGGCGACCGCGCCGGATAGTTTCTCCATCGAAAGGAACCTGCGCAAATAATCGGCCAGGCGGTCCGACTGGTCGAAAGACCCGCCGATGATGCGGATATTAATCGGGGCCTTGTACAGGGCGTCCAGCAGCGCGGCGATTGCAGCGAGCATTGTCTTTCCGCCTCCCCGATTCGCCCAGACCAGCAGGTCGGCTGGATCGCCGCCGGAGTCCAGGAAACTCGCCGCCAGGTAATCCAGCGGCGACTGGTGCGAGGAGCAGACTGCCTTATCGGGAATGCGCATACCCAGCACGTCCAGAACCCATTCAGCGAGTTCTTCCCGGTTTTGGGGTGCATCCGGCAGCGGGGATTGTGATTTCGATACACTCAATAAGTCTGTCATGGTTTCTCCAGTTAGATGGTGTCCGGCCTGAATGACCTTCGAGGCAGGACGGCGTTTACGGCGGCGAGGTAGTAGTTGTAGTTTAATTTTCTTCCTTTGAATCGTCCGAATGCGCTCATTCCGCCGCGTTCGAAGAACGGGTGGATCGCGCCCATAGTAGCCAGGGCCTCGACCAGCGGCGTCCGGGCCGTTCGCAGCGCGTGGCGGACAAGCCCGACGGCCAGGCCGCAGGAACGGTATATCGGATGCACAACCACACGAGAAATGCACTCAATCTCCGCGTTCAGCAGACCAGTCGATGCCCGGCGGTCAGGGCTTACGTAACGCCTGCCGGTGGCGACGTTGCGTCCCCGGCAGCACAGCACCGGAGGCGAAACGACCAGAACGGCGGCGACCTCCGGCAGGCCCGGACGACGGGCATCGGCAGGAATGCGAATCGCCCAGACACGCTTATGCGCCGCCGGTGGTCCGGTCAGGTAATGAAAACAACTCAACGCGCGATAGTCCCCTATCCGTCCCGGCACGATTTGCCAGTCTTCGATTTCCAGTTGGCAATCGGAAATCGGAAATTGGAAATCGGAAATCGCCGGTTCGTTCAGGCCCTTGACTATCGTCCGGTCCGGCTTGAGGATATTCAGCAGGTCGTCGCGCGGCGTTGCGACGACCATCGCAACGCGGTATCGGCCGACGAGTTTCCGCAGCCCGGCGGCGAGCACCGCGGCAGTTGTGGCGTCAAGGGTCGAGGCAAACTCATCAATAAGCATCAGCCTGGGACGACCTGATATAGACGCCCGCCAGACCGCCGCTGCCAGCGCCAACCGATATAACTGCCCGCCGGAAAGGCATTTGACCGGCGTGATCAGCGCCTTGGCGTCGGCCAGGCCGCAACGAGACAAAACCGCCAGTTTTTCTTTTAGAAAACCACCCTCCAAACACGCAATCGCGGGCCTGCTGTCGGCCGACAGGGCATCCAGGTCGAGCATGATCGCATCGGGCACAGCCTCTGCGACGGCCCGCAGCAGCGAGGTCTTTCCCCCGCCGCTGGGGCCGACCACCGCGACAACCTCGCCCGGCTCTATTGTCAGGCGAAAATTATCGTAAAGAGGCTCGACGCGCCGGCCCGACAGGCCGAACATCTCCGCCACAACCGCGGCATCGGCATCCCTGACCAACGGGCGACTGATTTTGATGTTGACCGGAATGTCCCACTTCGGCACAGTCATACTCCATGCTCCTGATGAAGAACCAACGTCAACTTTATGCCGTGCATTTTTCTTTCCCCGGCGGGCACAAATAAGGTTTCAGCGATGGATAATTTTCTTTGAGGTTCCGCACCCCCTCGATGATTCCGGCTATTTCCGTCAGCAGCCTTCGTATGGTGTGATACGGCAGCCCGGTCGTTGCAACCGTCGCCTGCAACGACTTGCCCTGAAGGATGTGGCACCTGGCGACATGGGCCTGTTCGGCGTTGAACAGGCCCATGCTGCGGGCGGCGCAGACGAATTGTGGTGAACTGATCCGTGCAATCAACTTTCGTACGCGATAGCGAACGGCTGATGGTCTGATCCGGTTTATCTCCGCGACAACCTTCGCCGGCTGGTTGTAGATCAATACTGCCCGGAGAAGGTTCCTGTCCGCCGGGTCCAGCAACTCCGTCCGGGCTTTGATAACGGCATGGTCGTTGAGAAATCCGAGTTTATCGCGATTGTTTTCGGCGGAGACCAAACAGGTCTCCTTCAGTGTCAGCGGCATGATTCGCTCCTTAGTCCACGGATTACACGGATGAAAAAAGGATATGCAATCTGTGTAATCCGCGTAATCTGTGGACTAATTACGTTCTTTCCGTTTTTCCAAGTCCCTGGTCCCTGTCTTCCGGTTGACTGGTTGATTGGTTGATCGGTTGATCGGTAAATCGGTTCATCTGTTTTTCCCTAGCCCCTAGTCCCTAGTCCCTAGCCCCTAGTCCCTTTTTCCGGTACTCCCAACGCCTGTTATTTGTATTACAAATGTCATATATTCTATATATATGATAAATATCATACATAAGTCAAGAGAAATTTTGCAGAAAAATTTACAAATAGTTAGGAAATATGAATCAACGGGCCTATACTATTGGGAGACTTGGGGTTAGGGGTCTGCAAGCCAGGGAGAAAATTATGAGCCTCGGCGAATTAATACGTAACCGTCGTGAGGAAAAACAACTCACGCAGGACCAGGTGGCGGCGCGCGCCGGTATCTCCAAGCCGTACCTCTCGAACATCGAAACCGACCGGATAAAGAACCCCCCTTCCGACGGCGTGCTCGATCGCCTGGAAGAGGAACTGAAATTCCCCGCCGGGCAACTGCGCAAACTGGCCCACCTGGCAAGGACGCCGATGGACATCCGGGCAGAGCACGAATCCCTCACCGCCGAGGTCGAAAAACTCCGCAGCATCCTGAAGCAACTGCTCGCCGGCAAGCGGAAGCCCGCCAAGGGCGCCGCGAAACTGAACGCCATCGCACGCCGGTTGAAATCCCCAAAATCCAACGTTTCCGGCATGCTGTCAGCCGGCAAGGCCGTGCCCATTATCAACAAGGTCTCCGCCGGTTATCCGCACCATTTCACCGACCTGGACTATCCGCCATCGGTGGCCGACGAGTACGTCCGGTGCCCCGACGTGCACGACGCACAAGCGTTCGCCGCTCACATCGTCGGCGACTCGATGGAACCAAACTATACCGAAGGCGACCTGGTGATATTCTCGCCGAACGCGCAGGTCCGCAGCGGGGACGACTGCTTTGTCCGATTTACAAAGGACAATTCCACCACGTTCAAGCGATTTTACAGCGACAAGGGCGGCAGGATTCGCCTCCAGCCGCTGAACGACAAATACCCCGCCGAGATATACGACCGCGACGATATCAACGGCCTCTGGCCTGCGGTGATGAGAATCGAACGAATACGAAAGGCGTAAGGAACATTGCTGATGACCAGACGTACTGAACACGAAACTGACATATGCGTTATCGGCGGAGGTATGGCGGGTCTGGCCACAGCGCTGGCGGCGGCTCGGCATGGAGCAAAGGTTATACTGATGCACGACAGACCCCTCCTGGGCGGAAACTCCTCCAGCGAGTGCAGGGTCCACATCGGCGGGGCGGACCGCTCCGGCCAGATTCCCAACGTCCGCGAGACCGGAATCCTCGAAGAACTCCGGCTGGGAAACCTCCGCTACAATTCACAGCGAAGTTTCAGCATCTGGGATACGATACTCTACGACGCCGCCCGCAGGCAGGAAAACCTCACGCTGATGCTGAACTGTTCCGCCTGCGATGCGGAAATGTCCGGGCAGAGAATTGTATCAGCCACCGGCTGGCAAACGACCACGCAGACTTACCAAGCCGTTCGCGCGAAGGTCTTCATCGACACCAGCGGCGACGCGATACTCGCGCCGCTGACCGGAGCGGCCTTTAGCATGGGACGCGAGGGACAAGACGAATACGGCGAGTCGCTCGGGCCGGAAAAGGCTGATTCGTGCACGATGGGAATGACGCTCGCCTTCGCCGCACGCGAGTACGACACCCCCCAGCCCTTCGAGCCGCCGGTCTGGGCAAACCGCTACGACCGCTGCGAGGACCTGCCAGGCGAGCACACGTGGTGGTCGCTGGGGTACTGGTGGATCGAACTGGGCGGACTGAACCACGGCATCTACGACACCGAAAAAATCCGCGATGAACTGCTGGCGGTGGTCTATGGCGTCTGGGACCACATCAAGAACCGCGGCGACCACGGCGCGGATAACTGGGCGCTGGAGTGGGTGCAGTTCCTCCCGGCCAAGCGGGAATCGCGGCGCTACACAGGCCGGCACGTTCTGACGCAAAACGACATCGAGTCCGAAGGGCGTTTCCCCGACACCGTCGCCTACGGCGGATGGACTATGGACGATCATATCCCCGCGGGCTTTGGCTGTGCGAAACTGGGGATGAAACCGACCGTCTTCAATCCCGCGCCATCGCCCTATGGAATTCCCTACGGCGTCCTGGTGGCGAGCGATATTGAAAACCTGATGTTCGCCGGCAGGTGCGCCAGTTGCACGCACATGGCGATGTCTTCGACGCGGGTGATGGCGACGGCGACGGTGATGGGCCAGGCGGCCGGGACGGCTGCGGCAATCGCTATCCGGCAGGGCATCGCGCCTGCCGACGTAACCGGTCACATCGACGAACTTCAGCAGACGCTCCTCGCCGACGACGCATACCTGCCGGGCGTGCCCCAGCGATTCGGCGAACTGACCTTGCAGGCTGAATTGACCGCATCGGCCGGCGAGCCGGAGGCCCTCCGCGACGGGATCAATCGTCCCGTGGGCGACGAGGAGCACGCCTGGCGCTGCCGCGTGGGCGATACGCTCCAGATGCGATTCGCCGCTCCCAGTGATGTCGAACGCCTGACGCTCATCGCCGACAGCGCCCTGGACAGGCTCGTCGGAATGTGCCATTACGGCGATTACGGCGAACTGACCGCCCCGCCCGAATCGCTTCTGGCGGACGCCCGCGTTGAAGTCCTCGCCGCGGGCAAGTGGGCGCCCGCCGGTGAGGTTCGCGGCAACTTCCAGCGCCTCATCAGAATCCCGATTGACAGGAAAATCGAAGCCGTCAGGGTAACCATAGAAAAAACCTGGGGCGCCGAAGAAACCAGACTCTTCGCAGCATACGTCGAATAATTTTGCAGGTTGGGTGCCGTGGCCGCTGTGTTTGCGGCCACGATAAACGCTTCCTGTGAACAAACGTGGCCGCAAACACAGCGGCCACGGCACCCAACTCGATAACGAATATTTGAGGAATGTACCATGAGCAAACTGACGCGAACCGCATTGGCAATCGACAAAGACCTGCTTGCGAGGTTCGATAAGTGGATGGCCACCCACGGCTACTCCAACCGTTCCGAGGCGATGCGGGATTTGATACGATCGGCCCTGGTGGAAGCGGAGTGGGAAAAGCCCGCCTCGAAGGTCATCGCCACGCTGTCGATTGTCTATGACCATGAGCATCACGAACTGGCCCAGCAACTGACCGCCCTCCAGCACGCCGACCATCACGCCATTCTGTGCAGCCAGCACGTGCACCTGGACCGGCACAGATGCCTGGAGGTGATCATCATGTCCGGCACGACCAAGCAGTTGCGCCGTATCTGCGACGCGATCACCGCCGCCAAGGGCGTCCTCGCCGGAAAACTGACGCTCCTTAGCCGGAAGTTATAAATCTACCTGTCAACGACAATAACGGTATTCCGACGTCCCGGTGTTTCTGCCTCCGGGGCTTCCGTTTTTCCCGAATCCCCGCCTTCATCCACAAGAGTGCTCGGTTGGGCAATTTCTTCATTCCTCTGTCCACCTAACCGCGTTACAAAACACAGCGCCACAGCCAGCACGGTCAGCACAACCATGGAGACAAGATAAACAATCAGCACCCGTGCGAGTCTGCCGCGGGCGAAGTTGTCGCCGGCGGGTTCGCCGCGAGCTGGTTCGCCCTGCGATTTACAGATCGCCCGGCGGACATAAAACGCGCCTTTGGGACTAGCCTCACGAAGACCCGTCGAATCGGGCAAAGGCGGTTCGGTTTCACTCTCCACAGGTGGCTCAACTTCGCCTACCTCAGGCGGCGCTTCGGCTGGAACCCAATCCGCCTGCGGTGAGTCTCGTCGAACCGCCTGAAGGCCGAGACGTGAAGCGTGCCGGCGCGCGATACTCGCCAGGACGTCTTCATCGCCTTCACTCGCCGGACGAGAAGGAACTAAAGTCGAACTAGCGCGACGGTCCGAATCCCCGGCAGGTATGTAGTTGTTCTTTTGCTCTGTCATCGTTATTAATAATGATTATATAACCTATAGGCTGTGGAAAGGGATGAAAAAATCCGCGCTGCCAAAGGAGCCGCACATGAATCCTCACATCGTTGGTTTGGTTATGGTCTTGCCGCTTGCTTTCGGAATGGTTTTCTGCGCGACCGGTTGCCAGAGTCATTCGCCAGGCCCGGAGGCACAATCCGTTCGGTCGCCGTTGTCCGGCAAAAAGATACTCATGGTTATCGCCCCGAAGCAGTTCCGCGACGAGGAACTTTTTGTGCCGAGGGAATATTTTCTGGTCCGCGGCGCGACGGTAACGGTAGCCAGTTCGGCGACGGGTCAGATTCGCGGCATGTTGGGGCGGACATTCTCGCCTGATGCGAAACTCGCCGACGTTTCCGCCGCTGATTTCGACGCGGTCGTCTTCGTAGGCGGAGCCGGCGCCGAAGCGTATTTCGACGACCCCGTCGCTCATAAACTCGCCCGCGACGCAGACGCCGGCGGGAAAGTCCTCGGCGCGATTTGCATCGCACCGGCCATTCTCGCCAACGCCGGCGTGCTGAAGGGCCAATCCGTAACTGCATTCGCCTCGGTTCGTGAAATACTCATAGCCGGCGGGGCGAGGGTCATGGACTCTTCCTGCGTGCGGGAAGGCATGATCGTTACCGCCGACGGACCGGCAGCCGCCGAAGAGTTCGCCGCCGACGTTGCAAAGGCGCTGACCAGCAATTAAAACCGGCAGATGAGCATAGTGAATCTGCCGGAACGAAACGGAACGAAACGGAACGATTCGGAACAATTCGGAAAGATTCGGAAAGATTCGGAACGAATGGGAAAGATTGGGAAAGTTTAGGAAAGTTTGGGAAAGTTTCAAAAACACGTAA
>DAOWOP010000125.1 GCA_030642005.1 Planctomycetales bacterium
ACAGGTCTATTCCGTCGTGAATCAACCTGCCGATAGCAGTCTAAGATACAATTGCCGGCCGAAGCCAATCCGAGCGGGAAGAAGTGCGATTGAGGGAAGGGAAGCGATTAATTGCTCCATATGTAAGGAATAATCGTTACGCCGGCGCTGGTCGCCGCCAGGAGCCAGATGGCCAGTTTGATCCGCCTGATGCCGCGGTCCACCGACGAGCGCCCGGCTTCGGAGCGCCCGAGCCGGTCAAGGTATTCCAGCCGGTGCGCGATTGAGCCGTGGCGGAAGTTCCGCCGGGACGGGCTGATGCCGTTCAACCGACCCACTTTCAGCAGGGCGTCTCTGAAGCGGGCTACTCCCTCGGCGGTCAGTTTGGCGTCGGCATCGCCGGTGGCAGTGGCCGCGGCGAAGACGTCCGCCTGACGCTCGAACCGCCGGCTCAACACGCCGAAAAGCCACATCCACAATACGCCCGCCGCCGACATGGCGAACAGTTCGGCCACCTGCGACGAGAAGTCCAGCCACGCCGCCGAATCGAACAGCAAAATCAGACCCGCCGTCAAGAAGAGCACCATATACGGAATATGGCGATGCACGATGTGCCCGGCCTCATGGGCGAAGATGGCCGCGACGGCGTCGTCGTCGAAATGCTCCAGCATCGCATCGCTCAGCAGGACGTACCGCACAGGTCTGGCTGCGCCCAGCACGGCGGCATTGACTATCATCCCGCCGGTGTCCCAGATAAGGATATTGCGACAGGTAAAACCGGCCTGCCTGCTCATCTGTTCCAGCCGGCTTCGGAGGTTTCCGGCCGGCAGCGGCCTCGTCCGCCAGATGCGCACAATAATCGCCGGCGCAGATACGAAAATCCCACCGATTGCAAACAGACCGGCCGATACCGCTATACCAGCGCCAAGCACAGGCTCGGCCAGGTACAGAACATCCAGCACCAGGATAATCAGTCCGACCGGGACGGCCAGAAAGAGCAGATTGTGGCGAATGTTGAACCCCATGAACTGCCGGCGCGTCCACACCGGCCGGACCGTCCCGCCGGTAAGCGCCATTGCCTGGCAATTCCGCTGCCGCAACGCCCGATCCAGAGGATATGTCGCCCACCAGTACGCCAGCAGCGCCGCGATGAAAGGCCCAACCGCCATCACCTTCGGTACGAGCGGAACCGCTTCGGCATGCAGCGTATCGGTAATCAGTCTCGCCCAGCCCCCTATCAGCAACAAGCCCAAGCCGGCGACCAGATAAACCTGTATCGCCGCCGTCAGCGCGATCGGCCACCGGCCAAGGGCGCCGTTGCCGCGCATCAATCGCCGCAGCCCCAAAGACGCGCTGCCGCGAGCCAGGGCATAGGTCAGTGCTACGTAGCAAACCACACCCGTCATCACCGCCCACCACGGCCCGGCAGCGTCAGGGGCAGGCAACCCCATCAGCAACATCGCAACTATAAATCCCGCTATCACTACTATATGCATGATGGAACCTTCAACGCCGGAACCTTCTCAACCGCGGCAATATGTAACAGGGTCTTTTGCACCTGCTTCGGCGAAGCCGGCGAGGCGGATTCGGCAGGCGTCGCAGCGCCCGCAGGCGGAGCCGTCGGCTGCGGGGTCGTAACAACTGTGCGTCAGCGAATAATCCACGCCCAACGCCAGGCCGGTGCGGATTATCTGGCCCTTGCTCATCTCCAGCAGGGGCGCGCGGATGCGAAACTTTCCCCGGCCTTCGGCGGCAGCGGCTGTGGCGAGATTCGCCATCGCCTCAAATGCGCGGATAAACTCGCCGCGACAATCCGGATAGCCACTGTAATCCACCGCGTTGACGCCGATGAAAATATCGAACGCGCCGATAACCTCGGCATAACCCAGCGCGACCGAAAGGAAAATCGTGTTGCGGGCAGGAACGTAAGTGAGGGGAATTTTTGATTTTTGATTTTCGATTTTCGATTGCAACAAGGCACTATCTTTTGGTACTTCGATGTCATCCGTCAATGCGCTTTTGCCGAAGCCGGCTTCGGCGGACAGGTCAAGTTTCACGATTCGATGCTCGACGGCCCCGAGCGCCTCGGCGATTCGTTCAGCCGACGCCAGTTCAAACCGATGCCGCTGCCCGTAATCGAACGAAAGCGCATGGCAGGCGAAACCATCCCGCCGGGCCAAAGCCAGCATCGTGGCCGAGTCAACCCCGCCCGAAAGCAGAACAACCGCAGGCCTGTCTTTTGTATCCGACATTATCCAATCAGATTATAGTAATTTTTGAACAGTGCTCTTCGATTAATAAGGCCCGGCCATTACGGAAACAGAATAGCGGGATTACGGGGATTTTAAGATTACAGGATAAAAACTATTAAAAAATCCCTGTAATCCGGTAATCCCTATAATCCTGCTCTCTTGTCCGCTTTCCGCCGTAATCGACTTACACGTTACACGCCTTTGCTTTTTCGTGCAATCTGTGTAACCTGTATTGCATCATGGGCGAAGTTGAGACATTCGACAATCCGCATCCGGGGCGGGATTACGTTATCCGGCACGTTGCGCCGGAGTTCACGTCCGTCTGCCCGAAAACCGCCCAGCCGGACTTCGGGACCATTGAGGTCGAATACGTCGCCGACAAACTCTGCATCGAACTGAAAAGTCTGAAGTTCTACCTTCAGTCCTACCGCGACGTCGGTGTCTTTTACGAGGACGTGGTCAATCGCATTCTGGACGACCTGGCTGCGGCGTGCAAGCCACGGTGGATGAAAGTAACCGGCAGGTTCACCCCGCGCGGCGGAATCCACAGCATCATCACAGCCGAGTACAAAAAATAGGCCACAGAGACGCAGAGAACACAGAGAAAAGATAAATTGGGAAAAGAAGAATGAATATAACAGAAAAAATTTGTTTTAATTCTATTTGTTCTCTGTGACCTCTGTGTCTCTGTGGCCTGGTTTTTTTAAACAAGGGCGGCAAATCGAAATGAACGAGGAATGGAAAATAGACGTCTCGCCGCGTCTGCGGCGTTTGCCGCCGTATCTGTTCGGGCGGATTAATGCGCTGCGGCACGCCAAGCGCGTCGCCGGCGTGGACATTATCGACCTTGGAATGGGCAATCCCGCCGACAGCCCGCCGAAGCAGGTCATCGAGAAACTCTGCGAATCGGCCCGCAACCCGCGCAACCATCGCTACAGCGCATCGAGCGGCATACCCAACCTCCGCCGCGAGGTCGCCTGCCTCTACGAAAGGCTTTATGACGTTACGCTCAATCCCGACACCGAGGTAATCGCCGTTATCGGATCGAAGGAAGGTTTTTCGCATCTGTGCCTGGCGCTTATGGGGCCTGGGGATACAGCCATCGTGGGCGACCCGTACTTTCCCATCCACGTCTATTCCGTCGCATTGGCCGAGGCAAACGTCATCAACGTCCCGCTCGGGGCCGACGATCTCTTCCTCCAGCGCGTCGCCGGCGTCGTCGAGCATCTCTATCCCCGCCCAAAGTGCCTGATCCTGAACTACCCGCACAACCCCACCGCGATGACCGTCGATGGCGTGGAGTTTTTCGAGGCGGTGGTGGACCTGGCCAAGCGGAGCGGGATCATGGTAATCCACGATTTCGCCTACGGGCGGACATGCTTCGACGGGTACACCGCACCGTCCTTCCTCCAGGCCCGCGGCGCAAAGGACGTCGGCGTGGAGTTTATCACGATGTCCAAGCCCTACAACATGGCCGGCTGGCGGATGGGCTTCTGCGTCGGAAACGCCGAGATGATCCGCGCCCTGGCCACTATAAAGGGCTATTACGATTACGGCATCTTCACGCCCATCCAGGTCGCCGGCATCCTGGCGATGCAGACCGGCGAGGAAGCAGTCGCTGGCCAGGCGCATATCTATCAGCAGCGGCGCGACGTGGTGGTCGCTGGCCTGCGCCGCGTCGGGTGGGAAGTCCAAAGCCCCCGCGGCGGCATGTTCGTCTGGGCACGCGTGGCCGAGAAACATCTGAACGGGCAAGGCACGATAGATTTCGCCATGCGGCTGATGACGGACGCCGAGGTCGCCGTCGCGCCAGGGCGGGCATTCGGCGAAAACGGAGAGGGGTACGTCCGCATCGCACTGGTCGAAAACGAACTCCGCCTGAAACAGGCAATCCGCCAGATCGACCGCGCCCTCAACAAGGGTTTTTTAAAGGCCCCATCAGCCGAAAAACGCTGAACATTTCACCTTGACGCCAGACGCAAAGTAAGCGGTAAAACAATTTTTTATTTTTTTCAGGCTTGACGGGTGAATATATCGATATATAATAGTAGTGGTAATAAAGACGACTCCCCGGTTTTCAATACCGGTTGGGGCAGCCTATATGGCTGTCCTTTTTTTTAGGGGCTGAGTCATATGCGGACAAACGTTTATATTGACGGGTTCAATCTTTATTACGGGGCGGTAAAAGATACCAAATTCAAATGGCTTAACACGACAGCGCGAAGTAGTGTAGGCCCGAAGGGCCGATTAGAAGTTAGCCGGGGGCGTAAGCCCCCGGACAGAAGGGAGTTACAACAAAAGCCCCAACGGGGCGACAGAGGGTTTTACCCTTGGGGTAATTTCTGTCGCCCCGTTGGGGCTGCCTAAGGTCGAGATTATTTTCGGGAAGTATAAACTCAAAACCATCGCGTGTGGTGTAAAGGCGTGTAATTTCCCCGGTAGAAAGCTATTCCAGGTGCCGGAGGAAAAACGAACCGACGTTCATGTCGCATTGAGAATGGCTCGCGACTGCTGGGAAGATGCATGTGACTGTTTTATCCTTGTCAGTGGTGATTCGGACCTGGTTCCAGCGGTTAACCTGGTCAAGGAAATTGCTCCAGAAAAACAGGTTGTCGTCTATATTCCGTCCCGAAATCCCATACGAGCCGCCGCGGTGGAACTGCGCGCGGCAGCCGACAAATCGCGCGTCCTTCCCAATGTCCTTATCCGCAAAGCACAATTCCTGGATAAGTTCCCTGACGGTTTCGGTGGAACCATTTGCAAGCCGCCCCATTGGTAAAACCACCACCCGCCGAGCGATTTGAGATAATCCAGATAATCCCAGTATTTGCTTCACGAATCCTGTCCTCACGTAGAAAGCGCGACTTGGGTTCCGGGGGCTACGCTTCGCTTGCCCCCGGCTAAATCCTTCCGCCCGTTCCGGGCTAAATGCTGAATGCTGAATAACCTTGACAGCGGATCGGGATGATGATCGACTCTTCGGCGATGGAACTGCAACTGAACCTTCATCCCGCCGACGGATACAAAAGCCCCTCCCAACGCGCCAGACGAATCACCGAAGCCTGGTTCGCCCAAAACGCCTACTGCCCGGTCTGCCCGTCGGAAAATCTCTCACCCACACGCGACAACACACGAGTCGTCGATTTCGTCTGCTCCGATTGCGGAGCGGAGTTTCAGTTGAAGTCCAAATCAAACCCGCTGGGGAGAAAAATCCGCGATGCTGCTTACCAACCCATGATCGAAAGAGTCAATGCGAACCAAAGCCCGCATTTCGCATTCATGCACTATGCACGCGATAACTGGTCTGTCAGGAAATTGATTTTCGTGCCGGGGTATTTCATAACGCCCAGCGTAATCGAGAAGTGCAAGCCGCTTTCAGCCAGTGCAAGACGTGCCGGATGGGTTGGCTGCAATATCCTCCTGTATATGATTCCGCCCGATGGGCGCCTGCCGGTTATTTCCTGTGATGGTATTTCGCCGAAACAGGATATACGCCAAAAATGGGAGAGGTTCACCTGGATTGGCAAGGCTTTGCCGGAATCGCGCGGGTGGATAACGGACATCCTGTTATGTGTTCGCCGGTTCGGACGGCATGAGTTTTCGTTAGCGGATATGTACGAATTTGAGGGGGAGTTGGCCATCACTATAGACTATTATCAAAATTTCCATATTTTATTATATGCCATCTCTGCAAATTCAGCTTGTCTATTATAAATCTGATCTTTATTCCATTTGTAATCCATGTTTTCCAGAGACTTTACCAATAATTTAACAATTGGCAAACTCGATTTTTTATATTCGTGTATTTTGTTTTTTACTAAACCATTTTGAACTTTTGAGTTAATCCTTGTCGCTATCAAGGTTAAATTTCCAAGATTGTTAACATAGGGCTTTATTTCTTTTTTGCTAAGGTTCCAATGTTTATGTGGTTTCAAAGGTAATATGTGCTCTATGTTAACATTTGCGAAATCGATTTTTTCTTCATCTGTTTTACGGTAGTACGAGTCGATTTTGCTTAGAATGTATTTCGTTAACATTCTGCTCTTTGTCGAATTCTTGTGTGATAGTTCTAAGAAGTGAGCCTTGAAGAATTCACCAGAAGGTTTTTGCTCTATTAGCTCTTTCTCGATTTCGGAAAAAATCGACTGAATTTTCCCGCTAATTTTCTTCTTTGGTGTTTTCTTGAGAGCGGTTTCAATGTTTATGGCATATTTTGAATAAATCCTTTCGACTTTATTTCCAGGAAGTTTGGATACAACCGAATACATAAAAGTAAAATTTTCAATTAATTGAAATATTCTTGCAGGATCTGTTCCCAAAGAATCAAGGTTTCTAAGAATGCTCAATAACAAAACGTAGCATTGTGATACGTCCATTAACCTAATGCCAAATATCGATTTATATATTTTCCCGCCATTTTTGATATCTTGAAAATCCTCCTCATTGCCTTCTAATAATTTGTTATACCATTCAGAAGCATCCCATAAGTTTTCAAGCAAGGTACTCCAATCGGTTATTTCACGTTTGATTTCTTTAAACAACTTTTTCTCGGTCACAAATGAATACTTGGATATCCAATAGTACCTGATGAATTTCTTCAATTCTGTATTTGTTGCTTGGATATTATTGGTGATCTCTTGCCACATATCTTTAGCGAAATCTCTATCTTCTTTTGCAGGAATTTTTTGGAAAATGAGATTTTTTAGTAAATCGGCAACAGACAAATCTACCCCACGCGCGTTAGTAGTTTCTAATATTTCATAGGCTTCCTCTTCGTTTTCAATGCGAATGTGTATGACGATCAAACGTGAAACTTTTCTTCTTATTCTATTTAGAAATTCCAACTTCTTTTCTTTTGTGTCGAATTTTTCTAATTCACTTGATACCTTGTCGTGAAAATACTGATAGTTTTTTTTGATTCTCAGTTCTTCTTTTAGTTTAGGCTCTGTGTCAGCAATGTTACTGTCCTGTTCTTGGATATATTTTTGGAAATACCCTTTAGTTGAATCCCCGGGCAGTATCCGAAACGATTCGTTTCCCTCTCTGTCTACAATTGCTATATCCTGCTCGTGATAACGGTCCGATATTTTAGTGTCTATCTTCGCCGCGATGTCCCTTAGTGCTGAACAAAAAATGGTAATAGTTAATAACCGCTGCTGACCATCAATTATGTCGATGTACCCCGATTTCGCCAATGACTCGTAGTTGAAAATAAGAGACCCAATAAAGTATGAATCATCATTTCCCATCAAGTCATTCCAGAATTCGGATAATTCGTCCTCCCCCCAAGCATAGGGCCTTTGATATCTGGGAACTCGAAAAGTGTTGTATTCAGAAAACAACACCTCAACTACTTTTTTATCTTCTGCTTTGAATCTTAGTTTATTTTCTTTAGAGCCTATCCTAATAACCCGGCACAACGGTACG
>DAOWOP010000173.1 GCA_030642005.1 Planctomycetales bacterium
TCTCCTTCAAACAGTGTGCGATCTTATCTAAATAGTTCTTGAAAATAATATCATTATCAGCCCCATAAGCTTGAACGATTCCTCTTTAGAAGAATCCTTTTCCAATAAACCCTCTTGTATAAAGAAAGAGACAAATGAACCCATCTAAGTATAGTCCTTTCGGACGAGGCGCATTTGGAATTAAGGGGACGGAGCACTTAATTCCCTCAATTCCCGGCGAATAACAGGCATGCCTGGACGTCTTCGGGTGTCAGGCCTTCGTATTCTTTCAGGATATCCTCGGCTGTCGTTCCGTGTGCCAGCAGGCCTACGATGAAATCTACCGTCAGGCGAGTGCCTCGGATTACCGGCTTGCCTGTCATCACCTTCGGGTTCAATGTGATGCGTTCGAGTAGTTCATTGTCGGTCATGCCAATTCTCCTGTCCTTTATATTCGCCAATCACCGGCAGGAAATCAAGGCGTAGGTTGGGACGAGTGAAACGAGCCCCGCCTTTACTTGAACTGCACGGTGTCAACAGCAAAACAGAGCCGAACGGCAAGCCAATGCCGAAAGTTGGCTTGCCGTTCGGCTCTGTTTTTAAGCATTGAGCCGAGCCTGCAACCCTGCGTAAGTACACTAATTTTTTTCGTCCCGTGTTATTTCCCCTGTTCGCTGAGTTTGCGGAAGTATTTTTGGAGAACCTCGCGGTACTCGGCTGGGAGTTTGGCTTTCATTGCGTCGGCGATGTCGTCGCGGATGTGCTTGGGCATGTTCGCGGTCGAATCGGTCGTAACGTCGATCCGGCCGGTCAGGAGTTGGTGGGTTCGCCTCAAGGCTGACAGCGTAACAGGCCGGCGGCGGAGGGCGTTTTGGTAGCGGAAATTGTCCAGGTCGCCCTGGACCCGGTTCATCAGCGTAATTGCCCGGAGGAACTGGAAATTGGAGTAATCGGTAACCTTAAACGCAGCCCGCATGCGCTCGGCCCGGTTCAGCAGTTGTGCGTGCCTGCCGGCCAATCGTTTGAGTTGCTGTTTGGCCGGCGGCGGCAGGGGGCCTTCGAGTCCTTCCGCCCCTGCGCCGGAGAGTTTTCCTCCGCCGGTGGCTCCGCCGGCGGGATCGGTGGATTTGTCGGCGACCTGGCCTTTCTGGAACGGTTCGGGTGTCAGGCGTGTCGGCGTCCGCCTGCCTCCCTTGCCGACGGCCTTGTCCTCGACGTACTCGCCGGTGCTCTTTCCGGTCCGGCCTTCGCCGCTCCTGCCGCCGATCTCGGACGTGTTCGGCAACTGGTTGCCGGTAACGCCCTGGGCGTTCATGTTGGATATAGGCCCGTCCATCGCGTCCCACCCGATGCCCTTGTCCCCGCTCATCGTGTACTTGCCGGTGATGTCGTCCATCTCATCGAAGAGGTCTTCTTCGGCTTCCAGCAGGTCGCCGATAAGGTCTTCAAGTTCCTTTGGCAGTTCGGCCTGTTCGACGTTCATCTGCCCGGCGGGGTCTTCCATGTCCCACTTGATGCGGTCAGGCTCGTCGGGCAGCCATTTTTCGATGTTGGCCGTCAGTGTCCTTGCGTTTTCGATGCCGTTGTCCTCGATGGCGGTGGCGATCTCGACGGCCTTCTTGGCCAGGGCGTCTTTCGCCATTGTTACGTCGGATTTGATCGAGAGTAGTTCGGCGAGCAGGGCTGGGTTCGAAAAATCCTGCTGGGCGAGTTTGGAGAAATCAGCGAAGG
Organism: Planctomycetales bacterium; assembly: GCA_030642005.1. Lineage (GTDB taxonomy): Bacteria > Planctomycetota > Phycisphaerae > SM23-33 > SM23-33 > JAUWNJ01. The sequence continues at coordinate 1,711 of DAOWOP010000173.1, forward strand.
CCTCGTTGAGGAATTTCTCCCATTTATCCTGGGCGGCGACGAGTTCCTTGAGGAGTTTTTCGTCTTCGGTGGTGAAGTTATCGACGGGCCTTTTTGTCAGGCGTTCGGAGGCTTTGATGATTTTCTTTTGGCTTTCGATGAATTTTTTCAGGTCGCTTTTGAGTTTGGCGAGTTTTTCTCGTGCTTCGGGGGGCAGGTCGGCTCCGGCGGCGGTTTTTTTCGCGGCTTCGGGGTTCGCCAGCGACGGCAGGATAGCCAGCATCATCTGGAGCGAGTGGATGATCCTGTTCTGCGTGGCAGCGAGCGTTTGGCAGGCGAGCGTCAGCCCGGCCCGGTCGCCGGCGTCCTGGTTGGCAAGGACCCGCGCCTGTGTTACAGCCACGGCGGCTTCATTGTTGGCCAGCAGAGCCAAAGCCTGCTGAACAGTTATCATTTCCGGCTCGAAGGGGAACTTTTCGACGACGTTGAGCATATCGGTCCGAATCGCCTGCTGGCCTGCGAGGATTTCCCGGCCGATAGACGTGAGTTTTTTTGCGGCTATTTCGGTGTTGACTCGTTGGGTTTCCTGGGCGGCGAGGATTTTCATCAGGCGTGCGCGGAGTTGTTCGTATCTTCCGGCGCGTTCTGCCGCGACTTTGGCGGCGTCGCGGACGATGATCTTGAACTTCGGCGTGGCGGCGGTCTGAGGCCCGCCGAGGTTGCCCAGCCTCCGCCCGTCGTCGGCGGTGGCGTAATAGACGATTACATCACCTTCGCGGTATTGGCCGGTGATGTTGATTGTGTAAGCCATCTCGTCTGTCGTCTTGCCGCGGGCCTGGGCGAAATCGCGGACCATTCGCCCCTGCCGGCCTTCCGGCCCCATGAACAATTTCACCGACGCCAGGCCGTGGTCGTCGGAGGCCTTGAGCAGTGTGGCGAGTTTCCCGCCCGGGCCGACAGCCATATCGCGATTGGGCTTGACGAAGGCGATCTTCGGCGGCGAGTCGGGGATCGCGCGAATGTCGTAGTAACCGTTCGTTACGCCTTCTGCTTCGGCGGCGCCGTTTTCGGGCAGTTGCTGAATGGCCCTGCCGGCGCTGTCGGCAAGGACGATGCGATATGCGTCGTCGCCGACAACTCGCAGCACGGCGGTGAAGGCGTTCCCGTCCGGCCCCGGTCGCATCGAGGCCGATTCGCCGCTGCGTCTTCGCAGCACAGCCGTCAGAGCCGTCGGGCTGTTCTTTTTCAGTCGCAGCGTAACCTTTACCGTCGTTCCGGTCGGCGCTTCAATAGGCCCGGCGGCGTCGGCGACCCGCTCGGTCTTGCGGTTGATGTACTGCGGAAAGGCGTACACCAGGTCCAGCCCCGAAACCTCGACGTGCTGGATGACCGTGATGGCGTAGTACGGCTTATCGGTCGGGAACTTTGAATCCCCGATCCACACGGCATATTGGAGCGACTGTTCCAGTTTGCCGAAGGCGCAGGTGTAAGTTGCCCGGTCCGCCGACGGCAGCATTGTCCGCCTGGAGTCTTCCGCCCCGTTGCAGTGGAAGACGATTCGCGTTTCGTAGCGTTGTCGCTGCGGGTTTTCAATCTTTGCGACGATGTTCAACTGTTCGCCCACGAAGCGGGTCGCATCGCCAGGCTCCAGCGAGATTAGTTTTACTGTCGGGATTTCCCTGACGTAGCCGGTCGGGCCGAAAACAGCCGAGATGCCCCTGGTAAGTCTTGGTCCCTGGAGCAGCGCGAAGACGCACAGCACAGCCGCCGCTATACCGGCCGAAATGCCCCATCGTTTCATTGGCAGCGTATCGACGGCCGAGGCCATCGGCATCTTGGCCGTCCGGCTGACGGTCTCGCGGATGACGCTTTGCACCAGCGGCCCGGAGACCTGCTGGCCGTCACCGCCGAGTTGGACGGCGTTGATGAGGGCGTTGTCCAGCCCGCCGGTCGCCTCCTCGACCAGGCGGGCTGCCTGGCTGTAATTGAGCCGTCGGCGGATCGGAAGGATCGCCAGCCAGGCCAGTCCCGCCGCCCATGTCGCAGCCACCGCCGCCAGGAGCACCCATCGCAGCGCCGCCGGTGGCTGACCGGGCCAATAGCCCGCCAGGCCCGCCACCGTCAGAGACCCGCAGACGATCGCTACGACACCTGCGGCGGAGCGGGCGATCTGAACACGCCCGAACCGTTTGCGCACCGCATCCAGGCGGGCGATAACCGAATCCATCTCCTCATGCCGCGCCGGCGTATTCATAGACCCTCTCCCTGACAACCTCTATTATATTCTAAACGCAATTGCGGGCAAAAAGATGCGAGGAAATTGAAAATCACATCTCTTGCATTGGCGTCTGCCGATAATATCATAAGGGCAGTTATACGCCCGTAGCTCAACCGGACAGAGCAGCGGTCTTCTAAACCGCAGGTTGGAGGTTCGAGCCCTCCCGGGCGTGGTTGTCGCAATGGCCGAGAAAGCGAAAGACATATACGAGGCGGAGTATCTGAGCCTGGACGATGCAGCCCTGCTGGCCCAATGCGACGTGAACATCTACAAGTCCTCCGGCCCGGGCGGGCAGCATCGCAATAAGGTCTCGTCGGCCATCCGGCTTCGGCATCGCCCCACGGGTATTACAGCCCAGGGCTGCGACAATCGGTCTCAGCACGCAAACAAGCGGGATGCGCTGAAGCGTCTGCGGGTGAAAATCGCCTGCCAGGTCCGCAGGCCTGTGGATCCGAAGCAGCCGCCGCCGGAAGTAACGGCCTCATGCGTGTTCACGCCGAAGGGCGCCGAGGTCGCCGCGAAGAAGCGGCTCCGGGTCGGCAGGAGAGATAAGCGGTTCTGGGCGGTAGGGCAGTTCCTGCTGGACCTGCTGGATGCCTGCGGCGGGCGGTTGTCCGAAGCGGCCGGCGCGATGGAAATCAGCACCAGCAACCTTACATCGGTCATCAAGCAGGATCGCCACCTGTACGCAGCCGCACAGGAAATCCGCAAACGCCACGATCTGGGGCCGATGAAATAACCAAAGGTGATCGTATGAATGACAAACTCGACATTGTGATAATCGGTCCGGGTGTGGTTGGGCGGACGCTTGCGATCCTGGCCGGCCGGGCGGGATGGCGCGTGGTAGGCATAGGCGCTCGCGATGCGAGCAAGGCCCGCGAAGCCGCCGAGGACGTCGGACCTGATGTCCGCGCGGGAAAACCCGACCAAATTGCTCCGCTGGGGCAACTTGTGCTGCTGACGGTCTCGGACGACGCCATTGAGCCGGTCTGCCGGCAATTGGCCGAGGGCGGCTGCTTCGCTGACGGAGCGGTCGTAGCGCACTGCTGCGGGGCTATCGCATCTGACATCCTTTCGTCGGCCCGCGAACTCTGCGGCTCGGCCGTCGGGTCGATGCACCCGCTCCAGACCTTCCCCAATGTCGAGGCCGGTCTAAAAAAACTGCCCGGCGCGTACTGTTTCTGCGAAGGCGATGAGCAGGCGGTCGAGGCGTTGGAAGCCCTGGCTCAGGCCGTTGGCGGCAAACCCGTTCGCATGTCGGCTGACGGAAAGTTGCTCTACCACGCCTCGGCTGTGATGGCGTGCAATTACTTTACCGCTCTGATAAATGCCGCCCTTGCCACAGCGGGCCATGCCGGTATTTCCGGCGACGACGCACTGGCCGCCCTTGAGCCGCTCGTCCGCGCGACGATGGATAACGTCTTCGCCCAAGGCCCGGCCAAGGCACTGACCGGCCCAATCGCCCGCGGCGACGAAAAACTGGTCGCCCGACAATTCGCCGACATCGCCGCAGCCGACAAAAACCTCGGACAAATCTACCAGGTTCTTGGCCTATGGACAGTCGATGTCGCACTGCGAAAGGGAACCATCAACGACGAAAAAGCACAGAAATTGCGGGAAATATTCGAGGAAAAGTAACCGTTCAGCCCCATCGGGGCGTTCGTTTCTAGCCCAGGGCGCAGCCGAAGGCAAGCCCTGGGGAAAAGTTTATGATGTATTGAAGCTCCGTAGGAGCGGTCGTAGGCA
>DAOWOP010000114.1 GCA_030642005.1 Planctomycetales bacterium
CGAAGACCGCTCGGAGGACCGCACGACAGTGCTATTCAAGAACATTAAAACGCCTAAGAGTTTTCCCAAAAAGACGTTTGACCTGCCCCGCCCGCCGGCAGGATGGGAATATCACGTCGAGAAGTACAAGGGGCAGGTCAAATAAGTGATGTGCGTATGAAAAAAGCCGACGGATGGCAATCCGTCGGCTTTGGGTGTCTGGTTTATGACTCTTTACGCGCCGGAGCAGGACGGGCAATTCGTGCCCGGTGTCCCTGGAAACTCAGGATTGAGACGTAGAAGAACCCGACGGCGAAGATGACCATGAACGGCGCCGCCATTGCCGAGCGGACGCTCATCAGGCTGACGGCTGCACAGGCTGTCATGTAAATACCGAAGGCAAACTCCACGTACGGCAGGATATGGTGTTTGGGTTTCCGGGCGGCTTCGGCGGCCCTTTTATGCGTGCTGTACATATCCGTTCCCGCGCCGTACTTGGGCGTGCGGACGAACTCGCTCCGCTTGCCGAAGATCGCCTCGGCCAGCGCCTTGGTGTTCGACAGGCATATCCCGATTCCCAGCGCCATAAGGAACGGCAGGTATTTCAGCACGCTCCGCCAGTCGCGGAAGAGTTCATACTGGCTGGAGATGTAGAAGACGCTGGCCGAGACCGTCGCCAGCGTGAAGACCGCCATATCGAAAATCGCTCTTGCGAATGAGCCTTCTTCCATCGGCAGCGCCCGGATGTACATCGCCGGAAACAGCAGCGTTATCAGGATGAGAACGTAAAAATGCACGGAAAAACAGGTCAACTGGAAGAACGCCTCGACCTTCGCCTTCAACGGCGCTTTTGACAGGAGTATCTTCGGCAGCATTTTCATAGCCGTTTGCGCCCCGCCCTTGGTCCAGCGGAACTGCTGTGCCTTGAAGGCGTTCATTTCCGGCGGCAGTTCAGCCGGCGTGGTGAGTTCCGGCAGGAAGATGAATTTCCATCCGCGGAGTTGCGCACGGAACGACAGGTCCATGTCCTCGGTGAGCGTATCGTGCTGCCAGCCTCCGGAGTCGGTGATGGCGTTTTTTCGCCATATACCGGCAGTGCCGTTGAAGCACATGAACCGCCCGCTGCGGTTGCGGGCGACGTGCTCGATGGCGAAGTGCCCGTCGAGGTAAATCGCCTGCGACTGCGTCAGCAGCGAGTCGGTGCGATTGATGTGCTCCCAGCGGGTCTGGACCGCACAAATCCGCTCGTCGGTGAAATAGTGAATGGCATCGGCGATAATGTGAGCACCGGGTACAAAGTCCGCATCGAAGATGGCGACAAATTCGCCCTTTGCGGTCTTCAGGCCGTTTTCCAGCGCCCCGGCCTTGTACCCGACGCGATTATCGCGATGGATGAACTCGATGTCGAAGCCTTCGGCCTGGGCTTTTTTCACCGCCGCCGCGGCAATTTCGACCGTTTCGTCCGTGCTGTCGTCGAGAACCTGAATCTGGAGCCTGTCGCGCGGATAATTTATCCGGCAGGTCTGCTCGATAATCCGCCTGGCGACGTATTGCTCGTTGTACATCGGCAACTGTACGGTAACGTGCGGGTGGTTCTCGAACCGCTCCGGCGTGCGCGGGGCCTTTCGACGATGACGATAATACAGGTACACCAGCACGTAGCGATGAAAGCCGTAGATGCACACCATCACCAGCGCAAAGGTATAAACCGCAATCAGAATGTCCTGCCCCAGGTCAGCCCAGTTCATATATAGACCTTCAACCCCCGTGATTTCCCGTTATTCTAGAGACAGCAAGCAAGCCGGGTCAAGAAATTTTCCTCGCAATACATCTTAAACCACAGAGGACACAGAGATCGCAGAGTTTACCGAAACAATCATTGATAAAACAAGATTTGCACTTTGTTTGTAACCTCTGTGTCCTCTGTGTCCTCTGTGGTAGAATACCTCGACCAATCACGCGAAGGAGACGGACATGAGCGACATACTTATCGTCTATTATTCCCGAACGGGTAAGACGCGGATGGTGGCTGAAAAACTCGCCTCAATGCTGGCAGCCGACATTGAAGAAATCCGCGAGGCAAAGGAACGCGCCGGCAGGATGGGGTGGGTCGTCGGCGTCAAGGACAGCCTGCTCAATAAACCCGCCGAGATTACCAGCGAACACTCCGTCGAGCCGCGAAAACTGGTGATTATCGGTATGCCGGTATGGGCGTCGGCCCCGCCGCCGGCGGTCAGGGCCTTCCTGGGGCGATACGACCTTGCCGGCAAGACGGCCTGCGCGTTCTGCACCCACGACGGCGGCGGCGGCAAGGGGTTGTTCGCAAAGACAGTCGAACTCGTTCCCGGCGGGTTGGCCTCGACGCTGTCGCTGAAAAAGCCCCGCCCCGACGACCCGGTCCTGGATGAGCAACTCCGCCGGTGGTCCGACGAAATCCTCGCGCAAGTACAGGAAGGATGAAATGAACCCAAGACGCATAACCATCATGGGCGGCGGGCACGGCGCGCGCACCGTTGCGGCGGACATGGCGTTGGCCGGACACACGGTAACGCTTTTCGAGTTCGAGAAATTTCACGATAACGTTTCGGCCATCTTCGAGAACCGAAAAATAGACATCTCCGGCAAGGCTCGACAGGGCACAGCCGAATTGGCCTGCACCACCCACGACGTCGCCGAGGCGACCGAAGGGGCCGAACTGGTCGTTATCGTCGTGCCTTCGCTGGCGCACAGGTTTTACGCCGAGGCCCTGGCCGGGCGCCTCAGCGACGGCCAGCACGTGGTCCTGGTGCCGGGTACCTTTGGAAGCCTGGAATTCATCGCGGGCGTAAGGCAACTCGGCTGCGATGCCGAGATCACCGTCTCGGAACTGGACACCTTGCCGTACGCCACGCGCATCCAAGGCCCAACGTCGGTCCGCGTTTTCCACAACCTGGCGACGTTCGGAATGGGCGTATTGCCTTCCGAGCGGACAGATGAGGTTCTGGGTCTGTTCCGGGACCTTTATCCGGGAACCACCGGCTACCGCGACGTGCTCGAGGCGGGCCTGTCGAACTGCAACCCGATCATTCATCCGCTGGGCGTATTGATGAACGCCGGCAGGATCGAATACTCGCGGGGCGAGTTCTGGTATTACGAGGAGGGTATCACGCCTTCGACCGCCAGGGCGATGGAAAAACTCGACGACGAGCGGATAGCGATAGGACGTGAACTCGGACTCGAACTGCCACGCCAGTCCGAAGCGCTCCATGCCGTGGGATACGGGCCTAAAGGCGACCTGTGGGAAGTCCTCAAAGGCAGCAAAGGTCTGACCCCGATTAAAGGCCCGACCGTCCTTTCCAACCGGTATGTAACCGAGGACATCCCGACAGGGCTGGTATGCTGGTCGCAACTGGGCGAGGCCGTCGGGGTCGATACGCCGCTGATGAAAGCGACGATCGAACTGGGTATCGCCATAGCCGGCGTGAACTACTGGCAGACCGGAAGGACGCTCCGGCGCTGCGGCATCGATGGAATGTCGGCTGAAACGCTCCGCCAGTACGTCCGCACGGGAAAACGAATGTAGTTTTCCAATGGCGTCGCGGTGGGCTGGTGATTGGGCGGCGGCGGGTGTACAATACTATCAGGCATTTATGAAAGGGGCATAAAGTGGACGTGAAGAAATATCTCACCGAAGCGGGCGTGAAGTACACGTTGCTGAAGCATCCTGAGGCGTACACAGCCCAGGAGGTCGCCGCCGAAGAGCACGTCAGCGGCGACATGGTGGCCAAGTCGGTTCTGGTCCACGCAGGCGCCAAGCCGGTGCTGTGCGTCCTGCCGGCAAGTTGCAAGATCGACCTGGGCAAGTTGGCCAAGGCGCTGGAGGCCAAGACCTGCCGCCTGGCCGACGAGGCGGAACTTGGCAAGTTGTTCCCCGACGTGGAGATCGGCGCTGAGCCTCCGTTCGGCAAGCCCTACGGGCTGGAGACTCTCGTCGATACGCGCCTGAGCCAGTGCCGGAGCATCACCTTCACCGCCGACACGCACCGCCAGGCCGTTCAGATGGCATACGACGACTACGCCGCCCTGGCCGAGGCAAAGGTGCTTGACTTCGCCCTGCACCTGTAACGACAAACTACCGCTGCGTGGGCCAGTACCTTCGCCAGAATGTATAGGCGATTTCCGGGCGGCGCTGATGCCCGCCCTCGACGGCCTTGATCTTCATGCTGCGATGGTCCTGGCGGCGCAGATACTCATACGCCGACCACGACTGTCGGCCAATAGGATTGTGCCCGCTATAGACGGGATTGATGCCGGTCTTGGAAAAGTAAATCAGTATGTTTATCTTCCGCGAGGCCGTCGAGACCGGCAGGGTCTTGAGTATCTCCAAGTTGCAGTTGCACAGGCGTGCGGCCATTGCGTTGAATTTTTCCGGGTTACGCATGGCGATGTAGTACATGGGAAAACCGCCGGCGGAATATCCGGTAATCATCACCGTCCGCTCGTCGATGTTGTAGCGTTTCTTCACTTCGGCCATCGCCGCCAGGACGCGCCGCTCATCTGTGGCGAGTTGCTTCAGGCGGGACGACCGGGCAACCGGCAGGACGCCCTGAACACTGGTCAGTTTGGGCGCAAGGACGATAAAGCCGTGCTCCTCGGCCAATGCTTTCCACTCCTTCACCTGCATATGGGCGCTGTCGTAGCCCGGCGTGCCATGGAGCGTTACCACCAGAGGCCACTTGCGGGCAGAATCGTATTCGCTGGGCACGTACAGGTAAAACCGCGCCTTGGTAGCCGGTTCGGTAACCTTGAATTCATCGACCGGCGTGTCCGTCGAATGCCAGATCGGACAGCCAGTCAGCGATACCGACAGAAATCCAATGACAAGCACAAACATAAGCGATTTATCAGGCATAACCTTACGCCTTCTGTGGTGGCGCGATGATCTTCAGGTCCAGTTCGGCCAGTTGTTTATCTTCGACTTCCGCCGGCGCGCCGGTCAGCGGACAGATGCCCCGCTGGGTCTTCGGGAATGCGATTACGTCCCGCAGCGACGTTGCGCCGACCATCATCATCACGATGCGGTCGAGGCCAAGGGCGATCCCCCCATGCGGAGGCGCGCCGAACTGCAACGCATCCAGGAGGAAGCCGAACCTCGCATGGGCTTCGTCCTCGGAAATCCCCAGCAGGCCGAAGATACGCTTCTGGAGATCGGTCGAGTGGATACGGATGCTCCCGCCGCCCAGTTCCACCCCGTTCAGAACGATGTCATACGCCCGGCTCCTGACCGCGCCCGGGTCGGCCTGGAGCATCTCCAGTTGATCGGGCCTGGGCGAGGTGAACGGATGGTGCAGGCTGTCCCAGCGCTGCTGGTCCTCGTTCCACTCGACCAGCGGGAATTCCGTTACCCAGCACCAGGCGAAATCGTCCGGGCTGAAGAGTTGTAATTCCTCGCCGAGTCTGCATCGCAGAGCAGCCAGCGCCTTGTTAACCGTGGCGGGCGCGTCGGCAAGGAAGAAAAAGATGTCGCCCGCGCCCGCGCCAAACGCTTCGCGCAGACCGGTTTGAACGGGTTCATCGAGGAACTTCGCCGCCCCGCCGGCGAATCCGTCGCCTTCGACCTTGCACCATGCCAGGCCTTTAGCGCCGTAGTCGCCGACAAAGGCTGTGTAGCCGTCGATTTCCTTTCGCGTGAACTTCGCCCCGCCGGGAACACAGACGCCCTTGACCATCCCGCCGGCTGCGAGGCAGTCGGAAAAAACCTTGAAGGAGCAGCCTTTCACGATTTGCGAGACATCCCGCAGGAACAACTCGAACCGCATGTCAGGCCTGTCGGAGCCGTACTTATCCATCGCCTCGGCGTAGGTCAGCACGGTCGGAGCGGCGGGGAATTCCTTGCCCGCGACCCGGCATATCTTCTGAAGCACCTCGTTGGTAACTTCCATCACGTCGGCCTCGGTAACGAACGACATTTCCACGTCCAGTTGCGTGAATTCAGGCTGGCGGTCGGCGCGGAGGTCCTCGTCGCGGAAGCAGCGGACGATCTGATAATACTTGTCCAGCCCGGAGACCATCAGTATCTGCTTGAACAGTTGCGGGCTTTGCGGCAGGGCGTAGAAGCACGCCTGCTGAAGGCGCGAAGGCACCAGGAAGTCGCGAGCGCCTTCGGGGGTCGATTTGGTCAGGAAGGGCGTCTCGATCTCGATGAAATCCCGCTCGTCAAGAACGCTCCGCATGGCCCGGCAGATACTGTGCCGAAGGCGAAGCGCGCCGGTCATATCGGCCCGGCGAAGATCGACGTAGCGATAGCGAAGGCGCATATCCTCGGAGACTTTCTCGGTCGCGTCCGGCTCGAACGGGACGGTCTGCGACTTATTGAGCACCGTCAGGCCGTCGGCGACGACCTCGATCTTACCTGTCGGGAGTTTTGGGTTGATGCGGTCTTCGCCCCGCAGGCGGACCGTCCCGGCAATGGAGATTACCCACTCATTTCGCAGTGAACCGGCCAGTTTATGCAGTTCGGCGTCATCGGACGGGTCGAAGACGATCTGCGTTATGCCTTCGCGGTCTCGCAGGTCGATGAAGACGATCCCGCCGTGGTCGCGGTAACTGCGCACCCACCCGCACAGGCGGACCCGGCCGCCCACGTCGCCGCTGCTCAACTGCCCGCAGTTATGCGTGCGTTTCAATGCTTCGTCGAATGATTCAGTCATACACTTTTCCCCGATTTATCAATAACCGTCCTGGCGGCACAGGTTGAGCAGGTTACTCATTTTGCGGCAAAATGCAACAGATAGTACTAGGCGCTGTCTGAAAAGTCAGACATCGCCTCAAAGCATTCAGCAATCAGCAATCAGCATTCAGCTAAAACCCAATAAACAAAGGACCTGCAATACTGACCGCTCTGGCACGCTTGCTCGTCAGTGCGGTCAGTGTTCAGTTTTTTCTTTTGCTGACTGCTGACTGCTGATTGCTGATTGCTGATTGCTGATTGCTTTTTACTAAATGCCTGTCTGAAATAGTTTTCAGACAAAGCCTGACCGAAACGTTTTACGGCGTTATAATGCGCAGGTTATGACCAGAGCGCAATCAACCGAGCGGGCTTCGCGGGCGTCCGGCGAGCCTTTTAATCTGTTCGTGTATGGTACGCTGATGAAACCGACGGTCTTCCGCGCGGTAACCGGGCGCAGACTGGTAACCGACCCGCGAGAGGCCGACGGGGTCGAAAAATTTCTCGCGCGACATGCCGTACTGGCCGCCTATAAAAAAATATCGCCCGACCGGACCTATCTCTACGCCGTACCGGACCGGCAGGGTCGAATTCACGGGTACATTGTCGGGCAAATCCCGCCGGAGTATCTTCCGATACTGCGCAAGTACGAAGGGCGAAACTACCGGCAGGCTCGCGTAAAGGTCCTGACGGCCGACGGTAAAGTACCGGCAGTGGCGTTTGTGGGCAACCTGGACCAACTGTCGCACTCGTTCGGATGGGAATTCCGCGACCACCTCAAGCAGGAAGTTCTTCTTCGGGGAAAGATCGAGCAGGCATTGGCGGAAGACGAAAGTCGGCGTCTGAACACCGGCGAGGAACTTTCGCGTCAGGCCCTGTACGAACTGCACGGATTGACCATTCGCGACCTCATTCGCCATCATTTCGACGGCGGCGGAATCAGCAACTACGCCATTCGCCAAGCCATTGCCGACGAACCGCTTCGAGAATTCGGCGAGATTCCGAACGACGCCGACGCCGACCGACTCGTGCCCGATTACCTGACAATGCTGATTCGACAGGTAATCTTCAACCAGGTCGAGGACCGCTTTCGTGAGGAATTCCGCTACGACCTGGACCGTATGCAGATGTCGAACAAATTTTACGAGCGGACGATTTCCGCCCTGGCTGCCCTGCGAACACTCAACGCACAACCGAAACTGATGAAACTGATTACCGGTGACGTGCTGGCGGAATTATCGTTCAGGTCGGACCGGCTCGTCGATTATATCCGACGGGCGATCCGTTCATCCGAAACCGTCTATGACCCCGCACGCGCCCGACAAGAGATACAGTACATCCGCAATCACATGGGCGGCGGCGGGATACCCCTGGGGGCCGAACTGGAGTTTTCCAACATCGGCCACGGTGTCGTCGACGAACCGGCCGCCGGAAAACGCCGAGACAAACAATACGACGGCTTCCTCTACTTCCGCGACTTCGCACTGGACATACTGACCTGGAAACTCGGCGGGCACCTCGACGACCACCGCGTCAAAACTTCGCCCCA
>DAOWOP010000203.1 GCA_030642005.1 Planctomycetales bacterium
CAAAAACGGGGTGATTTTCGGGGGGAAAATACGCAAGTGATTGTCAGCAAACGATTTACGTGTTTTTAAAACTTTCCTAAACTTTCCTAAACTTTCCCAATCTTTCCCAATCTTTCCCATTCTTTCCGAATCTTTCCGTATTGTTCCGTATTGTTCCGAATCGTTCCGTTTTGTTCCGGGCGGGTTCTATGCGGCTATTTCCCGATGTCTGTCAGTATTTTAACATCTTTGCCGAAGTTATTCAGCGCAGCCAGGTGTTTTTCGCTGATGGTCGCTTCCATTCGTACGCTGCTGCCGTGGTATGTCTTGTCTGTGGTGCGTGTGTGGTGTGCGAGGTACTGCATCAATCGCCCGTTGGCGCAATCGGCCTCGATGGTAACGCTGACCTGCCGACCCTGAATCTTCAGGAGGACCGCTTCGACGACCGCGCCGGCGTTTTCGCCGGTAACGGCGGAGGTGAAGACCGCATGGGGATACTTGTCGGCAAGGACTGTTCGGATGGTCGGGTCGATTATCCGGTCGGTCTTGTTCAGCAGGAGCAGTTGGTCCTTTCGCTCGCAGCCAAGTTCGCCCAGGACGGACTCGACGGCCTGGATTTGCTGCACGACTCGCGGAGCGGATGCGTCGGCGACGTGCAGCAGCAGGTCAGCGCCGATGGCCTCCTCGAACGTCGCTCGGAACGAGGCAATGAGGTGGTGCGGCAGGCGGCTGATGAAGCCGACCGTGTCGCTCAGCAGGGCGACCTGCCCGTCGCCGAGGTTCCAGCGTCGCGTTCGTGTGTCGAGCGTGGCGAAGAGTTGGTCGGCCACTCCGACGCCTGCGCCGGTCAGGAGGTTCATCATCGTGCTCTTTCCGGCATTGGTGTACCCGACGAGGCAGATGAGGAAGTTTCCCTGCCGGCTTTGGACGATCCGCTGTTTGCGTTTATCTATTTCGACGATTCGACGTTTCAGTTCGGCGACGCGTTTTCGAACGAGCCGGCGGTCGATTTCGATCTGCTTTTCGCCTGGCCCGCGGGTGCCGATCCCGCCGACGGCGGCAGCGGCGCTGGTGGCGCCGCCGGCGATACGCTCCAGATGCGCCCACATGTGCCGAAGACGAGGATACGTGTACTCCAACTGCGCCAGTTCCACCTGGAGTTTCGCCTCGCGCGTGCGGGCGTGGGCGGCGAAGATGTCGAGGATAACCTCCGAGCGGTCGAGCACCCTGCGGGCGATTATCTTTTCCAGGTCGCGAATCTGTGCCGGCGACAGGTCGGCGTCAAAGACGACCACGTCGGCCTCGGCGGCGCCGGCGGCCTCGGCGATTTGCCCGGCCTTGCCCGACCCGACGTACAGACCGGGATGGATGCGCCCTCGCCGGGCGATCATCTCGTCGGTAACTTTCGCCCCGGCCGTCCGCACCAGCGACCGCAACTCGCCCAGCGGATCATGCGCGTCAACGTCGCTGTCGGGCAGGATCACGCCCACCAGCAGCACCCGTTCCCGCCGGGCAGTCGGCTCTGTTCGATAGAGTTCAGACATCTCGTTGCAAAGGCGCCTCCGAAACAAGCCATTATACCGCGCCGCGGCGGGGATGGGTATCTTTGTTCGTTACTTAAGGTTGCCCTGACGGGGGCCGATAGGTCTTTCGGCGTCTGTTTTCAATTGGTAGGCAGGTGTACATTTGAGGATGAAGAAAAATGGACAACGAATCGAAAAAAAGAACACCTTCGTGGATGAAGACTGCGTTACCGGCCATAGTCGTTGCGGCCGTCTTCGGCGTCGCGGGGTATTTCATCACCCCCCGCAGCGCACAGAGCGCTTTGCAGGAAAGCGCCAAGAGCCTGGGAGATGTCCAGCGTCGGCTCGATGAGGCCCTTGCCGGGCAGAAGGATTTTAATAAGCAACTGTCTGATACAAAGACGGAATTGGCGTCCGTCGTCGAGCAGGCAGTCGCTGCTTCCAAGTCTGCCGAAGCCGAAAAGGCCAGGGTCGCCGAAGCCGAAAATTTCATCGCACAGTTGAACGCGAAACTCGACCAGGCAAAGAACGAAAACGAACCGCTGGCAACAGGACTGGCCGAGGCGAAGAAACTCGCCGCCGACAACCAGGCCCAGGCCGACAAGGCCCGCAGCCAAGCCGAAGCGCTCGCGGCCGAACTGTTGACTGTAGAGGCCGAAAAGCAGGGATTTGATAAGGCCTACAGCACCCTTCAGGCCGATCAGACTAAACTGACCGACGCGCTGACTTCGCAGCAGCAGACTTCGGCGGAACTGAAGCGATTCCTCGCTGTGCTGGAGGTGGGCGAGAATCAGAAGTCCCCCGCCCAGGCGACGGCGTCGCAGGGGCCGGCGGAGATGCCGATTACCACCGGCGAACTGATCCGCCAGATGGGCTATCCGTCGCTCTTGTTCCAGCGGCTCGACCACGTCGAGATGAAATGGGGCGACAGCCACACCGTTCGGACGACGGACGGGCTTGTTACCCAGATCGACGGGGAAGCGGCGAGTCGCGCGGCGCTGGCGTCGGCGGCGGTAGTCCGCCCGATGGCGGTCCGTCAGCCCGGTCAGTGGCGAATCTCGCGGGATGGAAAGGTGTACTACGCCGATCTGGTCGCTGTGTTCGGCCGGCCCGATTGCGCCGCCGGAACGGGCGGACAATTGCGGGTCTGCTGGACCGTAGGCGCTTGGGCGAGACAGGTTTCGGCTTCGGTGGTCGATGGCGTGGTTACGCAATTCGCCGGCCAGGACGCCGACGGGGCGGTCTGCTGCGAACTCGTCCGCCATCGCGTCGCCGCCTACAAATCCGCAGGCCAGGCAGTCCAGACCAATGCCGCCGCCGCCCGCGCTGCCTATAACCAGGCCGTTGTCGTGGTGGGCAGACACCTCGCCGAACAGGCGGGCCCGAAGGCTCGCGACGGGATCAAACTCGTTCGATGGAACATGGCGCCGCTGGAATCGGTGGGGACCTGGATAGGCCCGGCCAACGCCTCTGCCGGCTCGGCTACGGTTCGCGCGTGGGTGGACTGCACCTGGGCGAAATCCGACGGCAGCAAGACCGACGAGCGGCGATATGTCGTCGTTACGCTCTTCGGAAGGGACCAGAAGACAGAATCGGCCGAGTGCACGATCCTCGCCTCTCGCAATTGAGCCGAATACATAAGAACGCCAAGGGGAGGGGTGGCACGCCGTGTGGGACTCCGGGGCCGACAAATCGACCACGGAGACCTCGCGGCGTGATTTTTTTGCGATTCAGACCAGGTACCTCGCATCCACTTTTGTAAATTCGCGGATCTCGTCGGCAAGGTGTTCGTGTCCCTCCTGGCCCAGCAGGGCGGCGGTTGTCTTTTTGCCCAGTTCGACGGCCGGTTGGTCGTAAGCGTTGATGTCCAGCAACTCGCCGGTCAGGCTGGTGGTGAACTCGTAGAGGAAGATGAACGCGCCGACCGCCTCCGGCGTAACGGCGTCAAAGCGGATCGTAACGCTTGGCCGATGCGACTGGGCCAGGGCGTACTCGGTGGCGTGCTTCTCGGCGTTCAGCAGTTTCGAGATTTTGACCTTCCGCAGGTACGCGAGTTTGTCGATCTGGCCGAAGACGTCCGGGATGCGAACATCGCGCGGATGCCGACCTACTTCGAGCAAAACGATTAACTTGTCATTAGGCCCTTCGCGGTAGAGTTGAATCTGGCTGTGCTGGTCGGTCGCGCCGAGGGCGGCGGCCGGCGTCGGGCCGGCGAAGATTTTTTGACCCGCGCGGTTGTTTTGCTTTCCGAGCGATTCAGCCCAGAGTTGCCGATACCACGCTGCAAGTCCGGTCAGGCGGTTCGAATATGGCATCATCACGTGGATGGGTTTGGACTTTTCGGCGTACATCAGGTACTTGACGACAGCCAGGATGCAGGCGGGGTTGTCGGCCGGCGAGGCTGACTTTATTTTCCCTGCCATATCAGCCGCCCCCGCCAGCAGCGCGTCGATGTCGATGCCGCACATCGCCGCGCTGAACAGCCCGACCGGCGAAAGTACGCTGAACCGTCCGCCGACGTCGCCCGGCACGGCTAACGTCGCGTAACCGTCGGTTTTGGCGATGTCGTGCAGAACGCCGGCTTCCGGATCGGTCGTCGCGACGATGTGGTCGGCGAAGTTATCGCCAAGCCGCTTGCGGAGCATCTCGCGGACGACCATGAACGCCGCAGCCGTCTCTGCCGTCCCGCCGCTCTTGGAAATCACGTTGAACAAAGTCTTTTTCAACCGCCGCCCCAGCAGGCCCAGCGTATCGCCGATAAGTGCGGGGTCGGCGTTGTCCAGCACGAACAGCCTCGGGCCGCCTCGCTTCGCATCGCTCAACAGGTTGTATGTAACCGGGTTCAAAGCCGTTTGAAGCGCGATATTGCCCAAGGCCGAGCCGCCGATACCGAGAACCACAAGGTCGGTTACTTTCCCGCGATACCGGCCGACAAGTTCCATAACCTCATCGCGATAATCGCGCCTGACGGGTAGTTTCGCATAACCCAGATTGCCCGCATCCCACTGCGCGACGACAGCCCGGTGTGCGACGGCGACCTTTTCGATCGCCGAAGCCATCTCGCCCTGCGAAATCCCATGTTCAGCGCCGATTACTTCGGCAGTGGCGTTCTTCCAGTAGAGTTGGATCATATCAGGTTCCTTCCAGCAAAGAATCACATTACAGCATAGTAGCCTGTCGAAGTTAAATCCATGTTCACCCGCCGTCCCAAGCCGGCAGATGAGCGAAGCGAATCTGCCGGAAATCCGTCAACTGGAAAATCGGTTGATCGGTTGACTGGTTGATCGGTTGATCGGTAAATCGGTTGATCGGTTGATCAGTAAATCGGTTCTGCTCTTTCCGTTTTTCCCTA
>DAOWOP010000098.1 GCA_030642005.1 Planctomycetales bacterium
CGGTACACGTGGTGAAGCCGACGGATAGCTATCCGTCGGCTTTGAGCAGATTATCCATCGCCGACTGTGCGCCGGCCCAGTCGCTGCGGTCGAGTGATTCGGCTGCGGTACGGAGGTAGTCGGCCTGGCGAACGGTAAAGGCCATCGCCGCCGTCGGATCAAAATCGGCGAAACCCAGATTATCTCGAATTGCCCGGCGGAGTGCGTCTATTCCGGCAAGCGTTTCGGCGGAGACAGCCAGGTCGCCAAGGCCGGTCGGCTCCAGGACGTCGCATTTGCCGGCGACGTTGATAACATTCGGCAGTGAGCGAAGATGTTCGACAAGGTCGCCGTACTCACCGTCGGTCTCGGCGGTTACGCATATGAGCAGGTCGGCGGATTCTATCCGGTCCCATGCCCGGCGAACGGCCTCGGCGTCGATGCCTTCGGCGTCGGACCAAAGCCCGGCTGTGTCTGTCAGCCGAATCGGTACGCCGTCGGCGTCGGTTAGCGTGCGGACCCAATCCCGCGTCGTGCCGGGCTTATCAGAGACCACCGCAACGTTCCGCCCGATCAGCGCATTAGCCAAAGCGCTTTTTCCGACATTCGGCGGCCCAGCGATAACGACCTCCGCCGGTTCCAGCAGTTTACGCATCAGAGGCAGCGCATCGGCTGCGGCGCGGAGGCGATCCGGTTTCGGTGGCTGCGAAACCGCCGTTCGACTCCGCTCACGGCCCTGAGCTTGTCGAAGGGCAAGCGAAGACAATCCGCCCGACCACTGGCAACTCACCGCCGAAGCAGCCAGCGGCGTGGACGCCATGGGCAAGGCCGACAAAAATTCCTTCATAATTGCGGGATTTTCCAGCCCGGGCCTCTGTATTTTCAACAAGACAGGATCGACCGGACAATCAGAAACAATGCGTGCGCCCCGCTCAGCCAGGAGCGAAAGGACTTTTCTCGCAACGTGCAGCCCGCCGTGAATGTTGATCTCGACGACATCGTCGGCGAGTATCGAGATAATCGCCTCGTCCAGCACCTCGTCGCCGCTGACGATCCGTCCCAGCGCGAGACACCCCGTCCCGCCTGGCGATGATGATCGAGGGCGGAAAATTTCCCCTAAAATTCGTTTGGTTTCCGGGCCTGTCAGGATGATAACGGCGATTCCGCCGCGGGCGGGCGAGGTAACCATCGCCGCTGATGTTGTCGCCGGCACGTTCATTTCCGAACGTTCCGGGCGGAAAGCCCCACGCCCAACAAGCACAGGTCCGGGACGATGACGCTGGCCATGTCGCAATCGGCCCCTACAATTTCGGCGTCCCCGCCGGTCAGGATCACTTCGGGCCAGACGCCTAATTTGGTGGCGTAAGACTCGACAAGTTCCCTCAGCGCCCCGCGTGCGCCGCAAACAATCCCGCCAACGATGGCTTGGCGCGTGTCTGCGCCGAAGACCCAGTCGGGGCGTTCTAATTTGACCGCCGGCAGCAGCGACGCCCCGCGCGCCAGCGCATCGGCTGACAATCGCAGGCCCGGCAGGATCGCCCCGCCGAGGAAAACGCCGTCGTCATTTACACAGTCGATGGTAATTGCCGTGCCGAAGTCGGCTACGACGCAAGCGCCGCCCAGCCGGTGATACGCCATCGCCGCCAGGCAGAGCCGGTCGGTCCCGATCCGCTCCGGTTCGGACAGGTTGGTTTCTATCGGCAGCGGCAGGTCGCGCCCGACAACAAGAACCTTCTGCTCCATCTGCCGGGCGGCCGACTCCAGAGCGGCCAGGTATTCCGGCTGGACCGAACAGGCGGCGATACGCGCCGGGGCGGGACACTCCGACCATAAATCCGCCAGCGCATCGCCGAGATCGCCGACAGGGACTCGCCGGACGTGTGTGATCTCCTCATCAATCACACACCCCATAGCAATCCGCGAATTGCCGACGTCGCAGGCAAGAATGGATTTTATCTTACTCATTTTTTCCAAGTCCCAAGTCCCTATTCCCTCTCTTTTAGCACTTTCCATATCCGTTCGGTCATTTCGTTGAGTCCTTTTCCGGCAATGGCGGATATGGCGAAGACGTCGCAGCCGACGGCTTCGGTGAATCGCTTGAGGTTTTCGTCGCTTTCGGTCAGGTCCATTTTATTTGCGACGACGATCTGCGGTTTTTCAGCCAGCGCCGGTGCATATTTTCGCAGTTCTTCGTTTATGGTATTGTAATGTTCGACAGGATCGCCTGGCAGGGGGCAAATATCGACGATGTGAACGAGAATTGCAGCCCGTTCGACGTGCCGGAGGAACTCTTCGCCCAGCCCTGCGCCTCGGTGTGCGCCTTCGATAAGCCCCGGAATATCGACCATAACGAACCGCCGATGCCCATACAGCGCGACGATGCCCAGTACCGGCTCAAGCGTGGTGAACGGATAGTCGGCCACTTTGGGCCTGGCGGCAGAGAGCCGACGCAGGAGCGTGCTTTTGCCGGCGTTTGGCTGACCGATCAGCCCGACGTCGGCGACAAGTTTCAGTTCCATGTGCAGGTGACGGGTCTGCCCGGACTCGCCCGGCTTGGCCTCGCGAGGGGCCTGGTTGGTCGATGTGGTGAAATGGACGTTTCCCTTTCCGCCGCGTCCGCCGCGGGCGACGCAGACCTTCCGGTCCGGCTCGGCGAGGTCCTTCAGCAGCACGCCTCGCTCGGCATCGCGGATAATGGTTCCGGGCGGGACGCGGACGACGACATCAACGCCGTTTCGGCCGTGGCATTTCTTGCCCATGCCCCCCCCGCCGTGGGTTGCCTTCCAGTGGTGTTTGCCTGCGAGATGATAGAGCGTATTTACGGCGGGGTCGGCCAGGCAATAGACACTGCCACCGTCGCCGCCGTCGCCGCCGTCAGGTCCGCCGCGGGGGATATACTTCTCACGCCGGAAACTTACGCACCCATCGCCCCCGTTGCCGGCGATTACCGTTATGTCCACCTCGTCCAAAAACATTTCAATTGCCCTTCGGGGCGCCTTCGGCGTCCAATTGTCAATTGCCGATTTCCAATTGTCAACACAGGGGTAAATTTGCACAGAAACACCGATGGCGCACAATCCAATTGGAAATTGAAAATCGGAAATTGTCAAACGATGTCAACGAATCGCCCGCGGAAGCGAACGCATCCGTCGCTTTTGGCGAAGAGCGTGTTATCGCGTCCCATACCAACGTTGACGCCGGCCATGAACGGCGTGCCGCACTGACGAACGATTATCGTACCGGCCGAGACCGCCTGCCCGCCGAAACGCTTCACACCGCGGTGCTGGGCGTTCGAGTCACGACCGTTACGAGAAGAACCTTGTCCCTTTTTATGTGCCATTTTCTACCTCAATAATCACCGACAAAACCGCTGCTGAATCCCTCATCGCAATTATTCTAGCATTGTAATAATGCGGCGTCAATCCCATTTTTCTTAGAGACCATAACAAAAAGAACTTCACCGCAGAGCACGCAGAGAACGCAGAGAAGTTAAAATTAAATAACAATATTTTTCTCTGCGGTCTCTGCGTGCTCTGCGGTGAAGTTCTTTTTGTTATATGCTCTTATCGCATCACCCACTGCTTTTTCCGGAGTTTGGGTGTAGCGGCCGATCTTGCGGCGGCTTCGCCGGGCATAAAGTACCGCAAGTACAATGTTTTGGAGAGGATTACCTCGGTTTTGATTTCTTTTTTCTCTTTGCCGTCCTTATCGGTAACGGCAACAGTAATGGGTTTGGGCAGTTTGATTTTCATCCGCTCGCCGCTCAGGCCTGCAACAAATACGTCGAAACCACGGGCTTTATGGTCGAAATCCGACCAGATCGCCACGCCGTCTTTGGCGTTATCCTCGCCCTGAAGCAACTTGCCGGTAACCGAAGCCATATCCAACAACAGCGGGTTGTTATGTCGTTTTTTTATTGCCAGGAAAACCGCCGCGGGAATCCTCTCGTCAGCCCGGCTGACCTGTCCGCTATCGGTGTACAGGCAGAACCCCGGCACGAAGATATGATCATCGCCGCTGCGGTTGGTTACCGTGTAAAGCATGTACCAAAAGGTCCGCTCTTCCTTCCAGCCCGGCAACAGGATTGTAATCGGCTGGGGCGTCCGGTACTCGAATTCCAGTTCCCAACTGGTCGGCACTATACCGGGCTTGAGAACCGGTTCAGCCGACGCCGGCAACATTACCAAAACCAGGCCCAACGCCGTGATTGCCGCAAAGTATCTCACTGTGAAGACTCCTTTTCAGCTTTCAGCAATCAGCAACCGACTGCGGAACTTTGTCCTTTGCTGATTGTTGATTCTGGATTGTAAATCACCGATTGTCAAATACCAAATTTTCAAGAATTAGCAGGGATACAGGGGATGATGTTTTAAGAAAAAAACAAAAAAGGTTTTATCCCTTGCATCCCCTGTATCCCTGCTAATTTCTTTCACAGTCGCCCTTCGTGGAATTTTTGTGAACAAACGGTGGATGAAAAAAAACTTTGTTTCCCAAGTTTCCGTCTGTACGACTCTTGGCTCGTTGTGGATAAGAAAATCGGTAATTACCACGTTGACAGAAATCTGTTCGCTGATAGATTCATAAATATAGACCCGCATTACACGGATTGGAATTGCAGGTCATGGACACTCCATGGATGGAGGCATTTTCCGCTGTAACTATGCCCTGATAACAAGGAACCTGAAATGACCGCTGAAGTAAGTGTTTATCCCCGGACGGATCCGACCGAAGCGGTCCTCGCGGTTGTTCATCAGCGGATCGGCACACAGAAATTCAACGCCTGGTTCAAGAACGGAACCTGCATCTCCGTGGAAAAAAACGATTTGAAGGTCGGCGCAGCCAATCCGTTTATCGCCGGATGGATTGAGAGCCATTTCACCGATGACCTTGCCGCGGCGGGCAGAGAAGTTACAGGCCGACGAAAACGGGTAACGATTTCCGTGGACCCGACATTGAGCGGGCGACTTCGCAAGCGCCAACTCGACCTCCAGGCGAACCTCGTGGACCGAGGCACGGCTGGAACCGCCCGCCGGCAGCAGCCGACGGCGTCCAGATTGCGGTATAAGTTGGAAGATTTCGTAACCGGCTCGTCGAACAAACTGGCGTACTCGGCGGCGAGGGCCGTTGCCGAAAGCAGCAAGGCGCCGTTCAACCCGCTCTTCATCCACGGTACCTGCGGCGTGGGAAAAACACACCTCTTGCAGGGAATCTGCAACGCATCAGCCAAAAATCACAATAACGGAAAAAAACTTGCATGGAAATATCTCACAGCCGAGCGGTTCACCAACGATTTCGTCCAGAGCATAAGGCACAAAAGGGTAGAAACTTTCCGCAGGGCCTACCGACGCCTGGACCTGCTGGTTATTGACGACGTGCATTTCCTGGCCGCCAAGAAAGCCACGCAGGAAGAGTTCCTCCACACCTTCAACACCATCCACGACGCCGACAAGCAGATCGTAATGGCTTCGGACGCTCATCCCCGCCTGCTCGGCCGGCTTACCGAGCAACTCGTCAGCCGGTTTCTTTCAGGCATGGTCGTCCGGATCGACTCGCCCGACCGGGATACAAGAATCAGGATTCTCCAGCGGCTTGCAGCCAGGCTGAAACTCGCGGCGCCTCAGGACGTGCTGGACTACATCGCCCTTCACATCCACGGCTCGGTCCGTGAACTGGAGGGAACGCTGGTGAAACTTACAGCCATGGCGAAACTTCTCGGCGAGCCGGTAACGCTCGACCTGGCCCGCGACGCCCTGGCCGACCACCTCGTCCGGACGGACAGCGCCATAACGCTCGGCGGGATAGAAACGGTCGTGTCGGCCTTTTTCGGGATCACGCCCGCTGACATCCACTCATCGCGGCGAACGCACACCGTCAGCCTCGCCCGCGCTATCGCAATGTTCCTGACACGCAGGCATACGAGGATGAGTTTTCCCGAAATCGGGCAATCCATGGGCAAAAACCACTCCTCGGTCGTCCTGGCCGTTCAGCGCGTAGAAAAAATGCTCGCCGAAGACCACCACTGCTGCCGATGGATGACGCCGGCAGGACCTAAAACCTTACCCGCAAAAGAACTGCTGAAAACAATGACCGAACAACTGCCGTGATGGCGGAAGTGCAGTGCAATTGCCACGGATGGGCGTCCGGACAGGGATGTCCGGACGCCGAAGTTTCTTTTTCGTCCTCCACCTGATACTATTACCGCGTTATATGAACAAACGGACACCGATACTCATCTATGCCCCGGCTGTGTTCCTCGGAGCGTTTCTGCTCTTTCAGGTCCAGCCGTTAATCGGCAAGTACATCCTCCCGTGGTTCGGCGGAAGCCCGGAGGTGTGGACCACCTGCATGTTGTTCTTCCAGGTGTTTCTGCTCGGCGGATATGCCTATGCGCATTTCATCGTCCGCTATTTATCTCCTCGCACTCAGGCCGTTGTTCATGTCGCCGTGATCATCGCGGCACTGGCGGTTCTTCCCATTATACCGGCGGCTGCATGGAAGCCTCAGGGCGCTGATTACCCGACCTTGCGGATTCTGCTCCTTCTGTCGGCCTGCATCGGCCTGCCTTACTTTGTCCTTTCGGCCACAGGGCCTCTGATGCAGGGCTGGTTCAACCGGACCAACCCGTCCGCCTCGCCCTACCGGCTTTACTCGCTTTCCAACGCCGGTTCGCTCCTGGCGCTGGTGAGTTATCCGTTTATCGTCGAACCGGCCTTGTCGAGGGCGACGCAGGCGAACGTCTGGTCGTGGAGCCTCGGCGCCTTCGCCGTCTTCGCCGGCGTCTGCGCGGTTTGGCTTTGGAAGCATCATCAACCGCAAAAGTTGCCGACGGGCGAAAAGGACGCATGTCGAAACGCCCAGGTCAAAACGAGTTGGGGAATCCGCCTGCTCTGGCTGGCCCTGCCGGCAGGAGCGTCGGTCGAACTGCTGGCGGTAACAAATAAAATCTGCCAGGACGTCGCCGTTATTCCGTTCCTCTGGATACTGCCGCTGTGCCTGTACCTGCTGTCGTTCATCATCTGTTTCCACCACGAGAGATGGTATGTCCGTCCGGTGTTTCTCGGCATCTTTATCGTGTCCATCGTGGCGGTCGTATTGGTGCGGACACAGTCTGTGGAACTGCCGGTGATCCAGCAGATAGCGATGTACTCGGCGGTGTTGTTTGCCTGCTGCATGGTCTGCCACGGCGAACTGTACCGCCTTCGGCCCGACCCGAAGCACCTGACGGGCTACTACCTGATGATCGCAGCCGGCGGAGCGATCGGCGGGGTCTTCGTCGCCGTTATCGCACCGCTGCTGTTCAATACCTACCTCGAACTGCACCTTGGGCTGCTGGCGTGCTGCCTGTTCGTACTGCTGGCCGATAAAAAGTCCATGCTCCGCCAAGGCTCCCGCCGATGGGTCTGGATAGGTTTGATTGTCCTGGTCGGCGTTGCAGCCATTTTCGCTGAAGGGCATCGGGGTAACTCCAATAAGATCGCTGTCTCGAACTCGCGCAATTTCTTCGGCGTCCTGACCGTATGGGAAAACGACCGGTCCGACCCGGCCATGCACCGTTACGTCCTCCAGCACGGAACGACATTTCACGGATTGCAGTTCGTCGATCCCCAAAAACACTCTCAACCTGTGGCCTACTTCGGTAAAAACAGTGGTGCGGGACTGGCGATACGATTTTTCCGCCGGCAGGAAAACAGGCACATCGGCGTCGTCGGGCTGGGCGTCGGGACGATCGCCGCTTACGGCAAAAAAGGCGACCGCATCCGATTTTACGAGATCAACCCCGCCGTAGATCGCATCGCCCGCACGCGGTTTTCGTACATCGCCGATTGTCCGGCCAGGGTGGATGTTATTATGGGCGATGCGCGATTGTCGATGGAGGCCGAGGCACCGCAAAAATTCGACCTGCTCATCCTCGACGCCTTCAGCAGCGACGCCGTTCCGGTCCACCTGCTGACGGTAGAGGCGTTCGAGATATTCCTGAAACATCTCAAACCCGACGGCGTTATCGCCATGCACGTTTCCACTGTACACCTCGACCTGCAATCGGTAATCTGGAAAATGGCTAAGCACCTCAATCTGAAAACCGCCTGGATTAAGAATGATGAAAACGACGCCGAAGGCATCTTCGCATCGGACTGGATACTCCTGACTCGCGATGAAAGTTTTATCAATCAAGAGGCAGTCCGAACCGCCGCCACCCAGCCCCGAAGAGACTTCGACCGCATCGACCTGTGGACCGACGACCACATTAACCTGTTCCAGA
The DNA here is from genome assembly GCA_030642005.1 of Planctomycetales bacterium. GTDB lineage: Bacteria > Planctomycetota > Phycisphaerae > SM23-33 > SM23-33 > JAUWNJ01. The sequence goes on from DAOWOP010000098.1 coordinate 8,240, forward strand.
TATTGAAAAGATAGGAGAAAATCAGATGTCAATGACCCCGCGAGAGCGCTGGCTGGCGCTGCTGAACCGCGAAAAGCCGGACCGGATACCCACGGACTACTGGGCTACCCCTGAAGTAACCCAACGACTTCTCAAAGACCTGAAATGCAACGATACCGAGGCCCTTTACGATAAACTGCATATCGACGGCGTTCACCGGATCGACGCAAAGCGGACGGTAACTCATCACCCCGACGACCTCCAGGCCGATATGTGGGGCCTGCGCTACAGGGCAGTCAGTTACGGCGAGGGCGAGTACTCCGAAGTGATCAATCACCCGCTGGCTGACGTAACAAGGGTCGAGCAGGTCCACGAATTCAAATGGCCCAGCGCCGACGATCACGACTGGGAAGAATTCACAGGGCAGGTCGCCGATATTCCAGGCCATCGGGCTGTCCGCTGTGGCTGCTATGAACCGTACCTTATTTACTGCCAGATGCGAGGCATGGAGCAAGCGATGATGGACCTGCTCGTCGAGCCGGAGATCGCCGAAGCCATCTTCACACACCTGTTCGACTTCCACTACGCCCTCAACGAGCGTATGTGGGACATCGCCGACGGCCCGGTTGACCTGACATATGTGGCAGAAGACCTCGGCAGTCAGACCGGGCTGCTGATGGGCCTGGAGCAAATCCGCAAATTCATCCTCCCGAACCAGAAGAAGATGGCCGACCTGGCGCGGAGCCACGGCATCCACATCTTTTACCACACCGACGGAGCCGCTCGGGAAGTAATACCGGACCTGATCGAAATAACCGGTATCGAAGTGCTCAACCCTATCCAGTGGCGTTGTCCGGGCATGGAGCGCGAAGGTCTGGTGCGCGACTTCGGCGACAGGATCGCTTTCCACGGCGCGGTGGATAACCAGCAGACGCTCGCGTTCGGCTCGGCGGATGACGTTCGCCAGGAGGTGCTGGACAACATCCGCATCTTCGCCCCGGCCAGATGGTTCTGTGCACCTTGCCACAACATCCAGCCAATCTCGCCGACCGAAAACATCGTAACGATGTACGAAACAATCTGGGAAAACGGGAAACTCTGATTGACGATTACACCACATGCCAACCCGTGCCGAAGCGGAACCGTACGGAACAATACGGAACGAATGGGAACGAATGGGAACCATTCGGAACGATTCGGAACGATTCGGAAAGATTGGGAAAGATTGGGAAAGTTTAGGAAAGTTTGGGAAAGTTTTAAAAACAC
>DAOWOP010000087.1 GCA_030642005.1 Planctomycetales bacterium
AATGCTTCCGGTTTGGGCGTCGTAACGATTACCACGTATCCATGCCCCAGATATTTTTTCGCCACTCGCTGCACGTCGGCGGGTGTAATCTTTCGGTACAACTTCTCCGCCTTCTTTCGAAAGTCATATCCCATCCCGTACAGTTCGTCCAGGGCCGCCACTATCGCCAGTTCCGACATTGCCTGAGCGCCGAGGGCGTCGGCTGTCAGGATGATATTGACGGCACGGTCGATTTCCTTCTGCGTGGGCGTGTAACCGGCGGCGCGGTCGAGGTTCTTCTTGATAATCCCGACGACTTCGGGCGCCTTGTCGGGTTGGCATCCGGCGTAGGTAACGAACGCTCCCGGCATCAGCCCCGCCCAGTTGTAAGAGTGCACGACATAGACCAGCCGCTTGCCGCGGAGTTCCGTGTGCAGCCAGCCCGAAGGCAAGCGATAGCCGCTGATGATCGTATCCAAAACGGTTATCGCGATGCGATCATCAATGTCCGTTGCCTTCATTCCCGGCACAGCGACAATGACGCCGGCCTGGACGTTCTTCGTTTTAAGAACGTGCAATTCACCTTCCGGTGCGACCTTGCGCTTGGGCCAGGTGTAAGAGACATTCGCGTCGTTGACCAAACCCCTGAATAATCGTTTGATTCGCGCCTTGGCGGCGTCGGCGTCGAAATTACCGTAGATCGCCAGGACATTTTTCCCGATCGTAATCTGCATATCGCGATACCCGGATATATCATCTACTGTCACCGAAGCCACCACTTCCAAACTGCCGGTGGTTTGCAAACGATACGGCGAGTTGATGAAGAATTTCTGACGGAAGAATTTCATCAACTGCGGTGTCCAGTTTTCATCGACCTGCTTGATTGCCGCTTTGTGCAGCGGCTTGATGTTCTCCAGTTCCTTTTTCGGGAAGGTCGGGTGCTGCACGACATCGGCGAGGATTTCAAGCGCCTCGGCAAACCTGTCGGACAGGACGGATGCTTCCCAATAGAAGGAGTTGTTTCCGCACTTTCCGGCGATGGCGCCGCCGGCCTCGTCGAAAAAAGCGTCAATCTCTTCGGCCGATCGCTTACCCGCGCCCCGCGTGCTCAACGCCATCATCAGCGACCCCAAACCGTTGGTCGCTTCGCTTTCTCCCAGCAGCCCGCCCTTATTTACGAACGTCATAGAGACCAGTCCGACTGCCTTTGTCGGATGCAGAATCACCTGCAGGCCATTGGGCAGCGTGAAAGTTACGGTCTTTGTTTCGGCGGCCTTTTCTATCGAGACCGTTTTTTCGGCCCGGAGCGATTCGGGAACCATTCGCGTAATCGCCATCTTCTCGAATGTGAAATACTTCTTCGCCATTTCCCGGACCCGCTCGGCCGTTACTTTCTGAATGTTGTCGGTGTAGTTGCGTGAGAAATTCACGTTGCCGGTGGTCATGTAATCGCTTGCCAGCGTCCCGGAGACGGCCTCGGCCTTCTGCTGGGAATAGACTAACTGGGCGAGTTTCTGGCGCTTGGCCTTGTCGAGTTCGACCTCGGTAACGCCGTCGGCAATGACGGCCTGCAATTGTTCAATAATTTCCTTCTGGGCTGCGTCGGCCTTGTCCGGCTCGGCGCGGAAACTGACGGTGAAAAATCCCTTGCCCCAAACCGGCGTCCACGAACTTGTCCGGATGGACGTAACGAGGCGTTTTTCAAACTGGAGCGACCGGACCATCCGGCTGCTCTTTCCGCGAGACAGGATGAAACTCAACACGTCCAGGGCGTACAGGTCGTCGTGGACCAGCGGGATCGTCTGAAAACTCATCCGCTGCATTACGTCTTTTACGGACTTGCTCTTTACGGTTGTCCGACGGACGCCGGTAATCGGAGCGACCTCCGGCAGGGACATGTCAGGCGTCAGACCCTTTTTGAAATGTCCGAACCGCCCGGCGGCGCGTTTCAGGACGGCGGCGGTGTCCACGTCGCCGGCGACGACGAAGATTATGTTCTGCGGAACGTACATTCGTTTGACGTATGCCAGCACGTCGTCTCGCGCCAGTTTGCTCAGCGGGTCGGCAAAGCCGATTACCGGCACAGCGGCAGGATGCATGCCGAAAATGTTGGCTGAATGGGCGTACCACATCTGCCGGGACGGGTCGTCCTTGCCCATTTCCAGTTCGCGCTGTACGACGCCGTGTTCTCGCTTGAAATCGGCCGGCGTTATGAACGGCCTGGAAACCTGGTCGGCGATAAGATCGACGCATTGCATTGTTTTGCTCGACGATGCGGCGATGTAGTAGCAGGTGTGGTCCATACTGGTGTAAGCGTTTGACTGTCCGCCGATCTCGAGCGTTCGAGAGCGTTTTTCGCCCGGCGAGTGCGCCGCCCCGCCGCCGGGCATCTCGTGGATGGATTCCTTGGCCACAAGGTGTTCGCATAAGTGGCTGAGTCCTGCGCCCAGCCATTCGCGTTCGTACAGCCCGCCGGCGCGGACGAACGCCTTGACGCAGACAACCGGGGCATTGTGGTTCTCGGCGACGATTACCGTCAGGCCGTTGGAAAGTTTGGCGACCGTAACGCCCGATTCGGTGGACGACCGCGAGACGATCTCGGCGGGTTTTACCGGAACGGCTTCGAGCGCCTCAACAGGCTCGCCGCATCCGACGACGAAAAACAGAATCAAAAGGCATCCAAGTGTGATTTTCTTCAAGACATTTCTCCAGGGCGCTCACCCACGCAGCGCAGTGCGTGGGCTTGGCCTATTGGGCGGGCGGCGTGGATTCCACGTCGTTCAGGTACGCCAGCGCCCGTTCGAGTTCATCCTTCAGGTGTCGCAGTTTCAGCAGCGACTTGACGCGAGTGATAAGTTCCAGGCGATTGACGGGTTTGGAGAGGAAGTCGTCCGTTCCCGACTCGACGCCGCGCTCGATGTCGGACAGTTCGTTCAGGGCTGTTACCATGATTATCGGGATGTCGCGGGTGGCAGGGTCGGATTTGAGTTTCCGGCAGACCTCGAACCCGCTCATCCTCGGCATCATTATGTCCAGCAATATAAGGTCGGGTTTGACCTGCCGGACCATTTCCAGCGCCTCAATGCCGTCGGCGGCGGTTGGGGTTTGAACGTCGTCGATTGTCTGGAGGTACTCCACCAGCAGTTCGAGGTTCTGGGGGTTGTCGTCCACCACGAGGATTTTCGACGGTTGCCGATCTTTGGTCGCATCAGTCATCATGTCCTTCTCCTGCTTCCCGATGATTGATAAAGACTAACGGTTTTGAGGTCAAATCTCAACAGCGCGAAACGGCAAGCCCTTGGCATCAGTGCGGGTGCGGAATACTATGGGGCTTGTGAGCGATCTTTTCAAAGACGATTCTGTTTCCCGTCCGCGGGTGGTCGGCGTTGCAATATCGGCCAATGTCTGGCGGATTTTCGACTATCTGTGGGGCGAAGGCTTTGCCCGTCCCGAAGTCGGCATGCGCGTCCGCGTACCGTTTGGTCGAGGCGACCGAAAAACGCTCGGATTCGTCGCTGAAATCGACCGCCCGCCGGGACAGCGAAAACTCAAAGTCGTAGCCGAACTTATCGACACCGCCAGCCAACTGGATGAGAACCTGTGGCGGCTGGGTGAGTGGATGAGCCGGTATTATCTCGCCCCGCCGGGGATGGTACTCTCGGCGATGGTTCCGGCGGCGGTCGGTCGGACAGCGCCGCGGACGGAGACCGTCGCATATCTCCTCGCGGAAAAGGCCGACTGGCCCAGGGCACTTGGTTCGCGCCAGCGTCGGCTGCTGGATGAACTGTTCGAGGCCCGCCGGCAGGGCATCGAACCGGTTCCGGTCGAACAACTGCTGGCTCACGGCGGCGGGTCGCGCGACACCGTCCGCCGGCTCGTTCGGCGGGAACTCATCCGCACGAAAACCCGCCCGCAGATTCTGAAACAACTCGACGAGCAGGTCGAACCCGACCCGTTCGACCTCAACGACGACCAGTGGAAGGTTCTGGCCGCCGTGAAGGCTAAACTGTCCGCCGGCTTCAGCACGACGCTGCTGCACGGCGTAACTGCCTCCGGCAAGACGGAGGTGTACCTGCGGGCGATACGCGAGGTTATCGCCGCCGGGAAGCAGGCGATCCTCCTGGTGCCGGAGATCGCCCTGGCTACGCAGACGCTTCAGCGCCTCACCGGCCGCCTGAAGAGGGTGGCCGTACTGCACTCCGGACTGACGGCCGCACAGCGGGTGTTCTATTACGAGCAGATTCGCGACGGGCACGCAACCTGCGTCATAGGCCCGCGAAGCGCGATATTCGCACCCGCCCGACGGCTTGGACTGATTATCGTCGATGAGGAACATGAATCCTCATACAAGCAGGAGACCGTCCCGCGCTACCACGGGCGGGACGTAGCCGTCAAGCGAGCCGCTATCGAAGGCGTTCCGGTCCTGCTCGGCTCGGCTACGCCGTCGCTGGAATCGCTCCACAACGCCCGTACAGGCCGATACGAACTGCTGGAACTGCCGCGACGGATTCACTCCCTGCCCATGCCGGCGCTGCAACTAGTGGAACTGCGAAAGGAGATCACGCCGGGGCGGATTGAACTTGTCGGAAGGACGCTGGAGCGGAAACTCGCCGAGACGCTCGACCGATCCGAGCAGACCATCCTGCTGATGAACCGCCGAGGGTACGCCAGTTTCGTCTTCTGCCCGTCGTGCAAATGGCAACTTCAGTGCGATCATTGCAGCCGGGCGATGGTATTCCACCGCGCCCTGTCGCTGGCGATGTGCCATTACTGCCAGGCGACCGCCGAGGTCCCGCGGGCGTGCCCCGCCTGCGGGAAGAAACTTATCCTTTTCGGAATGGGCATCCAGCGGATCGAGGCTGAACTCGCCCGCAAGTTCCCCACCGCCGTCGTGGCGCGGATGGACAGCGACACGATGTCCAGCCCGAAGCAGTTCCGGGAGGTATTCGACCGCTTCGCCGCCGGGGACGTGGATATATTGTTGGGTACGCAGATGGTGGCGAAGGGACTGGATTTTCCGCGTGTAACGCTGGTTGGCATCGTCAGTGCCGACACGGCCTTGGCGATTCCCGATTTCCGGGCAGCCGAGCGGACGTTTCAGTTAATCGTCCAGGTCGCCGGGCGGGCCGGGCGTGCGAAACGCGGCGGCCAGGTGATCGTCCAAACGCTGCATCCTTCCGACCCCGCCATTCGCTTCGCACTGAAGCACGACTACGCGGGCTTTGCGGCGTTTGAACTGCCGCAGCGCGAAGCGACGGGCGTGCCGCCTTTTGTCCGCCTGGTGCGATTTGTCGTCCGTCATGAGAAGGTCGCCCGCGCCGAAGCCGGTGCACAGGCGCTGGGCAAACACCTACATAGACTTTTCGCCGGCCAGGACGATGTGAAAATCATCGGCCCAATGCGGGCCGGCGTGTTCAAAATCCGCAGCCAGTTCCGCTTCGAGATCGACTGCTACTGCCCCAGGCCGGGGCATATCCAGAACGTCCTTCTGGAAAAGATTCCTGAATTAAACGCGGAAATCGGCGCTGAAATTGTCATCGACGCCGACCCTGCCAGCCTGTTGTAGGGTCGTCGTCCTTCCGGGAACCCGATCACAAACCGCTGAGGGGCTTCTGCCGCGGCGTCGGGGTCCAAGGGCATCGTGCGCGCAATTATGCATTCCAAATGCATATTTGCAGGCAGAAAATATGGCTTCACCGGCCGGTTGACGACTACCGCGGATAGATCGTCAGTTTCTTTACCGCGAGAAAATTGATTTCATGCTGGAGGGTTTCTTCGAGGTTCTCGTCGCGTCCGAGCGGCACCGACCTGCTCCCGATTGTGCTTCCCAGCCCGGTCAGCGATGCAAGGCGCGGCATGTCGGGATTGAGGAACATGTCAAATGCCTCGGAAGTGCTGGTTACCTGCGGGTTCACAAGGTCCGAGCGTGAAGTAAGCACGCGTACGGCGGCGGTGTAACCTTCGCTGTCGTCCCGCCGGCGGATATTGACCGTAACCTGACGATAGACGGTATGGAGAGTTCCCTCGGCCAGGTCCCGCTGGGTAATCGCGTCTTTGCGCCAGAACTCGAACCAGTGGCGACCGATCATCGGGAAGGTCGTGATGACGCCTTCCCGCCGGTCGGCACGGTCAATAAAAAAGCGATATTCACGCAGCACCTCGTTGGTGGCGTCCCATACGGCGTTGAAATTCTCGTCGGCGACGCCGGTCGGACTCGCTACAGGACCGCCCGTGGGCGCGCAGCCGGTGCAAGAAAACGCTGCGGTCAACATGATGATTTGCAGAGGTTTCATATTTTTTCACCCGATTTCGAGATTTTTCATGGCCTGTATTGGCCAGTCACGGTTTTATATCTTACGTTTCATATGGCAACCGACGCAGCCGCAAGCCGGGCTTCACCGGCCCGGCACCAATGCCCCGCGCCCCGGCCCCCGCTCCTTGGTCGGGGCGCACTTTTTTTAACGCGAATTCGCACGAATAAAAGCGAATTACACGAATGCTCTTTGGAAAACCCCGCCTTGTTCAGCAATTTCAAAACCTAGCCTAGCCGTCGCTCGGTAAAGATGCCAGTAGAAATCTCATTCCAATGATGCGATACTGCGTAAAGCGTTCAGCGGTCAGCGTTCAGCAAAAGACTAAAAGCATATAACAAAGAAATTCACCGCAGAGACCGCAGAGCACGCAGAGAAAAATATTGTTGTTTGGTTTGGCTATTTCTGACTCCTCTGCGTTCTCTGCGGTTCATTTTGTTGTAGTTTATAAATAAAATGCTGATTGCTGATCGCTGATTGCTGACTGCTGATTACTGATTGCTTTTAAAATGCGAATTATTGCCGGTCAACACAAGGGTCGCCGCCTCCTGTCGCCGAAGAGCATGGCGACTCGTCCGATAACCTCGCGCGTTAAGACCGCATTGTTCAACATCCTTGGCGATGCGGTCGTCGATGCGGTGGTGGCGGATTTATTCAGCGGAACGGGAAGTATAGGGCTGGAAGCAATCAGCCGAGGGGCAAAATACTGCTTCTTTGCCGAGCGCGACCGCCAGGCATTGGATCGTCTGAAGCGCAACATCGAGGCGATGGACCTGGCCGACCGCTGCCGAATATGGCGAGGCGATATTCTGCGATACCTGCGCCGCCGGCTTGATGAGATCGACGAGCCGATAGACCTTGCCTTCGTGGACCCGCCGTACGCTTTGCCGGAACGATGGCGGCCGAATGAAGCCGTCGAAAAACTGTTCGCCCCGCTGGCGGCGAAACTCGCCGACGACGGTATGGTAATCTTCCGCTGCCGACGAAACATTCCCCTGCCTGATACGTTAAAACCCTTGTACCTGCACGACAGACGCGATTACGGGCAAATGTCGCTGATATTCTTAAAGAAAAATTAGCAGGGATGCAGGGGATACATGGGATAAAAAAGTTAATTAAAGAACAGAAGATGAACGTCACCTGTTTTTAAATACTATTTCTTATCCCCTGCATCTCCTGCATCCCTGCTAAAAAAAGACTGGAGAGAGAATGGCAAAGTCTCCATACCTGTATTTCGAGCCTGACCGACTGGCGAAGTTCGCCAATCTGAACCTTCTGGCCCGTCAGGTGGTGGAGGGGTTCATCTCCGGCCTGCATCGCAGTCCCCACAAGGGTTTTTCGGTGGAGTTTTCCGGTCAGCGCGAGTATTCCCCCGGCGACGACCTGCGACACCTCGACTGGGTCGCATGGGCCAGGACAGACCGGTTTTATATCAAGCAGTACGAGCAGGAGACCAACCTGCGGGCGTACATCCTGCTGGACATCTCCGGCTCGATGAATTACCGCTACGGCGGAGAGGTTACCAAGTACAGATACGGCTGCTTCCTGGCGGCCTGCCTGGCGTACCTGATGTGCCGGCAGCAGGACACGGTCGGGATGGTCGCCTTCGACAGGAAGATACGCCTTCACCTTCCGCCGGCATCGACCGCGGCGCACCTGGACCGCCTCTTCACGGGCATCGAGAGGCTCAAACCCGGCAAGCAAACCGCCATCGCCGAAACCTTTCACGAACTGGCCGAAAGAATCGCAAAACGCGGGCTGATAATCGTCATCTCCGATCTCTACGACGACCCGGCCGAGGTCATGCGGGCGCTTCAGCACTTCTGCTACAAGAAGCACCAGTTAATCCTGTTCCATCTCTTCGACCGTGCGGAACTGGAATTCCCGTTCAGGAAGATGACCAACTTTGTTGACATTGAGACCGGCCAGAAGATACAGGTCGATCCCCGCCTCCTGCGCCGGTCGTACCGCGACGAGATTAATGCCTTCATCGAGCGGTATCGCAAGGAGTGCAGCGACCGGAACATCGAGTACGTTACGGCGGTTACCGACCAGCCATACGACCTGATGCTGCTGAATTACCTTGCCCGGAGAAAGGCTATGGTGCGGCGATGACATTTGTAACCCCGTTGCTGCTGCTGGGGCTGGCGGCGGCGGCGATACCGCTGGTGCTGCATCTGCTGGCGTCGGTGCGTGCGCCGCAGGAGTATTTCCCCACGCTGCGGTTCCTGAAAATGGGTATGGAGAAGACCGCCCGCCGCCGGCGGCTGGAGCATTGGCTGCTGCTGTTGATACGCTCGGCGCTGCTGGCGATTCTGGCGACGGCGGTGGCCGAACCCATCCTGAAATCGACCGCCGGTTTCTGGGCCGACAGGCGCTTTGCAGCCGTTATTATCGTCGATAACTCTTATTCGATGGGTGTCAGTCGCCGAGGCGAGTCGCGCTTTGACGCAGCCCGGCGCGAAGCGGCCAAACTGCTCGGCGGGGCCGACAGGCCCACCGCCACGGCGCTGATACTGACCAATTCAGCCGACCGACCCGAAGCCCTGCGGTCCGACCTGGAGGGCCATCGCCGGCAACTGTCGCAGGCAAGCCTCTGCTCAGGACGGGCGGCGATAGCAGAATGTGTCAGGGAGGCCCTGACGCTGCTGAAAGACCGAACCGCCTCGCAGAAAGCCATCTACATCTTCTCCGATATGCAGCGGATAAGTTTTGAGCATTTGGCCGAACTCAAAACCGCCGAAGTCCCGCTGATGCTGGTCGATTGCTCGAGCGCCGCGCCCGTGAACGTCGGGATCGATAACCTGAAGATAAGCGCCGACCGAAGCCTCGGGCGGGAGGTGAAGTTCACGGCCTCTCTGATCAACTCCTCGCCGACGGACAGGCAGGTGCACGTCTGGCTCCAGGTCGATGGAAACCAAATCGGCGAGACGGTGCGAAAGATTCTCCCCGCCGCGAGCGTCGAAGGCCCGACAAGGACGACCGTGCGGTTTGGCCATACCTTCACCTCTCCCTGCGTTCACGTCGGGCAGGTCGCCGTCGCCGAAACCGACGACCTCGCCGTCGATAACGTTCGGCGATTCAGCCTCCGGTTCGGAGGACAGGTCCGCGTGGTGCTTGTCCGCGGCGTCGGCCGGAGTGGCGGTGCATATGATCCCGCCGATATGCTGGCTGTGGCGCTGGATTCAGCCGATGTCTGGTCCATTCGACGGCGGACGGTCCAGGCCCACCGGTTCGGAAAGGCTTCACTTGCCGGGGTTCAAGCGGTCTTCTTCGCCGACGTGCCGGAATTCAGCGCCGCCCAGGCCGCCGCTGTGGTTGAGTTCGTCCGCGACGGTGGTTCCGCCGTCTTTTTCCTCGGCCCCGCCGCCAGGGCGTCGAATTACAACGAGCGCTTCGCCGGAGTTCTTCCGGGGCGGATCGGAAAGGCGGTCGGGCAGGTCGGCATGGAGGCCCGCGGGCTGCGCGCGGTCAAAAACCTGCGACATCCGTATCTGGCGGGACTGTTTGAAGCCGAAGCCGATTATCCCGAAATCATCATCCAGCGTTACTATCGGCTGGAGCGGCTGACCGGGGACCACCATGCCGTTCTTTCGTCGCCGGCCGGCGACCCGATTATTTCGACCAGGGATTTCGGGGCGGGGCGCGTCGTCCTGGCGACCACCACCGCAAGCAGGGAGTGGAACAACCTCGCCACCACCACGCTGTTCCTGCCGATCGTAACGCGAATATGCCTGGCCTCCGGCGAGCGGCTCGGCGCAGACAACACCTTCAGCGCCGGCTCCGCCGTTACGATCAAGCCCGGCGTGGAGATTTTAGGCAAGTCGGTCCTCAACGTTACGATGCCCGACGGCGCTATCGAGGTCCTGCCGCTCATCGCCGGTTCGGCCGCCGTGTTCACGAAGACGGACCGGCCCGGCATCTATCGGTGGGATGTAGTCGCCGGGAAGTCCGCCGGCCCGGACCGCCCCGCCGGTGCGTTCGCCGTCAATCCCGACGGCATCGAAAGCGATCTGTCCGGGATCGCGCCCGAGACACTGGCGAAAACCATCAAATCGCAAAATGAAGGAGTGGGCGTCTATTTCGGCGGGACGCTGGAGCAGGTTCACGCCGCCGCCGCCGACGCCGCCGCCGGTGATAACCTCTGGGACCGCCTGCTGGCTGTCGTGATACTCCTGCTGATAATCGAGGCCGTTGTCGCCAACCGATTCCGACGAGGCGACAAACCGACACCGGCGCATCTGAATCCCGCGCTTGCGGCGTAACACGGGCGTCCCGCCCGTGGATGAGCAGAACATGGCCGAGACGGCCATGCCACATGCAGCAACAAATTGACAATTGGCAATCGGCAATTGACAATCACACCTGTCATGGGCGCGATAACTACTCCTGAACCGGTCAAACTCATCGTCGGGATGCTCTCGGTCAGCCGGGAGGTGCTCGCTGATGCGACCGAGCGGCTACGGCGCGACCTCGGCCCGGTTGATATTGCCGGCGAGGTGATGGATTTCGACTTTACGCATTACTACGACGAGGAAATGGGAGCAGGCCTGCTTCGGCGGTTCGTCGCGTTCGCCAAACTCATCGACCCGGACC
>DAOWOP010000218.1 GCA_030642005.1 Planctomycetales bacterium
ATTACTGATTACCGATTACTTTCTTTTTTGACTGACTACTGACTACTGACTACTGATTACTATCTGTTATCCGGGGGAGTAGCTCAACTGGTAGAGCAACGCCCTTTTAAGGCGTAGGTTCTGGGTTCGAGTCCCAGCTCCCTCATTGAATCGGTAGTCGGTATCCAGTAGTCTGTAGCCGGTGAAAGCAATTTTTTTGCTGATTGCTGACCGCTGATTGCTAATTGCTGAACGCTAAAAAGATCCCATCGTCTAGCCTGGTCTAGGACACCGGGTTTTCATCCCGGCAACACGGGTTCAAATCCCGTTGGGATCAGTTTTGGAGCAGAAAGAGGCCACAGAGACACAGGCGGCTGTGGCCTCTTTCTGTCAGTTTGCCGGTATGGCCTCGAAGAAAGAAACCCGTTTCCGCAAAGCAGCGTCGGACTACCTGGTGCGGACCCATCGCCCGCTGAACTGCCTGACGTTCATCCTGCCCCTTCTTGTGGCCTACGAGGTCGGGTCCATTTTTTACAGCGACTGCCTTCTGGCCCCGCGACACCTTGCGATTGTGCTCAATAGCCTCGGTGCGGCGGCGAGGTTTCTGCCGGCGGCGCTGATTATCGCTGTCCTGCTGGCGTGGCACGTCGCAAGCAGGCAGAAGCGGCACGTCGATGCCGACGCCGTCGCCGGCATGTTGGCTGAAAGCGTCGTCGGAATGGCGCCGCTGGTCGCGCTGGCGATCCTGACCGAAAGGCTGCTTGGGCCTGTGGCACTGGCCGCCGGCGATGGAACACAGGCGCTGGCCGCTGAAATACTCACCGGCATCGGGGCCGGAATATACGAAGAGTTCATCTTCCGCCTGGCCGGGATCGGACTGATTATGCTGGTTTTCGTGGACTTGATGAAGGCTCCGAGGAAACCTGCCGCCGTCATTGCCGTTGTGGCTACGTCTGTGCTGTTCAGTCTATATCACTTCATAGGCCCAGCCTGTTTCGACTGGCGATTGTTCGCATTCCGAGGCCTCGCCGGGCTGTACCTTGCGATACTCTACATCGGCAGAGGCTTCGGCGTCGCCGTCGGAGCACACGCCTGCTATAACGTCGTCGTAGCGCTGATGTAACTCTGCGGATATGCGGAAAAACGTTCGGGGATATGTGCCCTACGAGCCGCGACCGCAAGGGAGCGGTCATACCGGGCGGAACGTCTATTCGACCGCTCCCTTACGGTCGCGGCTCGTAGCGTGTTACCATACCATGCATCATTGTTCCACTACGTAACGTATCACAGCTGGAAGCGAATCCTCGGTATTTATATACCGCGTGCTTCCGCCACGAGTCCAAACCCTTTTGTTTTGAAAGTCTCTTCGCTGTCGCTGCTGGTGCTCGGTGGTCTGGCGGTAATAAGGAAGCAGAGGCGTTGATGGATAAATGCCTCACAGGCAGGAAGTTTTCAAGCCCGGCCGGGGTGGTCGGGCTTGTTTTTGCGCTTTGCTGATGCTGATGTAAGCAGTATAATAATAGCGAAGCCAATGTTGTGATAGTTGGGGGCTGGGAGATTTATCGGACATGCACAATGAATTCACAGCCATTGTCGAAAAGGACGGGGATTGGTACATCGCTTACTGCCCCGAAATACCCGGCGCGAACGGCCAGGGCAAAACGAAACAAGAGTGCCTGGAAAGTCTCGCCGAGGCAATTCGCATGATCCTGACCGATCGCCGCGAAGACGCGATGCGCGGCGTTCCGGCTGATGCGATCAAGGACACCGTAGCCGTCTCATGAAACGCCAGACCCTTCTCAAACGTCTGCGGCGGCACGGATGTAGAATACGTAACCAGACCCGCCATCGCCGTTGGTGAAACATTGAAACAGAGCCGAACGGCAAGCCAGTGCTGAGTATTGGCTTGCCGTTCGGCTCTGTTTTGGTTTTTGTAACCCGTAGGCGAACCGGTAGTTTCGGCATCCGCCCCTGTCCCCACAGCCGGATGTGCGTGGCGGGGATCCTGTCCCGCCGCGAAACGAAAAACTGAACCGACGCGGCGGGTTAGGAACCCCGCCGCGCGTAACGTCATCGTGGCGCTGATATAATCGATGCTTCACATCTTCCCGTGCCTGAGAATTGAGATCAGCAGCCAGAAGCCCATCGCGCCGGCGGCGAGGTATCCGACGATTCCAAAGACCGGTATCCCATACCATTTCGGCGGGATGCCGGAAAGAACAATAACCGAAGAGCCGATTACCAGCGACGCAAGCACAATGGCAAAAACGATGCGGTTGCTTATCTGGTCGTGCGTCTTGAGCATCGGCCCCAGGCCCTTGTGCTCGAACTCGACGCGAATTCGCCCGCGCTTTATCTGGGCGAGGATTTCCTTCAGGTCGCCGGGCAAATCCCGCAGCAGGTTCCCCATGTCGATACCGGAGCGGTACAGGTCTTTGGCGAGTGTCCGCGGGCTGAGGCGTTCAGCCATAATCTTCCTGGCGAACGGCTCGGTATTTTTGATCATGTCAAAGTCAGGCCAGAGTTTCCGCCCGTTGCCTTCGGCGGTGGCCAGCGCCTTGGTCAGCAGGTAGAAATCCGGGACAATCCTCAACCTGTGGCGCACCAGGATTTGGACAAGTTGCGCTATAAGGTTACCCATTTGGATATCCTTGAGCGGGCGATAAAAGTGCTGCTCGATGAAATCGGCTACGTCCGCTTCGAGCCTCTCGGCGGCATCGGGATCGTCGTTTTCCGACAGGCCCAGAACCGCCTTTGTAATCTGCTTCTCATCGCGGCGGACGATGCCGACAATCAGGTCGGCGAGGCTTTGGCGGTTACGCGGCTTTACGGTCCCCATCATGCCGTAATCGAGGAAGCAGATGACGTTGTCCGGCAGGATGAGGATGTTGCCCGGATGCGGGTCGGCGTGGAAGAACCCGTGCAGGAATATCTGTTCGAGGATGAGGTCGGCGCCTCGGCTGGCGATTAACTCCAGGTCAAACCCGCCCTCGCGCAGCGCCGCCAGGTCCGAAACCTTCACGCCATCGACGAACTCCATTGTCAGTACCGTCCCGGTCGAGCGCCGGCGAAAAACCCGCGGAACGTGAACGTTGTCGTTCGACTCGAAATTCCGGGCGAAACGCTCGATATGATCGGCCTCGATTGTAAAGTCCAGTTCCTTGCGGATCGTGCGCGCGAATTCCTGAACGATCCCGACCGGATTGACCGCATCGAGTCCGTGGATGTATCTTTCCATCAGCCTGGCCAGATCGAGCATGATCTCCAGGTCAACTTCGATGGTCTGTCGTATTCCGGGGCGTTGTACTTTAATGGCTACGATTTCGCCGTCCGGCAGGACCGCGCGGTGCACCTGGGCGATGGACGCCGACGCGACGGGCTTCTTGTCGAATTCCCTGAAGAGCGTCTTGAGCGGGCTGTCGAGTTCCGCTTCGATAATCTGCTTTGCCTGATCGAAGCCGAAAGGCGGGACCGTATCGTGAAGTTTCGCCAGTTCGTCGCACAGTTCCTGCGGGACCATGTCGGGGCGAGTTGCAAGAATCTGACCCAGTTTGACGAAGGACGGACCAAGTTCCTCCATTGCCATGCGTATTCGCTGCCACCGCGTCAGGGCCTGCGCCCCGGGCATTTGCTCGCCGGCTGCCTGACGCTTGCCCAGACGCAGGCGGCGATGCAGACCCAGAGTCCCCATCAGGTCCCCGAAGCCGTGCTTCAGCAGGACCGATGCGATCTGGCGGTATCGACTGACGTGGCGATATTGCCGGCCCAGGAAGGCCAGTCCACGAATCGGCATTGGAAACTCTCCGCTATTTCTTCTTCTTGCCCGCCTTTTCCAGTTTGGCGATGCGGGCCTTGAGATCGTCCAGATCGTCCTTCGTCGGCAGGTGCATCTTGTGAAGCGCCTGCTCCAGCCACTTTTCGACCTGGGCCTGAAGGTCCTTCCTTGCCTTGGTGGATTTGGCGATCATATCGTCAGCCAGTTTGCGGGCATCGGCCTCGGACAACTTGCCCTTCTCTGCCAGTTCCTTGGCGAACTCCTCAACCTTCTCGCCCGCCGTCGCCGCCAGACCCACACCTACCAGAAACGCCTTGTTGATTACCTCGAACATAATAAACTCCTTTCGGTTTAAATTCCTATACCGCATGCGCCATCTTTCCAGTCAGGTAACGCTCGTTCCATATTTCATCGCTCAGTTGATTATATTCATTCCCATATTCAATCATACCATAATGATACTCCGAATCCGCCAGTGCTGCTGCCGCCTCGTCGTCAATCGGTTTTGCCTCGCTGCTTCCGACAGCGGCCAGGAACTCGCCGAAGTGGTCGCGGATGGCGCACGGGCAAAGCCAGTTTCTAGTATTCTCCGCCGGCTGGGCGTAGGCATATTCGTCCTGCCACCGG
>DAOWOP010000228.1 GCA_030642005.1 Planctomycetales bacterium
ACCAGAACGTTCCATGCCGATACAAGAGAAGTAGCGTCCATGCCGATCTCCCGTGGGATTGCTTTGACAACAATCACATCGGGTTGTCGGCATGTTTTTTATCATGTTAATTACGTTCCAAATTGGCTAAAGGGCACTGTCAAGGCAAACCACCATATTGCCGGAACTTCCCCTGCCTGTCGGCAAGGAGGTACCAGCCTACACAATCCGGCCCTTCTGGACGAACATGCCCTGATGCCTAATCCCTGCTGTGATGCGGGCTTCTGGCCCAGTGGAGTTTGTCGATAAGCGTTCTGAAGAACGTTCCGTCGGGATTGGAGATAATTTTTGCCGTGCAGTCGGCGCGGCGGATTTCGATGGTCCGGCCGGCCTGGATCGGCGTGGAGACCTGTCCGTCCACGAACAGGGTGGTTCCGGGGTTCAGCCGGTCGGCTGTGATGCGGATGGCTGCATCCGCGCCGACGACGATAGGTCTCATCGACAGCGTGTGCGGCGCGACGGGTGTGATGACCATCGCTTTGGTCGCCGGTTCGAGAATGGGTCCGCCGGCAGACAGGCTGTAGCCGGTCGAACCGGTGGGCGTGGCGACGATTACGCCGTCGCCCATAAAGGTTGCGATGCGGTCGTCGCCGCGACTGACGCATAGTTCGATCATACGGAACGGCGGGCCTGAAGCGATGGCTACGTCGTTGGCCGCCAGAGATGAAAAACCCTTCTCGCCGCCGACGACGACTCGGAGCATCATCCGCTCGACAGGCCTGACCTTCCCTGCCAGGACCGCATCGAGGTGTTCGGTCATCTGCTCGACGCTGAAATCGGCGAGGAAGCCGAGTTTGCCCATGTTCACGCCCATCAGGGGTATCCCTGCCGGCGCTACTCGACGTGCAGCGGCCAGAAGAGTCCCATCGCCCCCGAAGACGATACACAGGTTCGCCTTTATGCCGGTGAGGTCTTCATCGCTAATCACGTCAATCACGCCGACAACCTCAGCCCGCTTGGCAAACCACGGCCGCAGCGACTCGACCCGCTCGGCCACGCCGGGCTTGGCCATGTTGGCGATGATAAGGATGCGTTTGTCAGCCATGACGGTATGCTAACACAAACAGGGACCAGATTCTGTCTGAAAAATATTTCAGACAGGCAACCAGCATTCAGTAAAAAGCAATCAGCAATCAGCAAAAGAAAAAACTGAACGCTGACTGCTGATTGCTTCGAAGCGATGTCTGACTTTTCAGACATCGCCTGGTATCAGTTACCCTTCCTCGTCTTCTTGTTCGGCCCTCCATCGCTCGATGATTATGCGGGGATCGCCGTCGTCGTCAACATCTTCCGTGGGCAGGCCATCTCCCCCGCCGTCGTACCATGGTCAGTCCACACAGGAGCAGAAACGATAACGTCGCCGGTTCGGGGATGAACGCCAGCCCCGCCAAACCGTCCGGAAGCCCCGTCGAGCCGATTTCCGTCAGGACGCCGGTATCCGGGTCCAAAGTGTAAAGCATCTTCGTTCCGTCGTCGTAACCGTCAGCCACATACATCAGCCCCGTCGCAGGGTTGAAGGTCATCCCCGCCACCGCGCCCAGCGGCACGCTGCTCAGAATATCCGCATTTGACGTATCCAGCGTAATGAGACGCTCGCCGTATGTGTCAAGAGCATACAGCGTACCGGAATTGTCAAAGGTCAAACCCGACGCATCCAGGTAGCCATCGATGTATTCAACCAAAGCCTGCTCCCTTGTGGAAAAGTCGAACTGGATCAGGGAGTCATTACCCGCTCCGGCGGGCGTTCCGTCCGGAAAATTGGAAAAGGAAGTTACAACATAGACCAAATCGCTCCTCGGGTCGAAGGCCAAGTCTCCTTCACCGAATGCCACATCGAAGTAATGTGCTCCACCTCCCGAGACACCGGTAACAGGGTCGATTGAGTAGATGACCCCATCCTCCAGGTAGGGAATCCTGGACGCAACAAACCCATAAAACACGCCGTCCGCTGAAAAAGCGATCCCGCCAAGATGCTCGATACCTGTATCGCGGGGATTACTTGCTGCTCCTGTAAGAGGGTCGATGTCATACAGAATACCGTCCGCCCCGCAGCCCAACAGAACCGCAGCCTCCGCCTCGCCCGAACCAACCAAAACCCCGGCCACCAGTACCACGATCCATCCCAGCAATTTTGTCGCATCCATGAGCATTCTCCTTTTTAATGTCGCGACTATTCCGACTTTGGCAGTTTAGAGCATTAATACCGCCACTGTCCCTAATGGCAGGAGGTTAAGCCGAATCGTGTCATAAAAGCAGGCCTACCTTGACGATAAGATGGATATACACGGATCCATTACTCGTCGGCAAGGAGGCCTGACATGTATAGTATCGACACGGCCACCAAATTGCATCAATCGTTCTCTCGGCCCGTTCAGGTTTCTGCCCTTGCCGATTTCCTCGCCGATGAGGAAATCGACATCATCTGTCGCCAACTCGGGCACTCGTGGCGTAGCCGAATCTTCACACCGGCTGTGACTGTCCGATCAATGGTCTATCGCCGACTGCACCCGGACAAGTCAATTCGTGCGGTGCTTGCAGACATGGTTGCAGGGGACGATAGGATCGAACGAACTCCGGCCACGACGTCATGGTGTGAGGCACGGTCACGACTTCCCGATCCCCTCTGGCCGAAGCTTATTGGCGACAGCACCGCCAGGCTGCAGGCCTTGGCCGGTCGGCGATACCTTTACTTTGGTCGGCCAGTTTATCTTCTGGACGGATCGACCATATCAATGCCGGACACACATGAACTGGTCGATGTCTTTGGCTACGCCAAGCATGGATTCAGCCGCTTTCCCGTCGCACGAATCACTTTCATCACACACGCAGGCACAGAAGCCGTTGTGGACTATCGTCTTGATCGCTATCGCACAGGAGAAGACGCCCAATTCCGTGCCATGTGGGACAGACTCCCGGATGAATGTACCCTCCTTTGTGACAGGAAGTTCTGTTCGTTCTACAACTTGGCCAAGCTCTCCCGCAGAGGCATTAGCGTGATTTGCCCGCTACACCAGCGCCGCGATCCCAGGAGGCTCATTGCCAATGGAAAAAAACTCGGCGAGAATCAATGGATTGTTTGGTTTGATCTGGCGTCGCAGTCGCGAAGGAAATACAACGATCTATCATTGCCGACGCGTCTGTGCGTTCGACTGATTCGCATTCGGTTCGTCCGGAATGGTAAGCCCAGTGAACTGTGGCTTGTGACGACGCTGCTGGATCACATCGGCTCTCCTTGTTCGTCGATTGTTGATTTGTACAGGAGCCGATGGGGTATCGAGACACGAATTGGATCACTAAAGACGACACTCGATATGAACGTCGTGCCGAGCAAGACTGCCCAAGGTGTGCGATGCGACGTCGCCGCCACGATTCTGGCACATAACCTTCTCAAACTGACCGATTTTATGCCGCGAGGAGTTTTTCCAGGCGGCGAATAACGGGTTTTTCATGGCTATGCTTGACAACATCCTGCACCGCTTCCTGCCAGACCAACTGACGCATCCGGGTCTTGAGATGGCTCATCGTCGGCAGCCGCAGCACATTTTTGTTTTTCTTTTGGCCTTGTGCACGCTGGTCCTTAATGGCCAGGTGGGTCAGGCAGGCATAGGCGCAATCAACCAGGTGCAGGTGTCTAACTACACTCTGGTACCGCAGCACGCGGTAATCGCCAAGCCCCAAATGCTGCTTCTCGTCCTTGATCAGCATCTCAATCGCCCATCGCCTCAAATAGTCGGCTACGATTGTTTTGCTCGAAACGCTCAGGTTATCCGTAACCAGAGCAATACTCTTCCTCTCGCCCCGCCGACGCGAGAAGACCACCTTCACCATGCCAAGTTTGTTCAGCCGCCCGGTCCGTTCGGCCAAACGGTACGTCCGTCGCGCAGACAGACCTGCAATCGCAAAAGATTGTCCCTTCCGGCGCAAGAGGTTCGGGCCATAGGAGCCGAGTTTGTGCTTTCGGTCGTTGATGAAGAAGTTGCGATTGGCCTTGCCTAT
>DAOWOP010000219.1 GCA_030642005.1 Planctomycetales bacterium
CATAAGATACGTCCCTGAAAGGGTTTCAATCGTCCCGTCGGGACTCGCCCGCTATCATCATCCTTGCCCCAGCAGTGAACTGCTGGGCTATTATCAAATGTCCCTCTGGGACTGATCGGACTTTTTCAACAACCCCAGCGTTCCCTATTTCCCTTGCCCGCCAAGGATTTACGAATTTTACCCCCGGCCCCAATGGTTCCCATTCGTTCCGCTTCGTTTCCAGGCCTCGAAACGATTCGTCATTTCGTCATGCAGAACCATGTAATGCACACCGCCGGATCGTCCGATATTATGTTGGGGCCAAGGTCGGTAAATGGTGCGGTGCTGATATACAGAAGGTGCCGGCCATGATGTATGAGGACATATATCACTCCAGAGGCATTTGCGGCGGTCTGCCGTTCGGCGGGCAGGCGTGTGTTCGTGCAGGCGGAGCGAGACCTGAATGAACACACGTGCCAAGAGAAACAATTGCTTCTCACTTCAGTTGACACATAAAATGGGGGCAGGCCGGTGAAGGAAAAAGTTATGGACCGCAGTTCGGGCCGCGATGTCATCCGAAGATGTCCGTCTAATCCGCTGATTTCTCTGGGTGACCTGCCATTCCGCAGCAGCGACATCTGGAACGCCGGCGTAGTCCGGTTCGGCGAGCAGTATCTGCTGCTGATGACGGTGGAGATGCTTGAAGGGCGATACTCCATATACCGGGCCGACAGTAACGACGGTTTGCATTTCACCGTGGATGCTGAGCCGTTCATGTCGCCGGCCGATAGCGGTCCGAACCAGATGTACGAAAATGTGGGTATTCGCGATCCACGAATCACGTTGATAGATGATTGGTTCTACATCAGTTATGTAGCCGACGGCGACCATGGGTTGCGTCTGGGGTTGATCAGGACAAAGGATTTCCGCACCGTCGAAAGGATCGCCTACATCTCACAGGTGGATGTGAAGAACGGCGTTTTGTTTCCGAGCAAGGTCGGCGGGAAATACCTGCTTTTGAAGCGTCCTGATGCCGGGTCGAGCATATGGTTGAGTTACTCGGACGATCTGGTGTTCTGGGGCGGCTCGACGGTGGTGATGACCCCTCGCGGGAGGTATTGGGACTCCAATCGCATCGGAGCGGCAGCGCCGCCGATTAAGATAGACGAAGGTTGGTTGTTGATTTATTACGGCGAGAAGCACACCAGCGCCGGACCTCTGGTCCGTTTGGGTGCGGCTATCCTGGACTACGAGAATCCCAGCCGGGTCATCGCACGATCCAATATCCCGATACTGTCGCCACGAGAGAAATACGAGCGGGTCGGCGACGTGCCGAACGTGGTGTTCTCCTGCGGGGCGCTGCTGGAGGATGGGCAGATAAACCTGTACTACGGCGCTTCCGACAGTTGCATCTGTCGCGGTTCGGCCCCGCTGAAAGAAATCCTTCGTATCTGTTTAGAAAGCGGGAGGGAGTTCTGAACATGCCGGAGAATACGGGAAGAGATCTGCTGCATCGCTACGAGGGAAATCCGATCCTGACCCTCAACGATATTCCCTATCGGTGCAATACGGTTTTCAACGGTACGCCCGTGAAGTTGAACGGGGAGTACCTGATACTCGTTCGTGTTGAAGGGCAGCAGGGTTACTCGTTCTTCTCGCTTGCCCGCAGCCGGGATGGTTTTCACATGGAGGTGGATCCGGAACCGTGCGTGCTGCCTGCGCAGGTCGAGCCGTGGCGCGTGTGGGAGGAACACGGCATCGAAGACCCGCGACTGACGCTGATCGACGGGAAGTTTTATATTCTTTACACTGCCGTGGGTCGATACGGGCACCGCATCGCACTGGCGAGCACCGAGGATTTCCGGACCTACCGTCGAATAGCGATGATCTCCGGGCCCGGCAATAAGGACGGGGTGCTGTTTCCGCAGAAGATTAACGGCCTGTACGCCCGGCTGGACCGCCCGATCGGGAACGGCGTCGGCAGCGTGTGGATTTCATATTCGCCGGACCTGGTTAATTGGGGCAAGAGCGAATTTGTCTTCGGCCCGCGGGCGCGGTACTGGGATTCACATCGCATCGGTGCATCGGCGCCGCCGATTCTCACCAAGTTCGGCTGGCTGGAGATATACCATGGCGTGAAGATGACCTCTGCCGGTCCGATCTACCGCATCGGCGCGGTGATGCTGGATAAGGACAATCCCGCCAGGGTTCTTGGGCGCTGTCTGCCGCCGTTGCTGTCGCCACGCGAGGATTACGAACGAATCGGCGACATCGGAAACGTTGTGTTCGCCTGTGGTGCAATCGTGGAAGACGACGGGCAGGTCAAGGTTTATTACGGAGCCGCCGACACTTCAATCTGCGTTGCAACAGCCCCTATCGACGATATCATCGTCTCGTGCTTCAGTAGTTAGGTCCTGTCGGTTGCTCCGGCTTTGTCGGGGCGTTACAATAGATCGATCATGAAGGGTTTGAGCCATCTCTTCATGCCCGTCAGGTAAGCAATACCGACCAGAACGACGAGGACCGCCTGGAGATTCCATTCGTTCAGGGCAAGTCCCATCGCCAGGCCGGCTGCCGGTGGGTGCTCGGTATTCGTAATGACCATCAGGAAGATAGCCAGACCGACGGCCAGTGAGGCGAAGAAGAAGATAACCGTGGATTCGTCAATCGCCAAACCGCTGCTCTGGATGAGCAGCCAGCCCGCCCAGTAACACAGCGTGCCGGTGGCGATCCCGACGAGGTATCCGCCAACCAGATATCGGGCCTCGGAAACGTGCCTGTGCGGCATAGTGAAGATGACGAACGCACTTGCTCCGAGAGCGCCGATAACAGCGGCATTGGCGATTCCGTCCAGTACTACCAGGGCAATCATCGCTGAAATCGTCGCCAGCGCGCACTGAAAAAAATATCTGGCTTTATGCTTCTTGAATTTTTCGTCGAATAGCCTCATCATTAGTATGTTTTCGAGAGTTTTTCCGGGAACTTGAATGGAGGCTACACATGTTGGAGCGGCTGTTCAGTACTTACCAGATAGCCGACCTGTTCGGTATCAGTGAGGCGGCGGTTGCCGATTGGGTCAGGAAGGGCTGGCTGCCCGTCAGGGACATGCCAGGCCAGCAGGTTCGCATTTCCGAAAAAGGCCTGGTGCAATTCCTCAAGGACCGGGGCATCGATATGGAAGCGATTATGGCTAAGGTCGCTACCGATGAGGCAGGGAAGCAGTTGCCCGAAACGGTTCCGCCGTCCACGGTTGCGGTTCCGCCGGAAGAATCATCCCCGCCTCCACCTGAAGAACCGCTCCCGGTTCCGCCCGCTGTGGTTGCTGAAGAAGTCGAACATAGCGAATCCCAGCCGGTCGATCCTGCCGCCCAGCTGGCCGAGGCTGTGCTCCAGGACGCGGTTGCCAGGGGGGTCAGCCATATTCATCTGGATTCCTGCCGGGACGGACTGTCGCTTCGGGTGCGAATTGACGGTGTTCTGCACGACAAGCCCAATTTCGGATCGCGCCTGCCCAGTGGGCTTGGTCCGCGTTTAATCGTACATCTCAAGACCCTTGCCGGCCTGAATGTTACTGAAACCGCCTGCTCGCAGACAGGGCGGTTTCGTTGCAATGTCAAAGGCTGCGACGTGGATTTCCGTCTTGCAACCTGCCCGACAGTGCATGGTGAAAGGCTGGTGATTCACATTCCGGGCCGAGAGGAAGGCACATTGGCCTTGTCGCAGATTGGCCTTGGGGACGATGACCTGTCGCTGCTTCGGTGCCTGTTGGCCGAGCCGTGCGGGCTTATCATAGTCGCAGACCCGTCCGGAAGCCCAAAGGCGACGATGTTGCGGGCGATGCTTGCTGAAGTGAATACCCCATGCCGAGATATTATCGCACTGGAAAGTCGCGGTGAAATCCGCATCGAAGGCGTCAGCCGGTGTCGCGTTGACCGTGATAAGGGCTTCACCGCCGCCGATGCCCTGCCGGCTTCACGCGATCAGGACGTTGACGTGATTATGCTGGATGACATTCCCGACCGTTCCACTGCCGCCGTAACGGTCGAAGCGGCACAGGATGGAACGTTGGTGCTTGCCGGTATTTTTGCCCGGAACCCCGCCGACGCGATGGAGATGATGCTCGAATCGGCCAAACCCTGGGCGCTGGCGTCTGCGCTGCTGGCTGTTATCCAGAATACAGGAACGGAAACCACGTTTTCCGCAATATCGCCGTCGGGGCGTCTCATCAATATAAAACAAGGCCTCCATCCTCATACGTGAGCGACCTGATTTTCTGGCGGGGGTAGGATAAAGTCGGAAGAGATGGTCTTTCAGGCCCGTAGGGCCGGTCGTTTTTAGCCCAGGGCGAAGCGAAGCGAGCCCTGGGAAAACGGTGAAACCGCCCAGCCCCGCAAG
>DAOWOP010000169.1 GCA_030642005.1 Planctomycetales bacterium
ATGGCGTCCATTGTGCGTTGAAACATTGCGAAGCGGCCAGCCACGCGGCTTGCCGCTTCGCAATACCAAACCTATTTCGTACCGCTCGAATCCACAAAGTGGCAAGATGGGCAAGATAGGCAAGACGGAAAATTCAAAAACAGTGTGATTTTCGGGGGTGAAATACGTAAGTGGTTGGCGGCAAAGGATTTGCGTGTTTTCAAAACTTTCCTAAACTTTCCTAAACTTTCCCAATCTTTCCCATTCTTTCCGAATCTTTCCGAATCTTTCCGTTTCGTTCCGAATCTTTCCCCATTTTTCCGAGGAAGACCTTGCTCGCGAATCAGGATTTGTCTGAAAACTATTTCAGACATAAAAAGCAATCAGCAATCAATGTTCAGTTTTTTCTTTTGCTGATCGCTGATCGCTGACTGCTGATTGCTGACCGCTTTAAAGCGATGTCTGACTTTTCAGACAGAACCTGGGATTTTGAAGAGGTTTCGGGGCATTTACGCACTGAGTGTCGCGTCCAACAGGTCTTTCGTTTTTGCGTGGGTCAGCGCATCTTCCCGCGTGATGCAGCCGTTGAGGAACAGTCGCTTTAATGACTGGTCCCGCGTAATCATGCCCAATGCCGCGTTCGTCTGGATGATGTTGGGAATTTCGAAGACTCGGCTTTCCCGTATGCACGCCCTCGCGGCGTTATTACAGACGAGCACCTCGGCGGCTGGGATCATACCCTCGTGGTCGATCCGCTTGAAGAGTGTCTGCGAGATGACGGCCTGGAGCGTACTGGCAAGCATGGCGCGTATCTGGTTCTGCTGATTGGCCGGGTATATGTCGATGATTCGCTCGACGGTCTGCGCCGCCGACTGGGTGTGCAGCGTGGAAAGGACGAGGTGTCCGGTTTCGGCGGCTGTGATTGCAGCGCCGGTTGTTTCCAGGTCGCGCATTTCGCCGACCAGGATAATGTCTGGGTCCTGCCGAAGTACGTGCTTCAGTCCCGATGCAAACGACGGCACGTCGCTGCCCACTTCCCGCTGCTCAATGAGGCACTTGTTATTCGTAAGGGTATATTCGATCGGGTCCTCAATGGTGATAATGTGCCGGGCGTACCGATGGTTGATTGTTTCTATCATTGCCGCCAGCGTGGTGCTTTTGCCTGATCCGGTCTCGCCTGTAACCAGGACAAGTCCTCGCGGAAGATCCACGAACGTTTCCACCACCGGCGGCAGATTCAGATCCTGGATTTTCGGCACCTTGTTGGGGATAGCGCGGAAGGCAATGGCAATCGAGTCCCGCTGGAAATGCGCGTTAACCCGGAACCGTGCGCGATCCTTCACAAAGGTGGCGAAGTCAAAGTCGCGCCGGCGTAGAAACTGGGCGTATCGGCGGTCGCCGAGCATTTCACGCACTATACCGGTAACGGCTTCGTTGGTCATAACGGGAAAATCCGAAGCCACCAACTCCGTATTGATGCGAAAGATCGGACGCTGCTCGGCCATAACATGAATGTCCGAAGCGCCACGATCAATGGACTCGTTCAGCAACTCCTGGAGGGTCATCATTTTCTCCTGCTTGACTGCCCCTTACGTCTCGGTTACTCTGGCGATTTCTTCTACGGTGGTCAGGCCTGCGGCGAGTTTCTGCAACCCATCCTCCACCAGCGTTCTCATCCCGTTGGCTGAACATGCGCGACGAAGGTCCATCAAAGACGGATTGGATGTAATCATGTCTCGCATCTCATCATTGACTTCGAGCATTTCGTAGATACCGAGCCGGCCCTTGTATCCCGTATTGCGGCACTTATCGCACCCGGCGCCGTGGTACACTTGCGAGATGTCGGTTTTGCGTTTCGCCAGGTACCTGGCGGTGCTTTCATGCATGGTCGTTTCCGGCGTTTTGCAGTTTTCGCAAATCCGCCGGACCAGCCGCTGGGCCAGGACGGCATTTACGCTGGCGGCGATAAGATACGGCTCGATGCCGATGTTAATGAGGCGGGTGATGGATGACGGCGCATCGTTGGTATGCAGGGTCGAAAGCACCAGGTGGCCGGTCAGCGACGCCTGTACCGCGATGCGGGCGGTCTCCTCGTCGCGGATCTCGCCGACCATGATAACATCGGGGTCCTGCCGGAGCAGGCTTCGCAAAGCGGCGGCAAAGGTCAGCCCGATATGCTCGCGGACGTGGATCTGATTGGTGAAGCCGAGTTGATACTCGACGGGGTCCTCGACAGTCGAGATGTTCAAAGCATCCCCGTCCATTACCTGCAAGGCCGAATACAGAGTTGTTGTCTTTCCGCTCCCGGTCGGCCCTGTTACCAGCACGATCCCGTGCGGCTGGGTAATCTGGCTGCGGAAACTTTCGAGCGTATCGTCCCACATGCCGAGATGTTCCAGCCCGACGAGGATCGACTTGCTGTCGAGGATACGGATAACGCATTTTTCACCGTGCGTTGTGGGGAGCGTACTGACGCGGAGGTCAATGCGCTGGCTGCGAACCATCACCCTGATCCGCCCATCCTGCGGCAGGCGGTGCTCGGCAATATCGAGGTTCGCCATGATTTTCAGTCGCGAAATAATGGCCGCGTGCATCGCCAGCGGCGGGGCCGACTGCGCAAACAACACCCCGTCAACGCGGTATCGGACGCGAAGCGAATTTTCGCCCGGCTCAATGTGAATATCGGAAGCATCGTCCTGAACGGCCTTAGTGATCAGAAAGTTCACATATCGGATGACGGGGCTTTCGCCGGCAATCTTCTCCAGGTCGGCTACTTCGTCGGTTTGGGTATCAACTACCTCCACATCATCCTCGTTGATACCCTGGATGATCTCGTCAACGCCCTGGAGCGTGGATTCGTCCAGTTCCTCGACCACGCGGGTGATGTCCCCGGGCGACACCACAACCAACTGCACCGAGCCGCGAATACGCTGCTTGACCTCATCGACCAGAAAGATGTCCGCAGGATTCGATATGCCGACCAGGAGCTTGTCGGCCTCACGGCGAATAGGAAGAACAGACTTGCGTTTGATGAATTCGGGATCGAGCAGGCTAAACACCTCGCGAGCAACATCGGTCGGTTTGATCGAGAGGAACGGAATGTTGAAATAGGTTGCGGTTGCCTTCAGCGCCACGGTTTCATCGACCGCTTTTGTATCTATCAAGGCATCCAGGACGGTAAGGCGCGGGTTTTTTTTCTGTTGTTCGAGGGCGGCGGTGATCTGGTCCGCGGTGATCTGCCTGTTTTCAAGCAGGATCGCCGCCGGTCCGCGCGGGAACTCGCTGTCTTGCTCGGGGCGCCACAGTTCGGCGAACCCTGCCGGCTCGTCAGGGCCGGCATGAACGGTTCCGCCTGTTTTCACCGCAGTCAATTCGCCGGCGGGCTCTTGAAGGCCTTGCGACACTACTGCTACCTCCTACGGCATCTCCAGGATGAATTCTTTGCCGGTCCTGACCAGCACGACCAACCTCGGACTTATGCTCTTGATCTTAAACCCCCCAATTTCCTGCCCGACCGTAAGCAGATTGTCGGAGATGAGCGCTGTTCCTCCGTTGCGTCCCATCATAACCGATTGCAGGTGCAGCGTTTCGAGGATAGCCATTGCCTCTTCGTGGCTTTTTTCTTCGGGGCTTTTTTCGTCCGGTTTGGACTTTGACGGCTTTCCGGCGACGATGGACGTCGCAGACGCCGTAGGTACAAACACGAAAGGGTTCTTCTTCAGATCGCGAAGGGGGATTTGACGTTCGGTAATCCGGTCGGAGAAATTTTTGAGAATTTGGCTGGTAACCTGCCCCGAAGAGGGCATCTTCGTTTGTGCAGAGCCTTCATTGGCGATACGCAGGATCGCGCTGTCAACCTGGGATTCCACTACCTGTTGCTCGGCGGAGGCTCCAGCCGGTCCCTTCCGCAGAGACAACCCATAAACGCCGGCGGCGGCGCCTACGAACAGCACAACGAGTAAAATGTTGGATCGCATCATCTGCGTCTTGTAGGGGCTGCGACTTTGCTGCTGGCCGGCGTCGTCCGAACCGACGCCAGATGCGGATTCAAAATCGGCGTCGTCAGCCAGATCGGCACCGCCCGAACCTACCTTGTCATATATGTTTTCAGACATTGCTTACCCCTTGCCCGAACGCTCAAAGAAGATCGACACCGTACAATCGACCCGTATGTAACCTTCGCCATGCTTATCGATTTTCTTAATATCCATCTGCTGGATGCGCATGATCCTCGGCTGGGATTCCAGGGCCAGCAGGAAGCCGTAGAAGCCGGTGAAAGGCCCCTCCAGTTGTATCGAGATCGGCTGCTCCGCGTACGGCCCAGCCGGGTCGGTCAGCGTTACCGAGCCGGAAGCGCTCTTGAGCGTTCGGATACTCTTGGTGGTCAGTTTATTTGCTTCGGCCAGACGCCAGACTTCCTGGAGGATCTTGTCGATTTCCTTCTCGCTGGGCAACTTGGAGCGAAAGAACTTAATCGCATCTTCCAGCGATGCAATTTCCACCTTCAGGTTCCCGATTGTGGCGGTAGCCCGATTCAGCGCCTGAAGTTTCTGTTGTCGTGTTTCTATCTGTCTCATCATTTCATCATCGCGCACATTGGCTGGACGAAACACGAACCACCACGCCCCGACGGGAATGGCCATCAGTATGATTATGAATACGATTTCGCGAGTACCGAATTTCATCACGATTCTCTCTTATCTTCACCGCCGGTATCCGCAGCCGCTTCGGCATCAGGCGATTGGCCCCGAACGTCGGCGCTGTCCTTCAAGTAGAGGATTATCACGAACTCACGCATAATGGATTCTTTGACTTTCTTTTCCTTGCTGAAAATAAAATCGACCGACTTTATCAGTGGGCATTGCTCCACCGTGGCAATAAACTGTCCCACCTGCACATTCGTACCCGCCAGGCCGGTAATGGCGATTGCAACCTCCATCTTCGCGGGTTTTTTGGAGGCAGACTTTTTTTTAGCGGCGGCTTTTTTATATTTGGATTTCGACTTAGGGGAAACGCTTGAGGCTTTAGCACGTCTTGTGCGTAGTTCGAACTCCGTCAGCGAAGCGCCTTTCGGCAGGGCTTTGGTAATCACAGCCAGGAGGTAACTTCGCGGCACGCGTTCGAGCAGGGTCGCCGTCAGATTGGCCTTCTTGAGCATGTTATGCCGCGTAACATCCAGTGCCTGCATCTGCTTGATGAGTTTGCCGGCTCCGTCGTAGGACTGGTTAACCCTTTCACAGACTTCGCGTGTACGTTTGTGTTTCCGCTCCGACACGGCTGTCGCTGCCACCAGCCCGATTACGACCGTTACGAACAGCAACAAACACATCAGGTTGGCGCGTTTTTGCGCCTGGTGCGCGATGTAATCTTCAGGCAACAGGTTCACGATACTCATTTTTTCACCTCACGCCGCCTGGGCTTCTTCGGTTGCCCCAAGGCTTAATCCTACCGCTTTCATCAGGTGGCAACGCCGACCCGCAGCGAAGTGCTTCGACCAGTACCCAGGATTTACAAATCCCGGCATCACGCCCGTGTACGACCTCCTTTGCCACATAATCACCGGGCCTCTATTGAAACGTACGATACGCAGGCCTTGAATACAGACATATCCGTACAAAGCAATTCAGACAAAAGCAATCAGCGGCCAGCAACAGACTGCATCATTTTTGCCTTTACTGATGGCTGACTGCTGATCGCTGACGGCTTCTGTAGTATTAATGACCTTGCTTCAATGCTATCGGCGAGTTATCGGGCCTCCTCAAATAATCCACAGCGAAATACTTGCGAAACAAATTTCGGCGCCGGCAAGGTATGTGACTGATTTTTCCGGCGAGATTCTTTTAAGCGGTCAGCAATCAGCATTC
>DAOWOP010000070.1 GCA_030642005.1 Planctomycetales bacterium
CAGGAATGAGACGACAGTATAACCTGCCGGAAAACCCGATCGTCGTGGCGACGGTGGACTGCGATCCGGGACGGACGTTTCCCTGCCGGATTCGATTGTGCGGGCGGTCGAAAAAGTCGCGGACAACTTGGACATGTTCCGAAAGTGGTCCGGGAAATAGGGGTGAAATAGGTTTAGCGTCCCTTATTTCCACCGGTTGGCGCTGAGGTTGTCGTTGGTCTCGACGATGTCGCCGGCTGGGTCTGGGCAGGACTGTACGCAACCCGTAGAGCCGCTGTATTGAACTTCTCCCGGTCAAAGCACAGAGACGTTACGTGTGCCCGCAACCAATTCTCCAGAGACTTGTTTTTCGCGACAAACTCGCTGTCCTTGCTGGTAACAATCCATGCCGAGACCACCCACCCGCGCGAATCCTTGTCCTTGGCATAGAGTTTTAACTGGAGGCTCCTGCGGGTGCGATCCTTGAGCAGGATTACCCGGATGAGAGCGGCCTCTGCGCCGTCCGATAGTTTCAGGGCTTTGACCTTGTCTTGTGATACGACTTTCAGGCGACGGTTCCACTTAAGGCTCGCCAGGTTCTCCTTAGCGCCTTCCATCGTCGAAGAATCCAACTTTGAATATCTCTCAACGGTCAAGCCTGTCTGGATCGGAGAGCCTGTTTCATCTATCGCCGGGACGCCGAGTCCGTCTCCGTTGACGTAGAGCACGTGATGGCCGATTGGCATCGGCAGTTTCCGCCAACCTCTTGGAATTGCAATGGTGAATCCCTCGCCTTTGACAACCTCCCAGGCGGGTTGGGTATCGCAAGGCGCTGTTTGGGTAGCAGGCCTGCTTAATGGGGCCTTTTCCTTCCCAGCGAGACCTCCCAGAAGTGCAATAGCCACGATAGCGGTTGAAAGGACTGTTTTTCCCCACATGACGCATACTCCTTTCTTCCGGTTACTCAAACGGACTGATTTCTTCAGGGGCCGTTTCTGTCTTTCGTCTGTTGCCTAGTCCCAATTCCCTAGTCCCTAGTCCCTGCTTTATCGCCTTCTGCTGCATGCCAGCGGCGCGGCGGTGCGGAATTCGTAGGCCGGGCCTGCGTCGAACGTTAGGCCTACGACGCTGGTGCTTTCCGAGGCGGGGACCGAGAAGATAAGCCCGAAGGTTTCGGCTTTGGCGAGATTGTTGCCGAAGGTCTGTACGAAGTCGGCGTCGAGCCGGCCCTTCGAGGAAGAGAAATCGTAATAGAAATGCACGTGCTTCTTTTCGCCGGACTTGTAGAAGAGGTACGCCCCAATATGCCTGACCTCTTCTCCGGTGCTCAGCAGCAGGCGGGGTTTGAGGTTTCCGAGGATGGAGGAATCTCTGAATTCGGGGTCAATCTTACATTGAACTTGCAGCAGAATGTCGTTTTGTTCCGGCAGGTCAAGTCCGCTGACGCTTACGTCGCCGCGTTCCTTCGAACTTTTTAACTTCGCTGTCGCGCCGATAATCACGGTGTTGCGCAGTTTCCCTCTGGTGACTTGTATCTGTTTTATCGGGACGGGGACGGCATCCTTTTTATAGCGTATCTGTATTCCGTCAGGCAGTTGGCCTTTTAATTCGACGATCTCCGGCCTGAAGAGCCTTCTGCCCGTTCCGGCCGATTCCAGTTTTACCCGGCTATGGACGGCCTTTACCGACAGCGCCAGTTGGGTGTGTTTGCCGAATACTTTTGGCAGCCCTTTGGTAACCGGCGGCAGCGGCGCCCTGGCGGTCCTGCGGAAGACGACGTATTCGGGCATCTGGTCGTCGGGGATGCGGTATAGCCAGTCCACAATAAGTTTGTTCGTGCTTTTGGATCGCCATTGGCGGGCGACGTGGATGTCGCCGATCTGCGTGATGAGTTTATCGGAGATGGACGTATTGACCCGCCAGCCTGCGGTATAGGTAAGGTACCCGACGGGGTAGAAACTCCGGCCGCTCTTGCAGACCAGGCGGAAATGCGTCGCGGGCAGGCGCCACCAGTTGTCCTCTTCGTTGCGGGCGGACTCGTCAATACTTGCCCGGATTACCAGGACCTTCGTATCATCTTTCTCCTGCCCGGAAAGCAGCGGATACGGCGGGGCAGTATCCTGGATTTCGGGTATTCCCTTTTTGAGTCTCGCCCTGTCGGCGGCGGAGAGTTCCCCGAAGCGTTCTTTGTCCGGGATTTGGACGATGTGCGCGGCGGTTATTTCCAGTGCGTCGGTTGGTGTCGATACCCGTGCGCCGGGCTTTCGGTTTCGCAGGCAGAAACTTTCCAGCGGCAGGTTGTCGTGGAGGCTGCTGAACTTTTTTTCCGACATAATCGCCCGCAGCGGCCCGTCCGAGAGTTGTCCGGCTGTCGCCAGCGTGAAATTTGTCGCCCAGCGAGGCGGGCCGCCGTGTTTGACGCCCAGGCCGCTGTCGTACGGCTGCCAGTAGAGTATTGATGCGGGCATCGGGAGCATCTGGACGATGATCATAAACATACCCGTCATGATCATCGCGGTAACCATACCGAACGCCGCCCCGCCGATGCGGTCGGGCCAAAGTCCCAGCACAACGTTGCCGCGGATAAGACGATCGAAAGCGATCCGCAGCGCCAGCAGGACAATCACGAATATCGCCAGCAGCGCCACCGGATCGGCGACAGCGCCGAGCCGGCCGGCAAGCAGTCCGCCCATCGGTTCGTAAAAATTCAAAGCGACCGCCGCCGTCAGCACCGTCAGGATCGCCATTATCATCGCGCCGAAGCAGCCCTGGATCGTCTGAAAAAAGGCTATCCCAAGGATCAGTAGTGTGGCGAATACGATTAAGACCATTTTAATTTCCAATTTTCGACTCGTGCTACGTAGCGAAACGTTACTTCGCAGAGTAGTATTTCCAATTTCCAATTGAAAAAACAGGGGAATCTTCTGTTCAATTGGAAATTTGGAAATTATTTTTTCTTCGATACTCTAATGACTTCTTCGATACTGGTAAGACCCTCGATTACCTTTCGGAGGGCCTGTTCCTGGAGGTAGAGCATTTTGTTTTTCCGGCACGCGGCTTTTATTCGCGACAGTGGTGCGTTTTGCGTTACCAGTTCGCGGATTTCGTCGGTTATTTCCAGCATTTCAAACACACCCATTCGCCCGTAGTATCCGGTGCCTCGGCAGATGGGGCAGATGACTGGGTTGCCTTTTTCGTCGGTCAGAGGCTTTGTGGGCGGGCGGCTGAACCTGTCGATTTTTTCGGCAGACAGGTTCAATTTCGCCAGCATGTCATGCGGGGGCGTGTATGCTTCCCGGCAGTTTGGGCAGAGTTTCCGCAGGAGCATTTGGCAAGTGATGACCTTCAGCGGCGTTACCGCCCGCCCGGTATCTCCGGTAACTTTGACCCACTTTGCCAGGGCCTCCAGGGCCGATGCCGCCACAGATCCCAGCAGTATGCTTCTGCTGTTTGACGCCTCGCAGATCAGGCCTGCGGCCTGTGCCGTCTCGCACGCCTCGACCATCACAACGTTCGGGTCGCGCCGCAGCAGCGACGCGAGTTTTCCGGCCAGTTCCGTCTGGTCCTTGCAGCGTTGCTGCGTAACGTTCTCCAGATCGACCGTGCCTCGCAACTCCAGCGTTGCAAGTTGCTTGACGAAGGCGTCGTGGCGTCGAAGGAGGGAATACAGCGTGCTGGTAACGCCGCTGCTCCGTGCGCCCGAGATGATTATCAGTCCGGCGGTGGAGTTCATTTCCTCCAGCCGGCTGTGAAGGTCTTCCGGCAGGCCAAGGTCGCCGAGATTGGTCCTGACCGCCTCCTGCACGATTCGAAGTTGCATCCGCTGGCCTTGTGTGGTTCCGGCGGTTGTTATGTCCATGTCGGTCGTAACAGCGCCGGCCTCGACGCCGAACTTGCCGGTTTGCGGGCGGCGCTTGTCGGCGGCGTCCATCCCGGCGATGCTTTTTATAAAATCAATGATGGCCTCGGCTTCGGCGTGATCGCCTGACGGACGCTGCTGCAGGACGCCGTCCACCACTAACCGCAGCGACGCGGTCGCGCCGGAGGGGGTAAGATCGACCTCGCTGGCGCGGAACAGAACGACGTCGTTGAGGAAATTTTGCGCCAGGTTGTAGGCCCGGCGCTTGTCCGGTTCCTCTGCCGGCGGCGCAAAGACGGGTCGGCTGAGACTGTCGTACATCTTGATGTATTGAACCGCCTCGACGACCCGTCGGCCCTGTCCGCTTGATGTCAAGACGTTCCGCAGATGTTCAGCCGTCAGAACCTTCGCCGCCGCGACCACACGCTTGTTGCGATGCGACACGTATGCCCCGACGACAGCGCCGACCATCGCCAGGTACAAAATCAGCCCGAAAGCGTACCACGGAGCCAGCAGCCAGATAAACACCGACAGCACCCCCGTCCCCAGGACCAGCACGCTCCACAGAAACTGATGCGTGTGCACACGAACAGCGTCCTTATTAATCCACGTCGCCACCCAAAGCCAGGGCAGGATGAAGACGAGCATGACGACGATCTTCACGATCGAAAAATACCCGCCCGGATCGGGAACGGCCCCTAACATTATTGTGCCGAATAAATCGCTCATAATTCGTAATTCGTAATTGGTAATTCGTAACTCGTAATTGGGTATCAGGTCTTTTTTTGACTAATTACCAATTACCAATTACGAATTACTATCTTCCGAGCAGTCCCACTCGTGAGGACGAGATTCCCTTCATCCGCATCTTCAATTCGTCCGGGTTCGGGGCTGCTTCGTATGCGACCTTCGGGTCCACGTAATCCTTTTCTATAAGTTCCAGCAGGCTTCCGGTGAAGTCCTGCATACCCTCGTGCTCGCTGGAGCGGATCACTTCGGTCAGTTCGGCGTCCCGACCCTCTTCAATCATCTGCCTTGCGGCGGGATTGTTCAAGAGAATCTCGACGGCCGGAACGCGATCTACGCCTTTCGCCAGGCAGGGCAGGAGTCTCTGGCAGATAATCGCTCGCAGATTGAACCCCAGCGACTGGCGGATGAGGTCGCGCGAGTCGGCGTCGAAGAGGTCGAGGATTCGCCCGATCGTCTGGGCTGCGCCGGAAGAGTGAATAGAGCCGAATACCAGGTGCCCGGTCTCTGCCGCCTGTAGCGCCGCAGCGAATGTCTCGCGGTCGCGCATCTCGCCGATGAGCACCACGTCCGGGTCCTCGCGCATCAGGTATTTCAGCGCCAATGCGAAGTCGGGAATATCGATGCCGACCTCACGCTGGTTAATCAGCGACTTGGCGTCGGTATAAAGGTATTCGATAGGGTCCTCGACGGTAACGATGTGGCAGAGGCGGGTCTGATTGATATGCTCGATCATCGCGGCGATGGTTGTGGATTTGCCCGAGCCGGTGATTCCCGCAGCCAGCACGATACCGGCGGTGTTCTCGGCGATTTTGCGTATCTGCGGCGGGAGGTTCAACTCCTTGAACGTCGGTATCTGCCGGGATACCCGCCGCACGGCGATGCTCACCTTGCCCCGTTGGCGATAGATATTGATGCGGAAGCGGTCCGCCCCTTCCAGTTCCTCGGCTACGTCGATGCTCCCGACTTCGGCGAAGAACGCCCGCTGCCTGTCGTCGAGGATTTCGTCGGCCATTGCCGCGATCTGATCGCCGGTCAGCGGTTTGCCTTTGACGGGGACGATTTTCGTTCCCAGCCGAAGCCGGGCGGTCGTGTCGGCCTTGAGGTGAAGGTCGCTGGCGCCCTGGTTGGCCATTGCGCCGAAGTACTCGTGCAGCCGGGGCTTCCCGCCGCTGTGCCGGTCTGCTTCACCGTGCCTGTCAATCGGTTGTGAGGGTGCCGAGTCCAATATCATTCCCCTGCGTCAGCAAGATATTGTACCTGCGCGAACCGGGAAATCGCAAGGTTTTCCCGTATATAGTTCTCTATTGTTGACGCCCGGGTCGGGGCCTTCTAGTATTGTGGCGATGTCACCGACACAGAACGCCTGGCGGACCGCCGAACTACGCGCAAGGGGAATCTTCACGGGGCGCGTGCTGTCCAATGACTCTCTTTGCCCGGAGCATTATCGCATCCGTATCGGTTTGGAGAGTTTCCCGCCGACCCGCCCCGGACAGTTCATCAATATCCGGTGTGGCGGGTACCGTGGTCGTGTGCCGCTGCTGCGGAGGCCCTTCAGCCTGGCCGGCAGGCGCGATGCGTCCGACGGATCGGTCGAACTGGACATCCTCTATCGCGTCGTCGGTGCAGGCACTGCCTGGCTGGCTGGGTTGGAAACAGACGCTCAAATCGACCTTATAGGCCCGCTCGGCAACGGCTTTGCGATTCGTGAGGACAAGCCGCAGGCCGCCCTGGTGGGCGGCGGCACGGGCATTGGGCCTATGATATACCTGGCTGAAGCGCTGGCGGCGGCGGGCAGGGCCGTGGCTGCCTTCGCGGGCGCACGGACGGCCTCGACGATGCCGCTGATAGAAAAGCAAAAGGAGACTTTTGCGATAACCACCGACGACGGCTCAATGGGACATGCCGGCATGGTGCACGAAGCCTTCAGCCGATGGCTTGACAATGAGAAGCCCCGCCCGGCTGAACTGGTCGTCTATGCCTGCGGGCCTGAAGCGATGATGAAAGCCGTGGCGGACATTTGCACCCCGGACGGGATAGAATGTCAACTGGCGATGGAGCGCCACATGGCCTGCGGGATGGGCACTTGCCAGGGCTGTGCAATTAAAGTAAAGACGGACGAACCGCCGGGATGGATGTTCAAACTGGTCTGCAAAGACGGGCCTGTGTTTGACGCGGAAGAGTTGGTTTGGGAATAGAGAATAGATTGCATGAAACGTCGCCGTACCGGCGACGGCTAAACCGACTACTGGCTACCGACTACCGACTACTGGCTACTAAACAATGATTGATCTCAGTGTTGACATAGCGGGCGTGAAGTTGGCCAATCCGCTGATGACGGCCTCCGGTACGTGCGGGTACGCCGACGAGTACGCTGATTTCGTCGATTTGAGCGGCTTGGGCGCATTCGTTACCAAGAGCATCACGCCGAAGCCTCGCGCCGGCAACGATTATCCGCGGATCGTCGAGACCCGCGCGGGTTTGCTCAACGCCATCGGACTGGCCAACATCGGGCTGGAGGCATTCCTGGCCGAGAAAGTCCCGCTGCTGGAGCGGCTGGGCGTGCCGGTGTTCGTCAACGTAGCCGGGGCGAGCATTGCCGAGTACACAGCCGTTATCGAGCGGTTGGACGACGTTGACGTTGTGTCGGGCGTGGAGTTGAACATCTCCTGCCCGAACGTCGCCGAAGGCGGGATTCAGTTCGGCACCGACCCCGGACAGGTCGCCAAAATCACATCATCGGCCCGGCAGGCCTGCCGGAATAAAATCCTGATTGTCAAACTTTCCCCGAACGTTACCGACATTGCCGAGGTCGCCCGCGCCGCCGTAGATGCCGGCGCTGATGCGCTGTCGCTTGTGAACACTTTCAGCGCGATGGTCATCGACATTGAGACCCGCAGGCCTGTGCTGGCCAACCGCACCGGCGGGCTGTCGGGGCCGGCCATTCGACCAATCGCCGTCTATATGGTTCATCGCGTCTGGAGCGAGGTGGCGCGGGATGCGTCCGTACCGATAATCGGAATGGGCGGCTTGCAGTTCGCCCGCGACGCGATCGAGTTCCTCCTGGCCGGTGCTACAGGCCTGGCGGTCGGAACGGCGACGTTCGTCAACCCCGCCTGCCTGACCGAAATCCGCGACGGCATCGCCGAATACCTCGAAGCCCACGGCCACAGCAGCGTTAAGGAAATCATCGGCACGCTTCAGATGGATTGACCGTTTATTAGCCGCGAACTGCGCGAACAGAAATTAGAAGAGAGCAGTCCACGATTTACACGAAAAACAGTTGTGCAAGGAAAGGTCGATGGAATAAGATTCAGCATGTACGACAATTGAATAAACTTTAGCATCTACTTTCGGCGTCCTGTTCGAAACCGCAAGATTTATTGCTTGGAGGCGCACGCAAGGTCGGTGCCCCTTTCCCTGAATCGGGATTGGGGCGCCGTTTGCGTGTGTTCTGGGCG
Organism: Planctomycetales bacterium; assembly: GCA_030642005.1. Lineage (GTDB taxonomy): Bacteria > Planctomycetota > Phycisphaerae > SM23-33 > SM23-33 > JAUWNJ01. Next base: position 8,047 of record DAOWOP010000070.1, read on the forward strand.
GGCTCTTGCGGGCCTCGAGCAGGCACAGCGGCGGCGCCCCTTTTTCTTTGGGGCCTGCGCGGAGGCCTACATGACCGACATCGGGAAAGCAGCATACGACCTGACCGTACTGCATCAGATACTGGCGCTGTACGACGGACAACTCGACGATTTCCATCCCAAGCCGCTCCCGACACCTATCAAGCAATTCCTCAGCAAAGCCGACCTGTACGAGTTGCAGGGCCTGCTGGTGGCAACCCTGGCAGCCATGCGCAAATCATAGGAAAGTGAAAAAAAATGCAGCACTCCGGTCTGGCCGACGATATAATATGTGCGGCATCGGACATGCCAGGCGAGAAATTATACATACCCTCCGACGATGCTATTGGGACCTGCCTGCCTAGCGGCAGGTAGGCAGGAAAATTATCTTTCCAGCCCAGGGAGACTTGCCATGCAAACCACCAGACCCATCCTGACATTGGTAGTCGTAGCGCTGTTGGCTGTGTTTTCACCGGCCGATACGCCGATAACCGCACCGGTCAAGCCTAAAGGCAAGCCGGTCAAACCGGCAACGCCCGCGAAAATGCTCCTGAAGGAGATTCCCACCGTTTCGCTGGCCAAGGTTCCGCTGATGCGTGTGCTGGAGCGATACGGCAAGTTGTCGGGCCTGAGCATCCATGCCGACTGGAGCGAACTGAAGACCGTCGGCATCACCAAGGCCACGCCGGTAACGCTCAAGGCCCGCAAGATAAGGTTCGACAAACTGCTTGACCTGACGCTCAACTCCATTGCGCCCAAAGGCCATCCGCTGTCGTGGTATCTGTCCGGCAGGGAGGTGAAGGTCAGTACGCAGATGCGGATATTGCTTCGCAATCGCATTGCCCTGCTGCCGCTGAAGCAGGTCGGACCTTCCCGTCGTCCCGCCCGCTCCCGGCGGAGCGATATCCAGCGCGAGATCAACTTTTCGCAATTGGCGCTGAAGGACGCTATCGCGTTTCTGCGCGACCTTTCCGGCGTGAACTTCCACGTTAACTGGCGGGCGCTTGAGGCCACAGGCATCACCAGGCAAACGCCTGTTACCGTCAAGGCGAAAAACATCTCCGTCGCCCGCGCGCTGGACCTGGTAACAGATCAACTCAGCGCGGGACGCGACCGCTATTCCAGCATCTATTGGCTTATCCGGGGCGGCGTGGTGGAAATATCCACCGGAGAGGCGCTGGACCGCACCACCAGCGTGAGGGTCTATGAAATCGCCGACTTGCTGATGATCATCCCCAATTTCAAGGGACCAAAGATAAGCCTCCGCACCGCAGGCAATAACGGAAACAATAACAACACGTGGTCAGACGACGATGACGACGACGATGACGACGATGACGAGGATGATCCCAAAGAGCAGCGAGAGAGAATCAAAAATACCCTTATCGAGATAATCATGTTCTCCATCGGCCAGGATATGTGGCAGCCGACGGGAAAAGGCTCCATCAAGATCCTCCGCAACAAGATGATTATCTCCCAGACCCCGCTCGGCTTCAAACTGCTGGAACGGTCGATGAAGAGATGAAAAGAAGGGCGTAGGTCATAGGTCGTAGGGGAAAACTGAAAATTAATCATTAGCCTGTCCCGACGTCAAGGCGACGGTGCTCAAGCCGGGAGAAGGTCTGACATGCCACAAGAAAACGCGATAAACGAGTTGTTTGACATATCCGGCAGGGTCGCGCTGGTTACCGGCGGGCGGCGTGGGCTGGGGCTTGCGATGGCCGAGGGGCTTGCCCGCGCCGGAGCGAGGCTCGCCGTGGCCGCAGCCAGTCGGGATTGCCGGGACCTCCGACAGAAAATCCAGGCCGCAGGAGGCGAACTGGAGTACTTCCAGGTCAACCTGGCCGATCGAAGCCAGCGCAGCGGCCTGATCGAAAAGGTCGTCGAGCGTTTCGGCCGGCTTGACATCCTGGTCAATTCCGCCGGTATTCAGCATCGCCAGCCGGCTGTGGAGTTCGACCTGGGCAAGTGGGACGAAATCATCTCCCTGATGCTGACGGCGGTGCTGGAACTATCCCAGCAGGCGGCCCGCGTGATGATGCGCCAGGGCGGAGGCAGGATCATCAACATCGCCTCTCTCGCCAGTTTCCAGGGCGGCTGGACCATTCCCGCCTACGCAGCCGCCAAGCACGGCGTCGCCGGACTGACCAAAGCCCTGGCCAATGAATGGGCCGAAAAGAACATCAACGTCAACGCCATCGCCCCGGGTTATTTTGAAACGGACATGTGCGCCGCCATCATCAATGATCCGGTCCGTGAGCCGAAGATTCGTCAGCGCATCCCCGCCGGGCGATGGGGCAAAGGCGAGGACCTCGTCGGGCCGCTGCTGTTCCTCGCCGGCGACGCCGCCCGATACATCCACGGGCACGTGTTGGTCGTCGATGGCGGATGGATGGGAACATAAGTGAATCAGCGGACCAGTACTACTCCGCGAAGTAGTTTCGCTACGTAGCATGAGTTGGCCCGCCCTGCAACCTGGCGGTTAATCCGCTTGCTTACGAAGGAGAGCCAACCCTTGCTTACCTTTTCCTGCGGAGCATGGGCAGGCAGGCGCCAAAGGCCAGCAGAGAAAGCGTGACGGGTTCCGGAATCCCCGGAGCCCCGCCGCCGGGACCGGTGTAATTGCCTTTTACGTATGTCAAGTCCCAGAAATCGATGGCCCCGTCCGCATTCATATCCGCCATTACGTTATAGAGATCGTCGCCTTCGGCGGTTCCGTAAGCCTGCTTGACCGCCGATAAGTCGAAGATGTCCACGTCACCGTCCAGGTCCACGTCGCCCGCCGTCCACTCCTCCAGGCGCATCAGCGGATCGCCGACTACGGTATTAACGAAGGAAAGTTGCATGGTGGCGTTCCAGGCGGCTTCGGACCAGGTGTAGCCGTTCAGGAGCATCTCGAAAAGCCGGTCTTCGTCAGCAGCATACTCGGCGTGGTGGGGTTCTTCGACAAAGCCGAGACCAACCGTCCCGCCTCGATGGATCCACTCGGCCACCAGGCCTTGTCCATAGCGATTTGCACCTTCGAAAAAACTACAGGCATTATAACTTTCGTAGGTGTGAAAGACCGCTCCGGGCGGAATCTGAAACTGAAGGCCGTTTTCGGTGTCCAGGATATATCCGACGGGAGCGCCGCCGTGGCGACCGTGACTGACGTATCCGAGAACCGGTCCCGGCGCGTCGTTCACGAAGGTGTCGCTTTCATCGTACACGTGCGCCAGACCCAGATCGACAAGCCTGTCCCTCAGTTCCGGGATCCGATCCGAATTTGTACCCGGGTCGTCGTCGAGGACGAAGTGGTATCCCGGGCGATGGATCACCGCTCGCTGCGCCCTCTGCGTGGCGGCGTTGACGTCCGCCACCGTAAAGCCGTCAAGCCTGCTCGTCAGGCGGGTTCCATATGCGGCGAAGCTGAACGGCTCATCCTCGTAATGGTAAGGGTTTCGCGACAACTCGTTTCCCCCGAACATATCCGGCATGAGCCAATCCTGATGCCCCATCTTCACGCGGGTGCTGATGGAGTCCACCCGCGCCAGTTCGCTTTCCAGGCTGGAATATCGGTTCCAATTGTAGGGATCGCCCGACGTCCAGGGGTTGTCGATACGCAGCGGCAGACCCTTCGTCGTTACGATGCAGTCTATCTGGCCGGTCAGCGCCGAAAGCACCTGGGGACGAATCTCGTCAAGATAAACATTGAATGAGACCTGCTCGCTAGCTGGGTCTGTGGGGACGGGAACATTATCAAGGGCGAGCAAATGTACGCCGGGGTGGGCCTGCTGGTAATATGCAGCAATATCCGTCCCATCCTGGCTGGCGGAATTGTAGATGACCAGGACATTTTCGGCTTCCAGGCCATATGAATTCGCCCCCGTAAAACCGATCAGCAGTATCGCTGCAATCAAAGCCCATCCGCGCTGCCTTGTTACCATAACAAAACACTCCCTGACGAAGGGGCAATTTGTCGCTGGTCGCTAACCGACACCACCTTAAAGGAACAGCGATTTGCACTTGCAGACATTGCAAGCAGCACTCGCTCATCTCATTCCTCTTTTCAATGATAGTCGAACGTACGGTACGCCTTTTTTAAACCCCTTCGATTATAACGCTAAACACGCGCACCAAATCAATGGCTCATATTCTGCCGGTAAGATTGTGTGCAGGTCAAGTAACTCTTTTGCGCCTCATGCGGAACAACGACGCTACCGCGCCTCCGGCCAACAGCGCCAACGTTCCCGGCTCGGGTACCGGACTGGGTACATTCTGCGTACCGGCGGGCATCCAGCCGGTTACAGTACCATTATCGAACTCCGGGGCGAAAGGACCTGTAAAATACAAGATAGCGCTGTGCTCGCCGATCTGCACGGTTGGGCTGAAGTGCCACACGGCTGCCTGATTATCACCCGCGAAGAAAGGGTTATCCGGAGACACCAGGTTAGCGCCGCCATCGTCATAGGCACCGATGACACC
>DAOWOP010000164.1 GCA_030642005.1 Planctomycetales bacterium
GAAAACTCTGTATTTCCCACAGCCGGCGGTAAAGGCCCGGTTCTTTCAACAGTTCCTCGTGCGTTCCGAACTGGACGATTCGGCCGCGATCAAGCACGATGGTCCTGTCGGCGGCCATGAGTGTTGAGAGGCGATGGGCGATTATCAGCGTGGTGCGTGTCCCATGCCGCTGCCGCAGGGCCTGGAGGATCAGGTTCTCGGTCCGCGTATCGACGCTGCTGAGGGCGTCGTCGAGGATGAGGATGGGCGGGTTTTTCAGTATCGCCCGCGCCAGCGCGACGCGCTGCTGCTGGCCGCCCGAAAGCGTTACCCCGCGCTCGCCGACGACGGTATCGTAGCCGCCCTCGAACCCCGCAATCGCGTCATGGACGTGCGCAGCCGAGGCGGCCTCAAATATCTCCTCATCATGCGCCGCCGATCGGCCTAGTTTGATGTTCTCACGCAGGCTCCTGGAGTACAAAAACGGTTCCTGGAGCACCACGCCGATCTGCGAGCGGACGAATTTCCGGTCCATTTCCCGCAGTTCCCGCCCGTCCAGGTGGATCGACCCGTCACGATAGTCGTACAGGCGCAGCAGCAGGTTAATCAGCGTGCTCTTACCCGATCCGCTGGGACCGAGGATTGCCAACGACCGGCCCGGCTCGACGCGCAGCGAGATATTGTCAAGCACATGTGTCCCATCCCCGTGGGTAAAACTGATATTCTCAAAGACGATTTCACCGCTTGCGCGTTCGGCCGGACCGCGGGTAATTTTCACCTGATCGGTGTGGTCTTCGCGTTTGGCGTCGAGGATTTCGCCGACCCGACCGATGGAAACCGTCGCCTTGCCCAGGTCCGCCATGATTTTACCGATCCGCCGAATGGGCCAGAGGTACATGTTCACGAACATGAAGAAGGCGAAGAACGTCCCGACGGTCATCGTCCCGGCGGCGATGTAGTATCCGCCCGCCACGAGCACAATGCCATACTGCGCCATGCACATCACGTCGGAGCACGACCAGAACCACGCCATCACACGCATCAGTTCAAGCCAGCGATTACGGTAACGGGCGTTTTTCTCGCCGAACTTTTCGCACTCGAATCCCTGCCGGGCAAAGGCCCGCACCACGCGGATACCCGCAAGGTTTTCGGTCAGCGTTGCGGTCATCGCGCCCTCTGCCTCATCCATCCGCTTGAAAACGTTCCTGACCTTAATGAAGAAGGCAAAGGAAAAGATCAGGATCGGCCCCAGCAGAACCATCGCAAGAAGCGCCATCCGCGCATTCATTGCGAGCATAATCGGTATCGCCACCGCCAGGGTAACGCCGCCCCTGCCGATTTCGACTACCTGCATCGCAAGGAACAGGCGGATGGTCTCCACGTCGCTGCTGCACCGCTGGACGAGGTCGCCCGTCTCGGCCTTGTCGTGATAACTGCACGGCAGGTGCTGGAGGTGGTCGTAAAGGCGGTTGCGGAGATTGCGGGCGATCGACTCGGACGCGATAGAAGCCCATCGGCCCTTCAGATACCCAAACAACCCGCTTAAGGCGATCAGGCCCACCATGGCCGATCCGGCAATCCACAGGTTGCGGGCCAACATGGATTGTCCGCCGATCCACTCGACGAAATTCTTCACAAACTGCGGCGCGTAGAGTTCTTCGCCGGCGATAACGTAGTCAATCGCCGCACGCCCGATCAGCGGGGGCACAAACGTGGCAGCCACCGACACTACCATCGCCGCAATCGCTACGCCGTACCGGAGACGCTGACCGGCCATCAGGCCCCACAAAATTTTACACTTTCCGGACATAAAACCGCTCGATGATTTTCAATTGAAAGGACGTTCGGCGACACTTCTTTTCAATTGGAAATTGACAATCGGAAATTGGAAATTGCCAATGCGCCGCCTAGGACTCGAACCTAGGACCCGCTGATTAAGAGTCAGCTGCTCTGCCAACTGAGCTAGCGGCGCGCTTGAACCTGCTATTCAGAATTTGGTCCACGAATTACAAAATAATCCACAATCCACAATCCGCAATCCACAATCAGGAGCCGGAGGGTACTTTCTTTTCCACCAGTTGAACAAGCGAGCGGAAATTCTGTAACTTCCAACTGTCCAGTATCAGTATCTTCTCCTTTCCGCCGGATTCATGGTGAAGCCGGAGGATGCCCTTGTCGGCAAGTTTGGTCGCATCCAGCGAACGCACCTCACTCCAGGGGATTTTCTTCTTCCCGACGTAGCCGATGCCTTCATCGTCAGCCACCAACTTCCGTCGCAAAGACACCGCCGCCAAACCCAGCGGCACCAGCCCCAGCAGCGGAAAGACAAAAGCGCCGGCTTGATTGAACCAATAACTGAAAACATCGCTGGTATTGCCGTCCTTCATCTTTGGAGGGTATTCGCCCCTGCGGACATCGACAAAGCACCAGGCTCCGAAACCAATAAGTATCGCCGCCACTATGAACAGGCGGACCGCCGGCTCCCTGGCTGCGGGACATTCGGCCTTCGTCGGCGATTCGGTATTCTGCATCTGGTCGGTCATTTTCAGCCCTTTCGGTAAGTGCCTGGCGGACTACGCCGCGCCATCCATCGGATTATACAGGCCCCGCCAAGCGTCCTGCAACTGCAATATCGCAGCAATCAGCATTCAGCGGTCAGCAATCAGCAGTCAGCAAAAAAAAGAACACCGACCGCTGAGTGAGCGACCTGATTTTCTGGCGGTTTTCAAGTTTTGTTTCAGTCCCGTTTTGCGGGACGTTTGATAGTAGCCACGGGCGCAAGCCCGTGGAGAAATAATCCAAATTCCCCAGAGTCCCGATTTATCGGGACGATTGAATGGTCTTCTCTTGCGCTCAATCGCCCCGATGGGGCTTTTGATCGGGTGAACCCTTTTCCACGGGCTTGCGCCCGTGGCTACTTACAAACGTCCCGATGGGACTGATAAATATACATATCTGAAACCGCCAGTAAACCACGGTTGAAACTACGGCCTAATACACGACAGATACAAAACTAAAAACCCGCCAGAAAAAAATGTCGCTCACAACCGCCCTGGCCGTGCCAGGGCGGTCAGTGTTCAGTTTTTTCTTTTGCTGATTGCTGACTGCTGACTGCTGACCGCTGACTGCTGACCGCTGAATGCTGACTGCTGATTGCTTTGTAATTCAATGTTTCTGGAACTGTTTTCGGTAAGCGCCTGGCGACGTGCCGACGGCCTTCTTGAAGGCAAGGCTCATACACATGACGCTCTCGAATCCGCATTCCGGCGCCATGGCCTCGAGCGTCCTGTCGGTCCGGGCCAGGATCATCTTGATATTTTCGATCTGCACCCGGCGTATCTCGGCAAAGGGGCTTCGCCCGATGAACTTGCGAAACCTCCTCTCCAGCGCTCGGCGCGACATCGACACCGCCGCCGCTACTTCTTCAACGCGGATACCTCTTTGGGCGTTCTCGCGGATGAACCGCACAGCCTCAACGACAAAGGTATCCTCAATGGCCATCACGTCTGTGGAGTGTCGCGTCGCCACGCCCATCGGCGGCAGCAGGATGGGGCGTTTTGGCGCCTTTCTGCCGCTGAGCATCGCGTCCAGCAGTCCGGCCGCCTCGAAACCGACCTGCTCGGCAGGGACGGCGACGCTGGAAAGATGCGGATAAACTATGCTGCAAATCATATCGTCGTCGTCGGCGCTGAGGACGGCGACTTCTTCAGGGACGTGAACGCCGGTTCGTCGGCACACTTCGCAGACCCACAACCCCATCGAATCGTCAATGCAGAACACTCCCAGCGGCTTGGGCAGGCCCGCCAGCCAGCGGCGAATCTGTTCAGCGTCGTCAGAGACGGCCGGCAGCGGCTCGCCGTGCGGCGGGTATTCCCTGCCGCGGTCGAACACGTCGCAGGTAAGTTTCTTCCGACGAAGCGCCGCGACAAAGGCCTCGCCGCGATGTCGGGAGTGGAGGTGTTCGTCGTGAGCGAACATTCCAAAATTGCGGAAGCCACGCTCGATAAAGTGCTCGGCGGCTGCTTCGCCTATCGCCTTCGGATCGATATCGACGTACGCCAGACCCAGGGCCTTGCACTCCGGCGACCATTTCCCCACGCCCACCGCCGCCAGGCCGTAACGCCCGGCGTCGGCAGCACAGTCCTCAGGCCGTCGCATCGAGATTATCCCGACCGTGTCGGCGTCCTGCATCCGCTCAATGAAATCCTGCTGCCATACCTGGTGGAGCACCCACGGGCGAGACGGCCAGGCGTATCGGCTGATCCCCCGCTGAACCTGCCGCCCGAAGTGGAAGTCCCAGGGGATGTCAACCATGATTATCTTCGCGCCCTTGTCCGGCTTTTTCTTCCTGCTCATCTGTAGTTTCCTCTCATGCCCAGCCATTCGGTACTTGTTTAGCCTGAATGTTTTTTTGTCGGAAATTGGATCAGTTCACATTTCTGGTACTCCAACAGAGCCGAACGGCAAGCCGATGCTGAGCGTTGGCTTGCCGTTCGGCTCCGTTGGAGAACCAAAGACGTAATAATGCGATAAAACACCGGCCAGGCTAAACACGTACGCCATTCGAATGGCTGGGCTTTTTGTCCCGCCACAAAGCAGGGCGGGCGGGTTCGCAGCCTGTTTTGCCGCTGTCGCATAGTTTTATAATACTATCCGCAAAACGCTCTTGACGCCAGGGGAAAAGCGAATAGAATGTAGTATAGGAGTCAGGTGAGGATCGAGAGGGCCGATGGCATTTTCCAAATCAGTTCGGCAGGGAAAAAATGGAGGTCATTCAATTGCGGACTTGTCACGGCGTAGCCGGATTGCGGATTTTCTTTTTTCCTGGTCCCTAATCCCAAGTCCCTGGTCCCTGTTTTTTAAGCAGTGAAGTGTTTTTATCGGCGGCGCAGTGTCGCCGGGACGCTTCATGAGCCTGCCTTCCGAAGCCTTGGCGGAGGAGGGCGAACTTCAGTGAGGTAAGGAGAGGCAAGATGAGAAAGACAATGACAGTACTGTGTGTGTTGTGCACGGTAGCCCTGGCCGCACCGGCGTGGGGAGCCACTAACTACTGGCAGGCCGGCGCAGCCGGCAACTGGACCGATGTCCCGAGTTACTGGAGCGACGGGCTGCCCACCAGCGATGACCTCTGCCGCATAGAGAACGGCGGGACATGCACTATCAACAGTGCCGGAGCGGTGGCGGCTGATTTTTACGTGGGGAACAGTGGAGGCAAGACCGGCAACTTCGTCATAAACGCCGGCACTGATCTCACCGTGAGCAACGGCTTCGGTGTATGGAATTCCGGAAGCATTACCCAAAACGGAGGAAGTGTCTCCGGGATATACAGGCTGTACTTCAGCGGCGGACAGTACACGTTCGCCGGCGGCTCATTGACGTCCTGCATCGTGGACTGGAGCGGCGCGGTGGATATAAGCGGCGGTTCGCTCATCTCCACGGATTACATCCGTTTGAAAAGCGGCGCGAAGTTGACCGCTGATGCGGGCAGCGTCATCAGCATAGCCGGCAGCTGGGGCGCCCCGTTATGGAGTAACGCCGCCACGGATGCCGGCGCCACAGGCCTGGCGGGATTGAACAACGTAACGGTGGACTACGGCGGCGGCTATGATCGTCCCGTGGGCAATTTCGAGGTGGCCGGTACGGACATGGGTGCAGTTATGGCCGGGCTGACCGAGAACTTCGCCCTTGAAGGGCTGAATGTGGCCAGCAGCACGGGCACCGTCGCAATCAAGTTGGTGGACGCCAGCGACAACAGCGCCGGAGCAGGGAACGAGGCCCTCTATGTCGAGACCCTCAACCTCTACGCCGGTGCAACCGTTGAGACCAACGGGTTTAACCTCTATTACCTCAACGGTACGATTGACGCCAACGCTACGGTCGATACCAGCGGCGGCGGCGGCATCTACCAGATTCCCGAGCCGGCGACCATGTCGCTGCTGGTGCTCGGCGGGATTGGCGTTCTGATCCGCAGGAAGCGACGCTGATTAGTTGATTGGTTGAGATGTTTATTACGACGACGTGTTCGCTTCGGTGAGCA
>DAOWOP010000128.1 GCA_030642005.1 Planctomycetales bacterium
CATAAGATACGTCCCTGAAAGGGTTTCAATCGTCCCGTCGGGACTCGCCCGCTATCATCATCCTTGCCCCAGCAGTGAACTGCTGGGCTATTATCAAATGTCCCTCTGGGACTGATCGGACTTTTTCAACAACCCCAGCGTCCCCTATTTACCCGAATAAAAATTCGACGCTCCTGGTAATGGGCAAATTTTGGCTGTATGAAGCCCCAGAACTCGTCCAGAGTACGACAAGTCCGCACGAATAGGGGTATGTTGTCTTTTGTTTTCGGATTTCGTATAAGCTCTGTTCGCAACGAACGGTATGCGTGTTCGTCGGCAACACCACCTGTGGCTCGCGAAACAAGCATGTTCTTTATCGACTCGACCTTTTCCAGCAGTTCCTGATTCGACACAAATTACTCCACTCAAGTTTCACAACCTTACTCATATCAACGACCGCAGGTCTTCGGCACTCAAGTCCGCTTTGCGAAGAATTCCTTTGAGAGTACCTCGCTTGATCGCCTTTCCCGCGTGCACCGGGACGGGAAATGTCGTAACTGTGCCGTCCGGCTTGATCCGACGCACCTGAACATGACTTCCCCGCTGGCGGGCCACAACAAAGCCAGATCGCTTCAGGGCACGCAGAAGTTCCGCTCCCGTAACAACGGGGAGTTTAGACATTCGCGTGGACCTCTATCTCCCGACGAATAACGCGTCGGATAGCGGCTTGATGGCCCAGTTCTTCGAGATGAAGTTCGGCGGCCTCTCGGAGGTTGTCGAGACATTCCTGCTCAGTTTCCCCCTGAGTGTAAATATCAAGTTCGGGACAAAACACGGTGTAGCCCCCTTCTTCCTCGGTGATTAACTCGGCTGTGATTTTCATTGTTTTCATATCCATATCTCCATTCCGCATACTGAATTCTACCGTATCCGGAGATTTTGTGGTCAATAATTCTCGACTTTCCACATGCCTCAACGCGGGCATATCCCCCGACAAACTCCGCCGGTGAGAGGCGTGTGCCGCGGCACACGGCTTACCCTCCTCGGTCATCCGAAGGAACCTGCCGGGGCGGCTGGTTCGTCGCCGGTTTCCGGTATCCGATCTCTCGCAATTTTCGCGCTGCGTTCATCCCGCCGAACAGGCCGAACAGTGCAAACACGTGGAATCCGAAACTCCACCAATCCCGCACGGCAAGAAAGATCAGTGAATCAAGAGTGTACAACACTATTCCGGTAATAAAGGCCCAACGATGCCTCTTCAGCGCGTAGTATCCGAAAAGAACGAACACCAGGGCTGCAACAACCTCAAACGCAAACGCGACATATCTCGCCACAGGCCCGACTTCTTTAGCAAGGGCTATGCCGATACCGGCAATTATCTGCGTTATTCCAAGCCCGACGACAAAACTGACGCCGCCCTCCATGAGAAAAATAACCGAATTGACAATGGACAGCCCCGCAATCCAGTAGAACCATTTCGCGCCGTTATCAAACTGCTTCTGTAATTTCGAGAGGGCCTTCTGGTCAATCGAATGATCCTGTAATTCCGGGTGGGAATCGCCCGGTTCAATATCATCAGCACCTTCGACAGCCGGCGGCGGAGCGATTGCTTCCGGACCGGCCTCGGTATGCAACAAAGATTGAGGCTCCGGCGACGAAAAAGCCTGAGCGTAATCGCCGGCGTATGGGTTCAGCCCAGCCTGACGCTGTTGCCGCCGGACCTTCCATATGTTTATCTGATCCCTGCTCCCAGCCCGTAAGAACCATATAAGTATGAAGGCGGCATAGACGACGCCGACGGCCTGAAGTGCAATCAGCACCACCGCTGCATCATCAAAAGCAGTCGAAAAGATCATGAGATAAATCGCTATCGAACCGCCGTAACACGCCAAGGCTACAAGTCCGTAGATTACGCAAAGCGTTTGCGCGACCGGTCTGCAACGAATAAGTTGGATACCACCGATAAGCAATAAAATCACCGCCAGGAATTTCCCTATCGCCGCCGCCATGTAAAGGCTGCCAAGCCAGTCCGGCTGAGTTTGAGTTGCAGAAGAATCCGGGTTTCCCATACCAGCCAGGACCACCAACCAGAAACCGATATATCCTAACAGGTGAAACCCCGCAAAAATGACGGACATCACACCGATTGCAACAGGCCAACCGGGGCGACCGGCGGTATCAGGCGATTCTTCCAGCATCGTTTCCGGCAATTCAGGCATTTAAATGACTCCTGTAACGAACAACCTGATTTCGATAGATTGATTTGATATTGGCGTTTTAACCGAGCGTAGTGTTGCAGACAAAATCCGCCGCCGCAAATATTTTATCCCGCCCCGGCGTCCGGCTGATTGAATGTTACTTTCTCTGCGGGAATTCCCTGATAAACTCCGCCGGTGAGAGGATGCGAACGCCTCGGCAGGCCTTGGCGGGGAAATGGCGCTTGTTGCCCGTAACGATGCAATCGGCAAGGCCGGAAATCGCCACCTCCATGAACATACGATCACTCGGATCCGGTAATTCCACAGACAACGGTTCCACATCTACACGAACAGCCGACATCTCAAAGAAAGCCATTACTGTCTTTATTATATGGGGGTCAATCCCCAACCGCGACCGGTTCATCACCTCCCTGTACTCCCGGAGTATTTGTTCATCGACAACGGTTTCAACCTCGCGGTCAAAGACGAGTTCCGTCACCTCGTAAGGGAAACCAGAACGGGAAAGGGCAGCGGACACTAAAACGTTGGTATCTAAAACGATCCTCATTTATGACTGGCCTTACGTTCTTCCCGCGACTTGCGTATTATCTCGTCAATCTCCTCCATCGTCATCTTATCCAAACCCTTCGCCGCCGCCTGCTCCTGAAGCTTTCGCAACGCGGCCTTGGCGCGAATACCACGCAAGGCATGCAGACTTTCCTCGAATTCGTCATCCGCCGGAACCATCAGCGCCACAGGCTTGCCGTTGGACGTGATAATCAACTCCCTTTCCTTCCGCAGTTGCTTCCAGACCTGCCCGGGACGGATACGTAAATCTCTTGACGGTATGAACTTCATAACGCAATCTCCCATTGGGACGGCCGGGCTACGGCGGGCTTCGCCCTGACGAGCGAACAGCCGCTTGCTTGTCCCTTTGTCCTACGATTCCACTACATTTCCACTACGATTATCCTACACCTGTTATCGGTATAATGCAAGGCTCGAATCGAAAGAAATGATCTTTTATGCGGGAGCCAAAGGGGTGTCCCTGCCGCAAACTCTATCCGGCGCATAAGAAAGGCCCGGTTCGCCTTCTCGCCGGACCGGGCCTGGTAAATTAGTTACATAACGCACCGATTCAGCGGCGTCTTCGCTTCAGCAGCAGTCCTACGCCGCCCAGGCCCAGCAGCGCCATTGTCGCCGGTTCGGGAACCTGGCTGAAGGTCTGGAAGAACTCGCTGATGTGGGCTACGCCTACGGCACCGACGCCGCCATAGGCAATGACATCCTTGATTACCCATATCTCAGTCAGAGCGATCGGAACGCCCATGTCATCAACGAAGTCTTTTTCCTCGTACAGAAGGTTATCATCGTCATCTTTATAATACACAAACTTGTTGGCGATTGGCTTTGAATATCCCAGGTACGGATCGAAAGCATAGACATTCTCAGAGACTGAAACAGCACCGGCGTCCGTGTTGTTGGAAACGCCGAATGCCGTCATCCACAAAGCGTTGTCTTTAATCAACCATCCCTGCGACAGCCATGGCTCAACGATGGAGACCTTGAATTTGATCGTGGAGTCGGCCAATTGTCCGGCGGGTGCGGACCAACCGCTGTTAAATCGCAGACCGTAATCTCCGTCGATCTGAATTCCCGTTACCACGATCTCACTGGCATCCGGAGCGATGGCGCCCACGCTTTGGGTGTCGGTTACGCACCAGTCGCTGAAGAGCTTGTCTCCGACCTGGATTCCCCCAGCGGCCTCAACCTCTTCGATGGTGTACGAAACATTGTCCATATTCGCAATGATAGCGCCGGAAGCAAAAGTGCCAACAGAAAGCACCACAAGGGTAACGACAACTACGGAAGAAACCAAAATAGAGCGAAGCATAATAGACCTCCTTACTATAAGCTAAGCGTTTTTGAGCAGAGCATTACTGAGCACAGCGAGCAGAGCATCTCCGAGCAAACTTCTTCAATGCTCTCCGAATTATAACACGGAATCCCGATCTGTCAAGGAAAAACGATAAAAATTCGGACTTTTTTTCACAGGCTCGCGGTATTACGCGTATTTTCCGCAAGTTTGGCTGTTTCGCGGACATGGTGGATATTCTGTAATGTGCGGCATGGAGAGAGGTTATCTCAATTTTCGTGATCTTTCTCTTCCCGCGTCGGGTTTCGGGAAGAGCGATAATAGATTACGGCCTGGGCAAGCACGGCTGCGACTATGATACCCGCCATAATGGGATAGACCGCACGCAGGCTTGTCTGGTATCCGGCGAACCGGCCAACCAGTCCGATAAGCGCCCCTCCGCCGAACGAGCCGACGGCATAACCGGCTGCTACACGAATTTCACGCCAGGCTACGCTCGCCGCCCTGCGCGTGCTGCCGGTGAGGCTGTAGTACAGGTCGGAGGCGAAAAGGACCGCTATGCCCAGCGATGCGATAACCGAATAGATCGCCAGTTCCCATCCGTTCCTGCTGAAGGCCAGGGCGCAGACCGCCGCAGCCATGACGATCTGGCTTATCCAGAAGAAGGCCCGCTTATAGTGCCAGCGCGTCGTTCTTCCCATCAGAAACAGCCCGCACGTCATCATTATGGTAACGGCGGCGGCGATTTGCCCGTGGATGTTCGGCCCCAGCGACATTGATTTCATCAACGACACTATGGGATACCGAATTACGCCGCTGGTCATCCCGGCGATTACCCCGCCGACAACGGCCATCCAGTGAAAAATGGAAACTTTTTTCGCTTCGGCTTCGAGCGTTTCGGCCGTTCCGGCCGTTTCGACCGTCCCTGCCGGCATGGAGGATGGATGCTGTTTTCGTGCGCTTGCCGCCATGATAAACGTACCAATTGAGGCGCACGACGCAACCACGAACGCCAGATACGGATACAGGTCGCCGTGAGGTCTCCACAACAGTCCGCCCAGCCACATGCCAAAGAACGCACCAAGCGACCAACTGATACCGAACATCCCCAGGCGACGGTTCAGGCGATGCCCCTCCTGCCCGAAGGACAGCCAGCCTGTGATTGGAGGCCACATCATTCCCTCAATCGCGCCCTCCAGCGCCAACAAGACAAGCAGTACCGCCACCGACGACGTCATGGGCATAAGAATGACATTGACTGCGCTTGCCGCCGCCGCCAGCATGACCAGGCGCCTGACCCCGAAACGTTCGGCACGTGGGCCGAGAAACAAGCAGCACAGGACGTACCCCCCCATCCACAACCCGCCTACGGCGCCGACCGCCATGCTCCCGCCGCCGAGGCTCATTATCCGCCAGGGCCAGACGATCATGAGAATGCCGACCTTCAGGCAATATAAAAAACTGGCTACATAGAGCGCCAGCGGTGAGCGCCGCCATCGCAGAACAACTACGGATTGGGCGGATCGAATCCTGGCCATGACTTCCTTCCATCCGGGCCTCGCCCGGCGTCAAAGCGGGTATGGTAGAGCAGGCAAACGACGCCGCAAGGGAAATCCGACCTGAAATAAAAAATTTCCGATTGAACAGAAGAAAAAGATGGGCAAGTAGCCGCAAACGCCGCGATTACGGCGCTCCGCCTCTTTTCTTCTTCTAAATTGGAAATTGAAAATTGGAAATCGGAAATTAAAACTCGCCGCTGAAGACCTCCGTCGCCGGACCTGTCATATAGACGTGATTATCGTCCTTCCGCCATTCGAGGTTCAGGTCTCCGCCGGGCAGGTGTGCGAGGATTTTCCTGCCGGTCCGCCCGGTCAGCACGCCTGCGACACACACAGCCGATGCTCCTGTCCCGCACGCCAGCGTAATCCCACTGCCTCGCTCCCATGTCCGCATCGTTACCTCCGCGTCCGAATGCACCTGCACGAAGTGAGCGTTAATCCGCCGGGGAAAAAGCGGATGATTCTCCAGTTCAGGCCCGACCTGCTCCAGAGGGACCTCGGCTGCATCATCGACGAACATCACCGCATGAGGGTTGCCCATCGAGACGCAGGTCATCCTGAAGACCCGCTTGCTGGTGCGGATCGGCAGGTCGATTACGTGCTGCTGGGGGATGTTGACCGGAATGGCCGGCGGGTCGAGGATCGGCTCACCCATATCGACCGTAGCGGCGGCAACCTTGCCGGCGTCGTCGAGGTGCAGTTCGATTGTCTTTACTCCCGCAGCGGTTTCAACCCGCAGCGGATTGGCCCGCGACAGGCCGTGATCGTGGGCGTACTTTGCCACGCAGCGAACGCCGTTGCCGCACATCTCGGCCTCGCTGCCGTCGGCATTGAACATCAGCATCCGCACGTCGGCCTGCTCGGACGGCAGAATAAGGATAAGCCCGTCGCCACCGACGCCGAAATGCCGGTCGCAGATTATCCGCGCCAGCCCGGACGATTCGTCCACAGACTGCGATAAACAATCCACGCAAACGAAATCATTACCGATACCGTGCATCTTCGTAAAACGTATCAGGCTGCCGTTTTGCATCATAAAATGTTACCTTAAATTGAACCGTGTCTCTGAAACGGTTATACTACCACCGCAGAAAGGAGAACGGAATGAACAATCGCATCAGGCTGGGACGAAGCGGGTTGGAGGTTTCGCCGATCTGCTATGGTTCGTGGCAACTGTCGCCGAAATACTGGGGGGACATTCCGGCCGAGCAGGTCGTCGAAGCCATTCGCCGCGCGTTCGAGGTCGGCGTCAATTTCTACGACACCGCCGACGCCTACGGCGACGGGCTTTCCGAACAGGTCATGGGCGAAGCCCTGGCGACACTTCCCAGAGACCAGGTCGTCCTGGCGACCAAACTCTACTGGCATTTCTACGAGGACGGACGACGGCATCCTGACCTGTCGGGCAAGTACGTCATCGAGGAGTGCGAAAACTCGCTCCGCCGCCTGAAGATGGATTACATCGACCTGTACCAACTCCACTCCTTCGATCCGCTGACGCCGCTGGACGAGACGACCGAGGCGATGGAGAAATTACGCCAGGCCGGCAAGATACGCTGCTACGGCGTGAGCAATTTCACAGTCGAGCAGATGCGTCTGGCCTGGCGGTCAGGCGGCTATTCAACGGCCCAGCCGAGGTACAGCCTGCTCGACCGCGAGATCGAATCGGACGTACTGCCGTACTGTGCGGCAGAGGACATCGGCGTAATGGTGTTCAGCCCGCTTTCCCACGGTCTGCTGACGGGCAAATACGACGGCTCGGAGACATTCACCGACCTTCGGGCCGATAACCACCGCTTCGTCGGTCAGAAGTTCAAGGACCTCGCCGCCGCCGTGCGGTCCCTGGCGCCAATCGCCGAAAAATACGATATGTCAATCGTCCAACTCATCCTCGCTGCGACGCTGGCCCACCCGTACGTAAACTGCGCCATTGTCGGC
>DAOWOP010000266.1 GCA_030642005.1 Planctomycetales bacterium
AGCCCTGGGGGAAAGTATGATGTATTGAAGCTCCGTAGGAGCGGTCGTAGGCACACGATCGCCTCTACGAGGCTAAAAATAAGAAAATCCCTTTCCCAGGGCTTGCCTTCGGCTGCGCCCTGGGCTAAAAACGACCGCCCCATCTGGGGCTATTGAGAAGGTAGCGCTGTCATACTAGGAGTCCGTAACATCTTATTTGCCGTGGTGTGTACAACTGAAGACGCCACGGCCAAGTCTTCGACTTGACCGTGCCACCCAACAGAGTATCATCTTCCCGTGGAGCACTAACTAATGGACCAGTTTATCATTCAAGGCGGACGTCGGCTGCGGGGCGAGGTAGCTGTCGGCGGGGCGAAGAACGCGGCGCTTCCGATAATGGCGGCGTGCCTGCTGGCCGACGGGCCGAGCCGGCTGACGGGCCTGCCGGGGGTCGCCGACGTATCGACACTTTCGGCCCTGCTGGGTGAATTGGGTGTTGAGACGAAACAACACGACGACTCAATAGAACTGGAAGTCGCCGGCGAGAAAAACTCCCACGCCCGATACGACCTGGTGCGTACGATGCGTGCGAGTATCTGCGTGTTAGGGCCGATGCTGGCGAAGCGAGGCTACGCCCGCGTGGCGATGCCCGGCGGGTGCGCCATCGGCTCACGCCCGATCGACATTCACCTCCGCGGACTCGAAGCGATGGGCGCACAGATCGACTTGAAGGGCGGCGACATCGTCGCAAAGGCCAAGCGCCTCAAGGGCGCGGAGATTTTCCTCGGCGGGCCTTTCGGCTCGACCGTTACGGGAACGGCCAACATCATGATGGCGGCGACGCTGGCTGAAGGGCGCACCGTCATCGAGTGCGCCGCCTGCGAGCCGGGCGTGCAGGACCTGGCGGACTTCCTCAACTCAATGGGGGCGAAGATTACCGGCGCAGGCTCGCCGAGAATAATAATCGAAGGCGTCGATAACCTCCGCGGAACAACACACCGCATCATACCCGACCGCATCGAGGCCGGGACTTTCATGATCGCCGCAGCCATTACAAACGGGGAAGTAAAACTCTCGCAGGTCCGGCTGGACCACATGATGGCCGTTGTCGATAAACTCCGACAGATCGGCGTCATCATTGAGAAAGACGACGGCGGGGCCGTTGTCAGTTGCCGGCGGCGGATTTCAGCCGCCGACGTAACGACCCAGCCGTATCCGGGCTTCCCCACGGACCTCCAGGCCCAGTTGATGGCGCTTTTATGTCTGGCCGGTGGAAACAGCGTAATTACCGAGAAGATTTACCCCGACCGCTTCCTGCACGTTTCGGAACTGGCGCGGATGGGCGCGAACATACGCAAGGAAGGTCCGACCGCCATTATTACCGGCGTAAAGCGTCTGGTCGGCGCGCCGGTAATGGCCGGCGACTTACGAGCGTCGGCGGCGCTGGTACTGGCAGGCCTGGCGGCGGATGGAACAACAGCCATCAGCCGGGTCTATCACATCGACCGCGGCTACGAGCGGATAGAGACCAAACTCGCCGCTCTCGGCGCTGACATCAAACGCACCAGCGAATAATACCACCGTAATCCCATCTCCTTGAGAGGTGATTTTCCTTGACAAAGTCTCAAATCGTGGTATATTCGTAATTGCTCGATTGCTCGATTGCTCGATTGCTCGATTGCTCGATTGCTCGATTGCTCGATTGCTCGATTGCTCGATTGCTCGATTGCTCCAGCCCACTTTGGGAGCGGCGGTTTTGCTGCACTTGACTTTGTGGCGGTCGCGGCACCCGGCTGAAGAAATCGAGAGAGGACAGTACCTTTCAATTTAAGGAGAGAAAAGCATGTTTGAGCGAACTTTCAAATCTTTCATTATCGGCGCGGCGATTGTTGTGATTGCTGTTGTGCTTCCGGCGGCGAGCTTCGCCCGGGCAGACGCTATCGTCTCATGGGGCAACGACAACTATGACCAGGTCAGCGACACGCCCGTCGGCGGCGATTTTGTCGATATCGCCGGGGGAAGCTGGCACAGTCTGGCCTTGAAATCCGACGGGGCCATCGTCTCATGGGGCAGGGACAACTGTGATCAGGTCGACGACACGCCCACCGAAACCGGTTTCGTCGGTATCGCCGCGGGATACGGCCACAGTCTGGCCTTGAAATCCAACGGGGCCATCGTCTCGTGGGGCGACGACGGCTTTGACCAGGTCGGCGACACGCCCACCGAAAGCGGCTTCATCGGTGTCGCCGCGGGAAACTACCACAGTCTGGCCTTGAAATCCGATGGGTCCATCGTCTCATGGGGCGACGACGACTATGGCCAGGTCGGCGACACGCCCACCGAAAGCGGCTTCGTCGATATCGCCGGGGGAAGCTGGCACAGTCTGGCCTTGAAATCCGACGGGTCCATCGTCTCATGGGGCTCCGACTTCTATGGCCAGGTCGGCGACACGCCCACCGAAAGCGGGTTTGTCGGTATCGCCGGGGGAGGCAACCACAGTCTGGCCTTGAAATCCGACGGCTCCATCGTCTCATGGGGCAGGGACACCGATGACCAGGTCGGCGACACGCCCGGCGGCGACGGCTTCGTCGATATCGCCGGAGGAGGCTTCCACAGTCTGGCACTGACACCCGAACCAGGCGCGCTTTCCCTGCTGCTCATAGGCGCTGCCGGACTGCTGAGGCGAAAGCGGAAGTAGGCCCGATAAGCCGGTACCGTGGTCGCGGTGTTTGCGACCACGGTACCGGCTGAATCGAGAGAAGACAGAACAGCAAGGAG
>DAOWOP010000135.1 GCA_030642005.1 Planctomycetales bacterium
CGGTCTTTTTAAACTCCTCGCCGATGCCGCCAAGGTCTTTGTGATTGGGCGTGCAGATCAACGTATCGGCCGCCGCCAGCAGCCTTGCCCGCGAGCCGGCGGCCATACTGATCAGGCGCGAGGCGGTAACGCTGACAGCCGGTTTGCCGTCCCTGGCCCGGCGGACAGCCAAGGCCTTCCCGACGACTTCCAAGAGCGTCTTCTCGTCCCATCCGTGCCCGCAGTATAGCGCGTAATCGGCCAGTTTGCTCTTGCCCGCCAGGTCGCTGCATAACCTGACTGTATCGCGGGTCTTGTTGGCGTACAGGGCGGTCCCCGCCCGAACCCGCTGATGGTTCAACGTCCAGTACACAGCGCCCAGATTGACCAGCATTTTGCCCGGCCGATCCGGACGCGGATAGTTCCGCAAATTATGCGACATCGGAGTCGGCGATAGTTCCAGTTTTTGCGACATTGACGGGCCGTTGATCATCACAGAATTAAATCCGGCGTCGTACAGCCTGGTGAGTATGTTCCTGGTCGCCTTTTTCCGGCGCCGGACGGGCAGGATGTTTTTCAGCGAACGATATACCCCAAAGCAATCCCCTGTGCTCATAACGGCGAAGGTCCGCTTCCGGTCGGGCCTGCCCATGCCGATGTTGACAACCTCAAGTTCCACGGGAATTTTCGCATCCGTCCGGTCGAGAGTAACGCGGATGGTTCCTTTGTAATTGCCGGTGCGTGTCCGCTCATGCACTTTTACCCGCAGGACGAACCAGTACACGCCGCCGGCGCGAACATTGCGGAAATTCCGCGCCGGAAGGAACGGCTGGTAGTTCACGCAGGCGTCTGTAACCACCGGCATCGTATCGAGGGCGTAGAGTCCCATACCGGCCTTTGAGATGGAACCCTTTCCGGGATCTCGCAGGGCGTCGATGCGGGCATGGAATAGTTTGCCGTCTTTGCACGGCACCGCAGCCAGCGCCGCTGTCGTCGCGGAACCGGCGGCGACCGTCAGTTTGAGAACACCGGCGCGATGTTCGGCCTTGGGGAGATGTGTGCGGCTGAACCACTCGTCGCGAGGCGGACAGAAAACGATGGAACCGGCTCTTGTCTCATCTTCCGTCGGCGTTACGTCGCAGCGGAGATGATGCTGGGTGGCCAGGACGAATTGCCTGCGGTAACGCTGGAGGTCCTGCTCCAGTTGCTTGACGTAGGCGCGGGTCGCATTTTGCGCTTTGCGAGGCGCGATGATAAGCGCCGCCAACTGGCAATTAACCATTTCGAGCCGATTCTCCTCCGCCTTCAGTGAGAATTCGACCCCTGATACAACCGCCGGGGTGAAGGACTTGTCGAACCATTCAGCCGTCCAAGGCTCGTTTTTACCACGGAGCAGTCCTTCCGGCGAGAGCATCCGCGAGGGCGAGAACCGGCGGCGAAGGACGGACTTGCGGTTAATCCCGGCGGTGTACTCCACGGGAGACGAGTAGTAATAACCGTAGTGGGTCAGCCACGCCCACGCCACGCCTCGCCCTTCGCTTCGCAGAGTGATGGTCTCCAGTTGCTTGTGTCCCATCCCTCTGCCGGAAAAATCGCCCAGCAGCGGATCGGGATAGCGGTTTGCATAGGATCTGATTTCGTGGTTTCCGCTCCAGGCGATGACCGTGCCTTCAGCGCCGGCCGGGGCGAACCCCGGCCAGAGCACCTGGTTGGGCGGTCCGAAATCAAGCAGTATCACCCCCGCCGGCGGCTCGGCCGGAGTAACCAGCCGGACGTTATCAATAATGATCGGATGGCGGCCGGAATTGTGCAACTCGAGGATAACAGGCTTCCTGGGCCAGGCGCCGCGGTACGTCCGGCACGCCAGCCCAAGCGGAACAGCCAGCGTATCCCTGCCCGGCGAGATATATCCCTGACGAGAAAGAACGTCCCTGACCGACACCCGAAGCGAGGCCGTTACCGGCTGGACCTCGAACGTGTCGATCTTCAGCCACCCGACCTTGCTTATAGCCCCGGCGGGAATTGGGATCGTAACTTTTGCATCGGCCGACAACTCCAGAGCGCCGGCGCCCTCAGTTACGGCGTCGGCATTCTTGACCAGGGCAACTTTGCCCGACGTCTTCAGGTCTTCGGCCTTCTCGAAGCCTTCGATAAGCACCTCAGCCGCCGAGACCGGCAGAGCAGTCGCAGCCACCGGAAAAACCAGTAAAAGGAAAATCAGCACGCTCGAAGAAGATGTCTTTCCAATATCCACATTGCACCTCGCTACCAGCGTTCGGCTTTTCGGCGTTCATCCATGGTATTAAAATATCACGAAAAAGATTGAGGCTCAAGAGATGCTTTGGTCGTATAATAGAGCAGGAGAATGGTATGGTAACTGCATGGAAGAGACTGTGCCTTGCAGGGACAGTCGCGCTGGTGCTCTGGCCCGTCGCAGCCTTTGCCCAGGCCCGAAGCCGGCACAGATGGAAAACGCCTGGCGTCAGCGGCCTCAGTACCGTCGGGGGCGGTTTTTCAACCTATTCCTCCAGCGTGAGCGGCCTCAAGCAGCCAAGTGCTGGCGGGTCCGAAGGCATCCTGACAAGTTCCCTCGTAAGCAATTATAATCTCCGTCGCAGCGCTGCCGGGGCCGGAGCGGGCACACTTGGGACCAGCCTGCCCAAACTCGCCGGCCTGAAGGGGCGAACTTACGGCGGCACAAAGATTGCCTTGCCTGTAGTAACGGGCGATCCGGGCCGACCTAGAGGCTCCCTCGCCGGCGCCGGATACATCGCAACAACCTCCGACACCCAGCCCGGCCTGTCATCCAAAATGGGACGCACCACTACCACCACGAGCACCACGAAGCCCAAAAAAACCAAGCCGATTGCCTCATTTGTGCCGGACGAACCAAGCCGGTATCAAAAACACATGCAGCAGGGCGAGCAGGCCTTCCGGGCGGAGCGATACGTGGAGGCCGCGGACGCCTTCGACGTCGCTATCGCCATGGGGCGATATCTACCGGAAAGCCACCTCAGCCTGGTTCACACATATTTCGCCATGGGGCGTTACTACTCGGCTGCGTATCACCTGCGTCGGACCTTGAAGCATTTCCCGGAACTGCCCCTGGTGTCTTTGCGTGTCCGCCTGTTCTATGAGCGGACTGAAACGTTCGTCGGTCAGATGGGTAAATTGCAACAGGAGGCCAGGAAGCCTTACGCCGAGGCGGACCTGTCTTTGCTGCTGGCTTATTTCCGGTATTTCGACGGCGACGAGGCCGACGCTGCAAAGGTGCTCCGGCGGGCATGGGACGCCGGCAAGGACGATCGCGCGACAAGAGAAGCCGTTGAAACCTTCTGGAACGGCATGGTCGCAGCCGGTAAGGTAGAGGGCGCTCTGCCGGGCGCCACGAAACCGGCCCGTCCCGCCCCAACCGGTCGGGACCGTCCGGCAGGCGGTAAGGAGGCGGCGGTACGCCGGGAACCGACTACCGCTCCGGCCGACCGCAGCGCCGTCAATCAGGCGCCGGAAAAAAAGAACACACAGAAAAAAGGGCAGGATAAAAAATGATCCGCCGTCAGATTGCGGCGAAGATATTCCAATCCACCGGCGCGAATCGTTATTCGGATGCCGAGAAAAACCCTGAAAGATACTGAAAAGCAGTGCGTTACACTATTAAAGGCTGCCTCTTGGCGGCCCGATAAGTCTAATTGCGATAAGGATATAGGTCTGTTCACAGTGCCCGGGCATGAGTGATGGGATTTCAAAACCAGAAGCCGACAGACCGCGCGGCGGGTTCCTCGCCCGCTGTGCCGGCATGGCAGTTCGCCACCACCTGGCCTTCAACCTCCTGACCCATAATATCCTGTTCGCCCTGGCGCTGCTGCTGGCGTATCTGGTCTGGTTTGAGGCGGCCTACCGACAAGCGGACCTGAGCAACTGGTTCGTAAGACTGTATCTGATGCAGCTGCCGTTCGTTCTTATAGTCAAGTCCATTATCTTCCATTGGATGAAACTGTTCAGGGGGTGGTGGCGGTACGCGGGTATCCGCGACGTGGTTAACATTCTCATAGCCAGTTGGTTGTTCCTGCTGGTGGCCTATGTAACGGTCGGGGTGTTCTTTTGGCTTCCCAGGCAACTTGGCAAGGAGCCTATCCTCAAGACTTACAGCCAGGGGGTGATGTTATTGGACTTTCTGGCGACGGTTTTTCTGGTCTGCACCGCCAGGCTGGGAGTGAGGTTCTATCGCGAGGAGTTGCGACCGGCCTCGGCCGACGGCGTCCGGCGAGTCCTTATCATCGGCGCCGGCAACGCCGCCGAAGCACTGCTGCGGGAAATTCACCGGATGAGAACGGAACGCTACCGCGTCGTCGGGCTGGTCGATGACGACCCGACAAAAAAAGGCATATTCATCCACGGCGTGCCGGTCCTGGGCGCAGTCGCCGACATAAAGCGGATTTGCGAAGAAGAAGAAAATATCGACGAGATTCTCATCGCTGTTCCCTCGGCTACGCAGAAAGAGTTGCGGCGGATTATCAAGACCTGCCAGGGAACGAAACTGAAATTCCAGACACTCCCGTCAATGGACGCGCTTATCGACGGGCGATTCATCGTCAGCCAGTTCCGCAAGGTCCAGATCGACGATCTGCTCGGGCGGGAGGCGGTCAAACTGGATACCGACGCGGTGGCAAAATTCATCAACGGTCGCAGGGTACTCGTTACCGGCGCAGGCGGGAGCATCGGTTCGGAAATGTGCCGGCAAATCTGCCTGTTCGCTCCAGCCAAACTCATACTGCTGGAACAGGCGGAAAACGGCCTGTTCGACATCACGAGTGAACTGCGGCGGGACTTCCCGGACACCAACATCGCACCGATTATCTGCGACATCTATGATCGGACGCGGGTAATGAACATGTTTGAGTCCGAGCGGCCTGATGTCATCGTCCACGCCGCCGCTCACAAGCACGTCCCGCTGATGGAAACCAACCCGTGCGAGGCCGTCAAAAACAACATCTTCGGCACCAAAAACGTCGCCGACGCCGCCTGTGAGTTCGGCGCGAGCGAATTCGTCCAGATATCGACCGACAAGGCAGTCAATCCATCATCAATAATGGGCGCGACCAAGCGTGTAGCCGAGATTTACACACAGTCGCTCAACGGGCACGCCGGCTGCCCAACGCAGTTCAAGTCCGTGCGGTTCGGGAACGTGCTGGGGTCATCCGGCTCGGTCGTGCCGACCTTCGAACGCCAGATCCGCCGGGGCGGGCCTGTTACCGTAACTCACCCGGAGATGACGCGGTACTTTATGACCATCCCGGAGGCATCGCAACTGGTCCTCCAGGCCGCCGCCACCGGCGCAGGCGGAGAGATATTCCTGCTGGATATGGGCGAACCGGTAAAAATCGTCGATCTTGCCCGCGATATGATAACGCTCAGCGGAATGAAAGTCGGCGAGGACATCGACATCGTCTTTTCCGGCGTCCGACCCGGCGAAAAACTCTTCGAGGAACTCCGCACCGCCGGCGAAGACATCGTCCCCACCGTCCACCCGAAAGTCAAAACCTGGAAACACCGAATCGTCGAATGGGAACGCATCCAGCAGGTCCTGGATGAACTCCAGGTGCTGGTGAACTGCTCCGACCGAGGTAAAATCATCGCCGTCCTGAAGCGACTCGTACCGGAATACGACCCGCAAAATCCGCCTTCGGGCCAAGCCCGCGGACTGCGTTCCGTGGGTGTTACGCAAAAGTAAAAAAAATACGTAAGGATTATCCGTGAGCCAAAACAATATCCCTCTCTCCAACCCCGATATTACCGATTCCGAGCGCCGGGCCGTGGCGAATGTCCTCGGTTCCGACCGTTTGAGCATAGGCCCGCACACCGAGGCGTTCGAGGCGGCTGTGGCTGAACGCGCCGGGCGAAAATTCGGCGTCGCCGTCAATTCCGGCACCTCCGGCCTGCACCTGTGCGTCAAGGCCCTCGGCATAGGAGAGGCCGACGAGGTAATCACAACACCGTTCTCGTTCGTCGCCACGACCAACTGCCTCCTGTTCGAGCACGCCAAACCTGTCTTTGTCGATATCGATCCGGAAAGTTACAACCTGGACCCCGCCGCTATCGAAGCCGCTATCACACCCAAAACAAAGGCCATCCTGCCGGTCGAGGTCTTCGGTAACATGGCCCACTTCGACGAATACGAACGTATCGCCAAAAAGCACAACCTGCTGATGATTGAGGATTCCTGCGAGGCGCTCGGCGGGGTTCTGGGCGACAGGCCCGCGGGCAACTTCGGCGAGTGCGGCACGTTCGCGTTCTATCCCAACAAGCAGATCACCACCGGCGAAGGCGGAATGATCGTTACCGATTCCGAAGAAGTCCGCGACCTGTGCGTCTCGATGCGCAACCAGGGCAGGGCGACCGAGGCCTGGCTATCGCACGCCCGGCTGGGATACAACTACCGCATGAGCGAAATCACCGCTGCGCTCGGCGAGGCGCAGATGCACCGGCTTGACGAAATCCTCGCCAAGCGCCGCCAAGCCGCCGAAATGTACAATGCCGCCCTGGCCGACATCGAGCAAATCCACCTCCCGCCAATGACCGAGCGGGAAAACGCGAGTTGGTTCGTCTATGTCATCCGCCTTGCCGATAAATTTTCACAATCCGACCGCGACGCAATTATCGCGCATTTGCGGGATAACGGCATCGGATGCAGTAATTATTTCGTGCCGATCCACACCCAGCCGTATATTATGAATATGCTGAACACGAAAGCGGGCGATTTCCCCATAACCGAGCGCATCGCCGCCCGCACCATCGCCCTGCCGTTCTTTGCGAACCTGATGGATGAGCAAGTCGCCAGCGTCAAAACTGAATTGATAAACGCATTGCCGGGTAGAGGCTGATACCATGAAGGCTGGAGCAGTAGCGAAATTTGAAGAGTCCTTCGCCCAGTGGCTGGGAGTCGAGCACGCCTTTGCCTTCTGGAAAGGCCGGGTGGCGATGTATGCAATTTTGCGCGCTTTGGGCGTGGGAGAAGATGACGAAGTCATCCTGCCCGGCTACACCTGCGTGATGGACGTCAACCCAATCAAATATCTCGGCGCCGGACCGGTCTATGTGGATATCGAGCCTGTTACCTACAACATGGATGTGAACCTTCTGGAAGAAAAAATTACCCCGCAGACAAAGGTTATCGTCGCCCAGCACACCTACGGCTACCCGTTCGAGATGGATACCATAATGGATATCGCCGGGAAACACGGCATCCCGGTCGTCGAAGATTGCTGCCTGGCATTGGGAAGCAAATATAAGGGCAAGGTCTGTGGCATGTTCGGCGTGGCTTCGTATTGGTCGTTTCAGTGGAACAAACCCTTCACCGCCGGTATCGGCGGTATGATCAC
>DAOWOP010000036.1 GCA_030642005.1 Planctomycetales bacterium
GGCGCAGCCCGGCAGGGCAAGCCCTGGGTAACGGACGCACATTTAATCAAAGCCCCATCGGGGCGTTCGTGGGTCTCGGAATCTTCACGACCGCCCCGACGGGGCTTTGAAAAAAACCAATCCCTATCCCCAGGCCTCCCGCCGGATTATTGAAAAACAGAGCCGAACGGCAGAGCCGATGTCGAGAGTCGGCTCTGCCGTTCGGCTCCGTTTTTAACAAAAAAACGGACAGCGTAGTTGCCCACCATCGTACGCCCCCTTAACTCCCAAGGGACTAAACACACTACTCTTGCCCCGGCCACCCGCTGCTGCCATCTAAAAAAAGTCAAAAAAATAATTATTTTGTCACTTGACTAATGTGATGCTCACGTTATTATGTGATTGTAACGCGGTCGAAATTGAATCACAAAATAAAGGAAAGGGCGATGGGTAGAAAACCAATCAACGACAAACCGATGACGGACGCCGAAAGGCAGCGTAAGCGACGTGAAACTCTAAAGCAAAAAAATTTGTGTCCTTTTTACGTCCTTGGGAAAAATGGTTTTTTCGATGAACGGGTAAGAATTTCCTACGCTGTCAAGCAGCTAGCGAAAGATGAACGCCTCCCAGATAAAGTAGTGAGATTAATCATTGAGGAGGCAGTGAATACCCCCCCCGTAGAAAAACGGATTGATCGATCGTACATCAAGAAGCGAATTAAAAGTTTTCTGAACCAAAAATCAGAAGGAGAAGATTTATGAACAGAAACACAGAAATTTTTGATGAAGACCTGAATCCAGTTCTTGAGATCGCCATCAAAGAAGATTTGGATACTTTGGTTGAATATCTCAAGAAAAAGATGTCCGAATGCCTAACCACTTCTGAGGTATTTAAAAAATGCGAACCTGACCACACTCAATATGCTGATTTGATTGCCAAAGAAATCCGGGACTTTGGTGGAAACTCATTCGTGAATATTTTCCGAAGGGAAGGTCCCTCTTATCATGAAATCGTTTGTGATGTTGCGAAGGTAATGAAGGCTCATTACAACAAAAACCAGGAGATCGAAACCATTGAAGAGTCCATTTTGACGACGATTCTCAGTAAAGCCTTGGAGAAAATGTCGGAGGATGAGAAAAAAGCTCTTTGTGATGAGTTGAGTAGTTCAAATAAAGCCTGTGTAAAGGGCGGAACCGTCTTAACCGCGCAGATGCTTTTTCGGGCAGGAGGATTTGCTTCGTATAGAACCATGCTAATTGTGGCTAATGCGGTGGCCAGAAAAGTCATTGGTCGCGGACTAATGTTTGCGACAAATAGTGCACTGTCAAAAGGGGCTAGCGTTCTGTGTGGCCCGATAGGACTTGCCGTTATGGGAATTTGGACCGCAATTGACGTAGCAGGTCCATCCTACAAAGTAACCATTCCTGCTGTTATTCACATTGCAATGCTTCGGAAAAAATATAATGCCGTCCGTTGCCCTAATTGTGATGCGGAATTAGCATCAGAGGATTTCAAGTTCTGTCCCGAATGTAGCCAGAGAATAGAGGAGCGGGCGTAGGGTGGACCAACCGGCCAGTTGGCCCGCCCTGCGAATTCGTCGAGCGGCCAATCGATCTTGAATGAATCGTGGAAATGATTTGAACGAGGAGTAAAGAAATGAGCAAATGGGGCAGTGTTGCGGAAGATGGTACGATTTTTGTGGATTGCATGAGACCTCTTGGAAAGTGGTTATACAAAAAACCCCATCCGATCCTAGTTCCTGTTGCGGGTGTCGTTGTGGTAGGCTACACGGTTTACCGATTATCCAAATACTTCGCTCGAAGAATAAGTGCGATGTAAGCTGAATTTGTTTGAGAAAAGGGCAGCAGGAGATTGTCCAAATCGTACATTGAGAATTGTTGCCGAAGTAAAATTGTAAGGAGAATTTGATTATGTCCAATGAGCCAGAAGATCGAGAATACTCCGAGAGGCTTAATGGAGGCGCAGAAAACATGCGGCATAACGGAACTTCTCTTGATGACGCAACCGAGAAGTATGGCGTTGATCGCAATGATCTCTCCGTAGCATTCGGCAAATTGATGTGTACCTGCTATGGTCGGAATGACAAGGATGATTGAGCGGGGGGTGGTACGGTTTGCTTGCAAGTAAGTGTTTTATCACAGGCCGTTCCCAACTTGTACGAGCACCGGCTGCCCTCACGGGGATCTTCGCTACGTTGCGACAAGCAGCCAGTGCCACCCGCCGTTTGAAATAATTCGGTGTAATCCGTGTAATTCGTGGACAATTCTGTTTTCGTTCGCGTTGTTCGCGGCTAATCTACTTCAAACGTGAAACTCTTTCCTGTAGCCGAGACGGTTACTTTGTCGCCGTCGTGGATTTCGCCGGCTAGGATTTTTTGGGCTAGGGGGTTTTCTAGTTTTTGCTGGATGATGCGCTTCAGCGGCCTTGCGCCGAAGGATGGGTCGTAGCCTAGTTCGGCTACGAGGTTGCGGGCTTCGGGGGTTACTTCCAACGTTATTTTTCGCTCGGCCAGGCGTTTGGCGAGGTGGCTGACCTGGATACCGACTATCGCGGCAATGTTTTCCTTGCTCAACGTGTGGAAGATGATCGTCTCATCAATGCGGTTGAGAAACTCCGGCCTGAAATGCTGCTTGAGCGCCTCGGTCAGTTGGGCCTCGATCTCCCAGTCCTCGGCCTTATTATCGGCGAGTTCCTGAACGACCTGGCTGGCGATATTGCTGGTCATCACGATGATGGTGTTCTTGAAATCGACGGTCCTGCCCTGCCCGTCGGTCAGCCGGCCATCGTCGAGCACCTGCAAGAGGACATTGAAGACGTCGGCGTGCGCCTTTTCGATCTCGTCGAAGAGTATGACGCTGTAAGGCCTGCGTCGGACGGCTTCGGTCAGTCGGCCGCCCTCTTCGTATCCGACGTATCCGGGCGGCGCGCCGATCAGGCGGGCGACCGCGTGGCGCTCCATGAACTCGCTCATGTCGATGCGGATCATGGCGTCTTCGGTATCGAACAGCAGTTCGGCCAGGGCCTTGCACAGTTCGGTTTTTCCCACGCCGGTCGGTCCAAGCAGCAGGAACGAGCCGATGGGTCTTCGCGGGTCGGACAGTTCCGCCCGGCTTCGACGTACGGCGTCGGCGACCGCGCGGAGGGCTAAATCCTGACCGACGACTCGCTCATGCAGTCGGTCTTCCATATTCATCAGTTTATCGCGTTCGGCTTCGACAAGTTTGGCGAGCGGGATGTGCGTCCATCGGGCGACGACCTCGGCGATTTCGTCGGGCGTAACTTCTTCGCGGACCAGCGCGCCGGCGCCGTTGGCGTGCAGTTCGGCGAGGCGTTTCTCGGCGGCGTCGGCCTGCTTGTTCAACTCGATAAGTTCGCCGTACTGGATACGGGCGGCGGCTTCCAGGTCGCCGGAACGCTGGGCCTGGTCGAGTTCGGTCTGGGCGGTCTGAATGGCCTCGCGGGCGGACTTGGCCTCGGCGAGGACCTTCCGCTCGCCTTCCCATCGCGCGGTCAGGGCGTGGTCGGTCTCTTCGGCCTCGGCCAGTTGTTTTTCCAACCCGTCAAGGCGTTCAGCCGAGGCGGCGTCGGTTTCGGCCCGCAGCGCCTCTCGCTCGATCCGGAGTTGAGTAACCCGCCGGTGCAGTTCGTCCAGTTCAGCCGGCATGGAATCGTTTTCGATACGCACTCGTGATGCGGCCTCATCTACCAGGTCGATCGCCTTGTCCGGCAGGAAGCGGTCGGTGATGTATCGGCTGGACATTGTAGCGGCGGCCACCAGGGCGGCATCGGTGATTCTCACGCCGTGGTGCGTTTCGTATCGTTCCTTCAGGCCTCGGAGGATGGCGATTGTCTCTTCGCTGTCCGGCTCGCCGACGAGAATCGGCTGGAAGCGGCGTTCGAGTGCGGCGTCCTTTTCGACGTGCCTGCGGTACTCGTCAATCGTCGTAGCGCCGATGCAGCGGAGTTGCCCGCGCGCCAGAGCCGGCTTGATGATGTTGCCGGCGGAGATGGCGCCCTCGGCAGCGCCGGCCCCGACGACGGTATGCAACTCGTCGATGAAGAGAATCACCTGCCCGTCGGCATCGACGACTTCCTTTATAACGGCCTTGAGGCGGTCCTCGAACTCGCCTCGGAACTTCGCCCCGGCAAGCATCGCAGCCATGTCGAGCGCGATGACGCTTTTGCCGGCCAGTCCCGTCGGTACGTCGCCGTTGACGATCCGCTGGGCGAGGCCCTCGACGATGGCCGTCTTGCCCACGCCGGGCGAACCGATAAGGACGGGATTGTTCTTCGTCCGCCGGCTGAGGACCTGCATGCACCGGCGGATTTCGTCATCGCGCCCGATGACCGGGTCGAGTTTGCCGGCGCGGGCCATCTCAACCAGGTCGATCCCGTAACGCTCCAGCGCCTGGTACTTGTCTTCCGGGTTTGCGTCGGTAACGCGCTGCGAGCCGCGAATGTCCTTCATCGCCGAGAGGATCGCGCCGCTGTTCACGCCCAGCGTCGAGAGGATTTCCCTGGCCGGCGAATCAATCTCGGCCAGGGCCAGGAGAAAGTGTTCGGTCGAGGTGTATTCGTCGCCGAGTTTCTTCGCCTCTGCCTCGGCGCGGTTGAACACTTCGTTGAGAACGGGTTCAGCGCCCATACCGGCCTGGGCGGACTGGCTCGGCAGGCGGGACAATTCCGCTTCGGCCACTTCGCGCACACGGTCAGCGCCGACGCCGACCTTCTCCAGCAGCGGAGCGACGATCCCGCCTTCCTGGCTTATCAGCGCACCGAGAAGGTGCAGCGGGCCGACCGCGGCGTGGCCTCGCTCTGAAGCGAGTCCCTGTGCCGCCGCTATCGCTTCGGAGGCCTTGACTGTCAGTTTATCCAGACGCATTGCATACTCCTGAAAAGAAGCGATCAGCATTCAGCGTACTGATTGGAGGCCGTTTTTCTCTGGCTGATCGCTGACGGCTGAACGCTGATTGCTTTTTAAAAGAGTGTGCAAAGGGCAGGCCAGGAATGTAAGTGCTTTAACAACCGCAGGTTACATGGTGAGCCATCGGCGGGTTGCCCCGTATTTACCCCTTAATCGGTCATTTCGGCAGATTGAAGCAGACTGAAAAAGAAGCCAAGCCATTGCTACTCTGCGAAGTAGCGACTCTGCTTTGCGTAGCGGCTTCGCAGAGCAAAGCTCTTCGCTACGAAGCACGAGTCGAATGGCTGGGCTTATGGACCACGAATTTCACAAATTTATTAAAAACATTGAAACCATATGTATAAACTTTGCGTCTAATCAGATGTTGCAGGGAATAGGGATATTATTGTGCGCTTAGATAAGGGAGCAGAACGATGAAACGAATTGCTGTTGCGTTGAGCGTGTTGACCGTGCTGGTACTCGCCGCCCCGGCTGGAGCTGAACTGTGCGAGAAGTGCAAGGGCAAGATGTATCCCGCCAACGTCGGACAGTGCGTCGTCTGCGGCGGGTTCACTGGCAGCGGGGCGCACAAGTTGTGCAGGAAGTGTTCGGCCAAACTGGGCCAGTGCGAACACTGCCGCTCGCCGCTGAAGGGCGCTAAAATCGCCCCGGTCAAGCCCGAACCAAAGCCGGTGAAAATAAACTGGAAAAACCCCGATACGTCGTACACATCCGGCAAGTGGAAATATGACTATACCATTAGTATCTCTCACCCCCACAAAAGGGGCGGTATGGAGCGCATCGGATCGTTGTTCTACGATGGGAAACCCATAGCCGGCGCCAGGATGTGGGACCGCATCAAGACGCCGTGGGGTGTGATGCAGTATCTCGGCCTAAAGAAGGGGCAATTGAACCAGGGCTGGATGTCGGCCCGCAATTCCAAAGGCCGACTGCTGCCGTCGCCGGGCAAACCCGAACCGAAGCCTGCGAAGATCGACACGAAAAAGTCCGGCACGTACACCTCCGGCAAGTGGAAATATCAGTACACCATCCGCGCCGTCGGCACCCGCAGCGAAAGACGGTTCAGCGGGCTTACTTATGACGGGAATCAAATCGCCGGCGCGAAGATGCTCGACCGCATCAAGACGCCGTGGGGCATGATGCAGTACTATCAAATGTTTTACGTGCGGGGATGGATGCTGGAGTTGACCGGCGGGATGCCGATTAATCTGGAAAAGGGCAGGCTGCTGCCTTCGCCGGCGAAATCCGCATCGTCCGGACTCACCCCGCTGAAACTGGACGAGTCGTTCAACGGTAAGACGGTCTCGGCTACCGTCGGGCAGGAAATCATCATTCGACTGAAGGGTAATGCGACAACCGGCTATTCGTGGGTGGTCGGGAAAATCGAAGGCGATGCGCTTGGGCAGGTCGGCAAGGTGAAATATGTTTCGGACCAGCCTCCCATGCCTGCGCCCGGCAGAGGCAGGGGGCTTATGATGCACCGCGTCGGCGGCGGGGGAAAGTACGTTTTCACCTTCACCGCGACCAAAGCGGGCACGGCCAAGTTGACGTTGGAATACAGGAGGGGCTGGGAGAAGAATAAGCCGGCAGCAAAAACGTTCACGTTGAACGTGAAAGTCAAGCCCGACGCGAAGTCGTAAGGCGAACGTAAAACAACAGATGAACTCACAAGCCGCGCGACCGGGTGCCATGCTTTCACGCGAAGCGGGTAAGCATGTTTTTGGATGCCCTACATGCCCACCCCCGAAGACGGGTGAGGGCATGGCACCCATAATTACAGACTTATTCTTCCGCGCCGTTCCAGCAGTAGGTGCAGACCTTCTCTTTCGGCAGGCCTATCGCTTCGATGAGGTTATCCAGCGTCTGGTATTTCAGCGAGGTCAGGTTCATTCGCTCCTTGATCTTATCGAGCATCATGCAGTATTTTTCGGAACCGGGACAGGCGTACTCTTCCAGGCCTTGGTCGGCCTGGCCTTCGATTTCGGCGATTGCCTTGCGAGCGGCAAGGTCCATTTCTGACTTTGACCGGGAGAAGTTCAGGAACTTGCAGCCATAGACCAGCGGTGGACACGCCGGCCTCATGTGCACCTCGCGCGCCCCGCTGTCGTAAAGCCGCCGGATGGTGTCCTTCAACTGCGTTCCGCGAACGATGGAATCCTCGCAGAACAGCAGCCGCTTGTCCCGAATCAGTTCCTGCACGGGGATAAGTTTCATCTTGGCGACCAGGTCGCGTGTACCCTGGTCCTGCGGCATGAAACTTCTGGGCCAGGTCGGCGTATATTTGACGAACGGTCTGCCGTAGGGGATACCGGCGGCGTTGGCGTATCCGATGGCGTGCCCGGTTCCGGAATCGGGAATCCCCGCCACGAAATCGACGTCAACGTCGTCATTTTTGGCCAGTAATGCGCCGCAGCGGTTCCTGGCGGCTTCGACGTTGATACCCTCGTAACATGAGGCGGGATATCCGTAATAGACCCACAGAAACCCGCATATCTGCATCTTATCACCCGGCGGGGCCAACTGCTCGACACCACCGGGTGTCATCCGCACGACCTCGCCCGGGCCGAGGTACGAATGCACTTCGTAATCCAGATTTGCAAAGGCGCAGGTTTCCAGCGTGGCCGCCCGCGCGCCCGGCTTGGTTCCGATAACGACGGGCGTCCTGCCGAGCCTGTCCCGCGCGGCATAGACGCCTTCGCGCGTCGCCAGAAGCAGCGAGCAGGAACCCTCGATAGATTCGAGAACGTTCCGGATGCCGTCGGCGAATGTCTCCTGCTGGTTTATCAGTGTTGCGACGAGTTCGGTGGGGTTGATTTCCCCGCCGCTCATTTCGGAAAAGTGCGTCGTCTTCTTTCCGAATGCCTTTTTGGCCAGTTCGTCGGCGTTCCTGATCACCCCGACCGTAACGATGGCATACGTGCCGAGGTGTGAACCTATTATTAACGGCTGGTCTTCAAAATCGCTGATGACCCCGATACCCGTGTTTCCCTTCAGGTGCGGGACGTCGTCTTCGAATTTCGTGCGGAATTGTGCGTTTTCGATGTTATGAATGAAACGGGTGAAGCCGCTTGCGTTCCACACCGCCAGGCCGCCCCGTTTCGTGCCAAGGTGGGAATGGTAATCCGTACCGTAAAACAGGTCGTCGATGCAGTCGTCTTTGGATGCGACGCCGAAAAATCCGCCCATCGTAGAGGTCCTTTCGCGTTGAGAAGGTCTGCTCGAACACCGATTCAGGCCGGTGCGATGCAAGAGCATACAGACTTCATCCGCACGAGGCAATGTCCTTGTGGGCCGAGACACCGGCGATGTGTGCCCAGATTTTCCGGCTTCTGTGCAACTGACAGATTAAGCAGGCAGGCCCGCCTTTGTAGTGGTAAAGAGAATGT
The DNA here is from genome assembly GCA_030642005.1 of Planctomycetales bacterium. Taxonomy (GTDB): domain Bacteria; phylum Planctomycetota; class Phycisphaerae; order SM23-33; family SM23-33; genus JAUWNJ01. The sequence continues at coordinate 8,311 of DAOWOP010000036.1, forward strand.
TGAATATTGAACCCTGGCACGCCTGCCGTGCCAGGGTTCAACATTCATTATTCAGAAAAAAAGGTGAACCTGCCCCGGACCACCACCTTGAAAAAATCGCCGGAAAAATCAGTCACACACCACCGGCGTCCTGCCGGATAGAGACCGAAAAGAGTTCCGGGGACACCTTACTCATAGCAGTTTAAGCAATTCTTGTCGCATCTTTGCTGCTGCGATGTCCTGGGTACATCGCCCGGCTGCATCGGCAACCCATTCGCCTTGCCTGCTTCGCCGCCCTTGTCCCCAAACATCTCGACAATCATTACTTAACTTAAAACCCCTATTTCCCCCTGATCCTGACCCGGTTTGGTTCGATAATCCACAGACGTCCTTTGATAGATTCGGTATCAAGAAGTTGCAGGGCGTTAAAAAATACGTCAAGCAGATACGGTTTATCCTGACGATTAACGCTGAGCACCATCAGGCCTGGGAATTCTTCCGGCGGGTAGGCGCGGATGTCTGCGAATCCTTTATCAAGCGTAACCAGGATGCGGCTTTCGGTCTGGCATACACTTGCAATGTCCGAATCCGGTTTCCCCCCAAGCCCCTGTCCCAGGACTGTTGCCGCATCATGTCCGGCGGAATGAAGCACCTCGGCGAAATCGGCCGGCAGGTTCTCGTCTATATTGAATCTCAACCAACAGTCCTTTCCGTCGCCGGCACAATGCGCTCCCTGGCCAATTCGGCTCCATATGCGATGGCGGCCTGGATGTCCTCGGCGGCAAGCGAGGGATAAGCCGAGAGAATCTCCTCTATGGCCAGACCCTCAGCAAGGTTATCCAGGATCACTGAAACCGGAACCCGCGTATTGACAATGCAAGCCTTGCCGTGGCAAATGTCGGGATTGACAGTTACGCGTTTTTTCCAATCCATCACGAATCCCCTGAATTGAATATCGTCGTCGGTTAATACGATTGATTATACATCAAAAAATCGCCGTGGAATAGCCCTGAAACAGTGAGCAGGAAATCTGGAAACGTCTCCGGGTTTTCCGGAACTTGTCAGAAAATGTTCCGCCGGAGCCTGCGCTTGGCGAGACAGGCGAAGAGAATACCCAGCAGCATATAAAACAACATCCAGGCCAACATCGTTCTGGTCGTTTCGGCGACACTGATCTTATCCCAGTACCGCTCAGGCCAGTTGTAGTCCAGGTTCTCCAGCGACTTTTCTGCCCTGTAGTCGCCGCTGACAGCCTCTGTAACGACAACCGCCTGGACCATGGGATTGGCAGAAAGGACGAATTCAGTCGTATCATAGTCGCGACCTCCTTCGATTTCCGTAATCAGCGCCGTCAGTCCGGGCAGAATGGCCCACAGTGTCAGGGCCAGGCCTATGTTCATCACCACCGCCGTCGTTGTCCGCCGGAAACGCGCGCTGAAATACAACCCGCTGCCGGCGAAGAACACGACTATCCACGCGACCAGCATCGCCAGGTGCAGCGAGGCGATCGGGTGGATAAGGCCGACGAGGGTGAAGAGTACGACGTGCCCGACCAGCAGCAGCCAGATCGGCAGGCACTTGCGGAAGACGCCGACGGCCTTGCCGAAGATAATCTGCCAGTCGCTCAACGTCGTCGCCAGCAGGATAGGCCAGGAGCGGGTTTCCTTTTCCGTGGTGATTGTGGTCGCCGACATCACAGCCGTTACAAGTATGCCCAACCCCACGAAAAGCGTTACATAAATGATGTGCGTCTCATAGTCACCCAGGTAGTTTTCATCGATGCAGACGAGATATGTAATTATCAGTGCGAGAATGGTTCCGAGGACGGCGATGACGGCGCTCATTTTCCCGCCGCGAAGCAGGGGGGTTTTCAGTTCTTTCCAGATAATCGGCGCCCCGGCGACCCGTCTGATCCGACCGGCCGACGCTTCCGCCGCGCCGGCCTGACCGGGCTGGGCCTTCTGCCGGCGGCGCTGTTTCCGCGTCGTGAACACCCCGGCTGCGCCTGTGGCCTGACGCAGAGCGACCTTGCGGACGATCCGCACGCACGCTGCCAGCACCAGCGCCGAACCGCCCAGCATGATCCCGCAATGCAGAGGCCAGGAAAAAACAGGATTGGAGCCTCTTGGGTTCATCATATCGGCGGTGATCCAGACCATCGCGCCGAAAGGGTTGGGATGAAGGATTACCGGCAACAATTCCATCTTGGTATAACTATCCTCCAGCAGCCAGATGGTCATAAAGGGCAGAAAAGCGTACAGGACGCCGCCGGTGAAGAGTGTCTTGAGGATTACCCCGTACGCCCGGCGGCTTTGGATGGAAAAGTACATGCTGACAGCGCCGGTGAAGATGATACCCGTCAGCGTGATGCACAGGCCCGAAATCACGAACTCCCACGGCACGCCGCCGAAGACGCGAACAATCGCAAGCAGAGGCAGCGAAATCGCCATCAGGATAATCAACTGCCACAACTTGCTGAAGAGTTTGCCCATGACGATCTGGAAACTGTTTATCGGCGTGGTCATCAGCACGCCGAGTGTGCGGTGATGTATCTCGTCGCTGATGGAGGTGCTGAGCATGATGACGGCTATCAGCATTGTCATGCAGAACTGAAACCAGATGACGGAGGTGATGATGACCTTGCCGGCTTCGGACATGCGGGAGATTTGATACGCCGCCGAGTAGAAACTCTCGTCTTGGACTACGTTCATCCAGACCAGCGTAATCAGGATCGTCAGCAAGGCCAGATAGACGAATCGCAGGACGTAGTTTCGCCGTCGTCGCGCCGAGACGCGAAGTTCCTTGCCGAAGATCGGTCCTGTAATCCAGCCAGGCCAGAGAAACCCGGCAAGGCGCGTTAGAACAGGTTTCGTCGTAATTTTACTTTCGCTCGCCATAGGAATAAAAATCCAATCGCTGCGTATCCCAATATAAACAGGAGCATAAGCCATGTGGTTTCGCCGGCCGACGCCGTCCCGAAAGCCCAGTTGTATTCAAGGGTGCTCCGAAAACCATCAGAAGTGAGTTCAAATCCGTCTTTCCCTGCGCTGGCGGTGAGGGTCCCGGCCTGGTACACCGGATTGGCGTCGATGAGCAGTTCCGAAAAATTAGACTGACCAGGCATTCCCCGGGTGGTTATCGAAAGCACTATAGGCAGGACAGCCCACATCGCCAGCGCCAGACCGAGGTTCATCACAACCGCTGGCGTGGTGCGCTTGAACCGGCTTGAGAAATACAGACCCGTGCCGGTCAGGAACGCAATCACCCACACAATCAGCATCGGAATGTGCAGCAGTATTATCGGATGCAGATAACCGATCAGCGTGAAGATAAACACATGTCCGATGAGGAACAGCCAGATCGGCAGGGACCGCCGGAGCACCTCCAGCACCGACGCGCCGATGATGTGCCAATCGCCCAGCGGCGTGGTCAGCAGTATCGGCAACGTCCGGCTTTCCTTCTCCGAACTGATGCTCGTAGCGGCGAAGACAGCCGTTGTTACAATGCCGAACAGTACGAAGACAACGGCGTACGACGCATGCGCATCGGCATCCGCCAGGCCGTCAAGCGCGCCGACGAGCGCGTACGTCATGAGGATTAACCCCAGCGTCAGAACGATAGCGATGATGCGGAGGATTTTTCCCGGAAGCATCGGCGTGCGGAGTTTTTTCCACACGAGCGGCGAGCCTGTGATCCTGCGTATCGGTCTGGCGGGGGTAACTATGGTCCGGGCCGGGGGCGCAGGCGGTGGTATCGGCGGCGGTGCAAACGGCGTCGCCAATGCCGGCGGCAGGACCATAGCGGCAGGTTTGGGGGCGGGTACGGCAGCGGGCAAGGCGACTCTGACGACGCGCTTCGACGCAGACCCCGTCGCGCCAATCGCGCTGCGAAGCGCCGCCTTCCTGACCAGAAAAACACAGGGGACCAGCAACCCGCCCGTGAAGCCCAGCATAATCACACAATGCAGAGGCCAGAAAAAAGGAAGCGGAAACGAACCGGGCTTAAATAACTCGAATGTGCACAGACCCATCGCATAGAAGGGATTGACGTGCAGAAAGATCAACGTGAATGTCCCCGTCCCGGACGCCAGCGACAAAAGGCTCGCGATCATGCCGAATATCCAGGGGATAAGCAGGTGAAAGACGAAGCCGGCGGCCAATGTCAGCAGGATGCTCACATAGGCCCGGCGGAAGATGGTCGAGAAGAACATGGCGACCACTCCGGCAAACGCCACAGCCGTCAGTGTAATGCAGCTACTGGCGATAACAAAACTCCACGATACGCCGCCGAAGACGCGAACGATCGCCAGCAGCGGAAGGCTCACCAGAAGCAGACCCCCCAGATGCAACAGTTTGCTCAACAACTTACCGGCGACGATTTGCAGGCTGGTAATCGGTGTGGTCATCAGCACGCCGAGCGTACCGCGATAGACCTCGTCGCTGATGGACGTGCTCATAAGGATCACCGCAACCAACTGGAGAGCGATAAACTGGAACCAGCAGACAACGCTGATAATCGTCTTTCCGGCGTCGGACATTTTATACACGGACGCCGCCGAACCTTCGGTGAACTCAACTACGCTGACCCACGTAATGACGACAAAAACGGTCAGTAACGCCAGGTATGCGAAGCGAAGCAGGTAATGCCTCCGCTGCCGGCTGACGATACGCAACTCCTTGCCGAAGACAGGCCCGGTCAGCCAAGTCAGGCTCAGAAAACGTAATACAGATTGTACTTTAGCCGCACTCATTTTTATTTAAGCGATCAGCGGTCAGCGTTCAGCGTTCTTTTTTTTATCTTTTGCTGAATGCTGAATGCTGATTGCTGAACGCTAATGTACTATCCCTTTTGTCAGGTGCAGGAAGGCGTCGTCGAGTTTTATCTGTTCCGGCACGAGTGCGACAATGTCGATGTTTCCTGCCACCAGCGTTCGCGCGACCAATCCTTTGGCGCCCTGGGCGTCCGTGAACGTTACGGAGATTTCGCCTTCGGTTAGTGTAACGTCCTCGATATTCGGCAGGGCCGAAAGAATTTCGACCGCACGGTCGTGGTCGCCGCCGACCCGCACGCGGACCTTGTTATGGATGCCGACGCGCCGGCGAATCTCCTCCATCGTGCCGCTGAAGACAAGCCGGCCGTGCTCGATAATCCCGACGTGGTCGCAGATTTCCTCCAGTTCGCTGAGGATATGGCTTGAGATCATGATCGTCTTGCCCATGGTCTTCAGTTCGCGTAGAAGTTCACGGATTTCGATCCTTGCCCGCGGGTCGAGTCCGCTTGCCGGTTCGTCCAGGATGAGCACTTTCGGGTCGTGGACGAGTACTCTTGCCAGGCTGAGCCGCTGCTGCATCCCGCGCGAGAGGCTATCGACGGTAGAGGCCTGGCGGGTCGTCAGGTCGGTCAGTTCGAGCACGCCTTCGACTATCGCTTTGCGTTTTCTGCGCTCGATGCCGAAAGCGGCGGCGAAGAACTCCAGGTACTCAAATACCTTCAGGTCGTCATAGACGCCCATGAAGTCAGGCATGTACCCGACGCGCCTGCGGACACCCTTGCCGTTGCGTCTGACGTCCAGGCCGTCGATAACGGCTAATCCGCCGGTCGGTTCCAGCAGAGTCGCCAGGATACGCATTGTGGTTGTCTTGCCCGCGCCGTTAGGGCCTATGAAGCCGAAAATGTCGCCTTCGGCAATCTGAAGGTGCAGGTCCACCAGCGCGCCGAGGCTGCCGTAGTATTTCGTCAGGCCTGTGATCTCTATCATTTATTATCCTTCCTCTTTCAGGAAAACGACTAGTCGGACCAGCCGGATGTGATCGGTCTTGCATTTGCGGTCCTTGACGCCGAATGAGACGTCAGGCTGGTCGTATTCGACGCATACAACGGCTGCGCCGTGCTTCAGGTACGCTTCAATGGCCCGGCTTCGGCGCAACGTGCCCCGAGCGAAATAAGCGGTGTTCCGCGCCCGTGTGAACGAGATATTGCCGTATTCTCCATATCCGTAATAAGAGTAGTCATCGCCGCGAAGCGTATTCCAGTTGTCGCGTTTTCGCGTTTGGCCGGTGAATTGCCTGGTGCTCTTAGCCGGAACGCCGGCGAAATCCATCACCATATTGTCGTTGAGGCGTATGCAGCCGCGGGCGATGGGGCAGTCGGCCAGATTGGTGATACGGACGACCACTTCTTCGCCGGTCCGTTCGACCGTCGCTGTAATCGGCAGCGTCTCGGCGGGTGATTCACACAGCAGGCATTGCATCGACCAGATGTTAATCGGCATCGAGTAGGGCAGGTTCGACCCGTCGTGCTGGAGGCAGTAGATGTTTCTGCCTCCGAAGTCGGTGTTATAACTGCTCAGGTAATTTCCGACCGGCGCGACGCCCGACCACCACTGATCCGGCTTGAGGTTCTCCAGTTTGTAATCGTCGCTGTCCGGTGCGAACAGTCCGGCATAGGTGGTTGACCATGCAGCCTGGTTTCCCTCGATACCGTCGATGACCGAGACGACCCGCAATTGTATATCTCCCGCGCGGAGCGCCTGGACGCCGTAATAGGCCCCGGCGGTGAACAGGACAATGCAGGCCGATGAGGTCAACCATGTCATCGGTTGGCGGTCGAGGCGCTTCAGGACGAAGTAATCCACAGGCCCAAGCAGGACCGCCAGAAGCGTCAACAGCCCGATTACCCACCATATGCTCAACGGGCGGAGTTCTTTTATGCTCAGGAGGTGTTCCAGGACGGCATTGGCGCCTCTTTCAGCCAGACCCGTCTCGTAATCGTATCTATAGTTGTCGGAATCGGAGTAACCGCCCTCTTCAAAACTGATTGTGCGTTGACCGGCCTTATCGGCGGATGAACCCAGAAGCGTTGCAAAACGCCTGGTCCAGAACCTGGCTGCATACTTAGGCCGGCTGACCTTCAGGGCTGACGGGTCGAATGCAAGGACGCCCACTTTCCCGAAGCCGACGAATCCCGCCGAGAAAACTGTTTCCCCGGCCCCGAACACGGCAGTGTTGTATATTCGGGCAGCGGGTTTTGGTTTCATAGGCCGGCAGGCGACTTTGGTTCCCTCTGTCGCATTGCATCCCCACTGGTTGACGGTGGCGGCATCCAGCGTTACATGCTTCAATTTACCCAGTTTCACCGGCAGGAGTTTTGCTATGGGGTGTTCCGCCGGCAGGTGCCTGCCTCCGAGGACGACCAGTAACTTTCCGCCGTTGCTGACCCACCGGGCGATGGCCCGACCCTGGTGGGCGTTAATCAAGTCCAGGTCCGGGTCGTAGAGCACGAGCAGGTCGAGGCTCTGGTAGCCCGTCCAGTCCCAGGGCAGAAGGCGGGGGAGTTTCTGTTTGAGATAGACCCGCCCGTTTTCACTGCTGCTTCGGCAGACGGCGTTGTTGGGCAGTTGCACCAGGCCGAAAACCCTGCGTCCGACCATGCCGATGAGCAATTCGTTTTTGCCGACGGCCGTCAGTCTCCGGCTGGCCGAACCGTAATTCCAGAGTTCATATTTGTGGCGCCATCGCGTCCGCCCGCGGTGGTCGAGGATTTGCACCATGCAATCGGAGGCGGCGAAGGCGAATCTGGTTACCAGCGGCATCCGAAGCGGCAAGTCCGGCGTGAGAACGAACTTGTGGCTGACGGTCATCCGCGTCAGGTCGTCCTGCTGGGCAGAGAGCGTTACCGTCCCGCCGAAGGGCTTGGAGAGTTTGGCGCCAATACCGACCTCCACCGGCGTCCATTCCATCGGGCGATAACAGCCGTCCCACCCGACGCTGAAATCAACGTTGAATTTCGGGCCCTTGGCCTGCGAAGCCGCCGCAACCGACAGGATAACAGTCAAAATCAGTATCAAACGCGACATGCGCAACTTTCTTTCGTATATGGCGCTTATGTCCATCACAGCCGAACCTTTGAATTGTACACGAACCACTCCAGGCATACCAGCGCCAGCGCCAGCATTGCCAGCCAGGGCCAGATCGGTACGTTGGACCTGCCGGCAGGCCCTTTTTTCGCTTCGATCCGCTGGCCTGAAAGGACGATTTCGCGGACCGGCTCGATATCGCTTTCGTCGGCGTCCAGGAGGTTGACGGCGAAATGTTTCGGCTGATTCGCCCCTGCGATGCTTACGCGATATACGCCCGCACGGTCGGTTCCGGGGAAGCGGAACACGCCGGTCGCATCGGTTTTGAATTTTCGGCCTGCAAAACCGGGCCCGCTGATTTCGACGTCCGTCTCGACCGGCAGGCCTTCGAGAGTGATAGCCCGACCCGCCTGTAACATGCCCTGCCGGACCTGTCCGATCTCCAGGCCGAGGTAGTGCATCGCGTTGTAACAGAACATCACGAATCCCGGCTCGAAAGGCCAGTTCGTCTCCATCACGTCGAAGCCCACCACCAGCACGGCGCTGCCGGACCTTCGCACGATTGCGATGGCCGGCGTTTCGGGGAATTCGGCCAGGACCTCGGCGTCCCTCGGCAGTAACATCCGCCGGCACTTCGAGACGAACAGGTTATCCAGATTGACGAATTGCAACACCGGATGCCTCTGACGCCAATCGACGACGACCTGATTTTTGAGTCGGTCTTTGGCTTCCACGCCTATTCCCCGTGGCGGCAGGCCGAAGACCAGGTACCGACCCCTCGGCAGGGCGTCAGGGACGTAATTGTCCAGAACGATGACGTCGTAGATCGGAGCGATGCTCATTGCGGCATGGTCCATCGCGTCGAAGTCGGCCGGCATGCAGACGTCCATGCGGGCCGGCGAACAGGCGTGCAATGCCGAAGTTAACACCGAGTTACCCTTTGTAACCAGCAGTACGGTCAGTTTTTTCGGCGGGGCCAGGATTGCCCAGGCTGCATCGTCGCAGGCCAATACGTCAGGGCGGAGTTGCCGGACCTCAATGACGCCGGCTCCGGCGTGCTTCAGCGCGAATGAGATAGATACCTTGCCCGCCGTGGCGGGTTTATTGTCGGCGGCGGGTTTGCGGGGCGGGACCGTTACGGACCGCACCACGCGAACGTTGCCGTCGATGCTGAGTTGCACGTCGGACCTTACCGACGACGGGCTGAAATTCGACACCGTGGCGAAGACGTCCACCTGTTCGGGCGATTCGTATGACCGCCTGGCCTGAAGGGCGGTTATCGCGACGTTTTCAGTAGATCGCCCTATACAGTGATAGTTCAAGTCGCCGCCGGCCAGGAGTATCTGCGCCAGGTCCCCGATCCGCCCGTCGCTGAACAGTTCCATCGTCGCCGGCGGCGTGGCGCTGCGGTTGTTGGCGTCTTCGCCCGGCGACTGCGCGAAGGCCTGGGCGACGGCGACGGCTTCGGCGAGCGAGGATTTACCGTCAGTCGGACGGATCGAATCTATCGCCGCCGCCAGTTGACGCTTGTCCGAGGTGAAATTGCACATCACCTTGGCGCGTGAGTCGAAGGCGACGACCATTGCCTGGTCGGAGGTGTCCTGAAGCGAGAAAGTCGTCCTGCCGCGAAGCGATTCAACTATTTGCCGGGCCTGTTTTTTGGCTTCGTCCAGGCGGGTTGGCTTGATGTCTTTGGCGCTCATACTGGCCGAGCGGTCTATCAGCAGGACGTACCTTCGCCCAGGCCCGGCCGTCAGGGACAATATAGGTCCAGCCAGTGCGAAAAGGACCGCCGTCAGCGCGAGCAGTTGCAGCAGCAGGAGAATATTCCGCCGCAATTTCTGGAACGGCGCGTTGACCTGGAGGTCGCGGACCGCTCGCTTCCACAGAAGCGTGCTGGAGACGAATTCCTCGCGCCGCTTGAGTTTCAGGAAGTACAGCAGCACCAGCAGCGGAACAGCCACTCCTGCGGCAATCAGACCGGTTATAGGCGTCAGCCATTGCATATCGAAATCCTTTAGCATTCAGCATTCAGCAGTCAGCGATCAGCAAAAGATAAAAGAAACATTCAGCAATCAGCAATCAGCAATCAGCAAAAGATAAAAGAAACATTCAGCAGTCAGCAAAAGATAAAAGAAACGTTCAGCGTTCAGACCTTGTCTTTTTGATTAATGCTGCAAGCATTCGTTTGACCTCGACGATGTTGTTGTTAAGTTGTTCATAATCACGCTCTCCCACGATTCCCAGGTCGTGAGCAAGCAGCAAATGGTATTCAACTTCACTCGCCGAACCCATTGCTATCTGAAGGAAGCGGGTGAGTTCCCGGTCGCCGTTTCTTCCGCAACCTTCGGCTATATTGGCGGGTATGGAAGCACTCGATCGCCGAATTTGACTTGTCAATCCGTACAATTCCTCCTTTGGGAATGCCTTGGAGGCTTTGTAAATCGCTAAAGTCAGTCGATGTCCTTTTTGCCAGACAGCAAGATTCCTGAAATCCTTCAACCCAATTCTCCTTCTGTCTGCTGTTCGCTGACCGCTGAATGTTTCTTTTATCTTTTGCTGATTGCTGACCGCTGAC
>DAOWOP010000185.1 GCA_030642005.1 Planctomycetales bacterium
AGGCCTCCGGCGGGATAACGCCGGCAAACGTCCGCACCGTTGCCCAAACCGGCGTGGAACGAATCGCCATCGGCGCGCTGACACATTCGGCGGTTGCAATGGATATCGCGATGGAAATTGACAACATCAGTAACCAGTAGTCGGTAGTCAGTAGCCGGGAACAAAAACGAATCCGAGCATAACGGGCTACTTTATTAGCGTTATGGCGCTGACGAACCAAATTCTGGAGCGTCTCTACGACCGACGAGGAGGTTTTTTCGTCCTGGATGAACTCGCCGGTCCGACCGGTGCGGACCGCGGTCGGGTTGAGGAGGCGTTGGCGGATTTGGCTCGGCGCGGGCATCGTTTCGAGCGCAGCCCGGCTCATGGCGTCCGGCTCATGAGGCCTACGGTCATGGATGCGCATCTGATTGAGCGGTCGCTGCCGGTCGAGCACATAGGCAAGCACGTCATTTGCTTCGACGAGGCCGATTCGACCAATGACATAGCCTTTGCATCGGCCCGCCAGGCCGGCGGACAGGCGTTGGTGGTAACGGCCGAGTATCAGCGTGCCGGCCGGGGCCGCCTGGGAAGAACATGGTTCAGCCAACCCGGCACGGCGGTCCTGGCGAGCGTGCTCCTGCACCGTCAGGCGGGCGAATTACCTCACGAGGCGTTGACGCTGGCTGCCGGTCTGGCTGTGGCCGAAGGTATCGAAGAGTCAACCGGTGTATCGCCGGGGCTGGATTGGCCCAACGACGTGGTCATCGGCGCCGCGAAACTGGCGGGCGTCCTGGTGGAAGTTCACACGGTAGATGATAATCGCCAGGTAGTGATCGGGTTTGGGATAAATGTTTTTACCGCTCCGGCCGCCGAAAAAACCGTCCGTCCGGCGACATGTCTGGCGGGCGAGGTCGGCGATGCGACGTCTCTGGAGCGTATCGAGATTCTTCGGGCCGTGCTGGAGAAGATTCAGAGGTGGGTCGCCGCTTTGCAAGTCGGCCGAACCGACGAATTGCACCATTGCTGGTGCAGCCGGTGCAGCATGATAAATCGGCGTCTCTGCGTTCAGTCGGGCGACCACCGCTTTACCGGTCGTGTTGTCGATGTCAGCCCTTCCGAGGGGCTTGTCCTTTTGGGTGATGACGGGCAGCGCATGTCCCTGCCTGCGGCGACTTCCACCATCGTAAAATGACCGGCAGACCGGGACGAAGCCCCCAGGGGCAGACTCCGCTTTCCGTAGGGACACTTCGTGTCGCTCCGTCTGGAGCCTGCTTGTTATTACGGAAATATCCCGGTGTGATTTTTGCTTGTCGGTGATTTGTATTTTACAGTGTAAATGTTGCGCGGCGTTTTGTGTTCGGGTCGCGTGAAGAAAGGTTTGTCCCCGAAAGGGCAACCTGCCGGTGCGTTTTCCGGCGGGACGCAAAGTTACGGGATCCGAGAGGTTTTTTCACAGGACTGTCGGGTCGGCCGGGCCGCCGAAGGGACTTTCGCCCGCAGATTTTCACCGGCGGGCGGATTCTCGGGGGGTTGCCCCCGCATTTCCCAAGCCCGGCGGAAGTTTGCCCGAAATGTCTGCATTTTAGTTAAGGCGCGCCGCTGCACAGTCGATACGACAAAGGTTCTGGTGGAGTGAGTATGGTCAACAAAGGCACCGAAGGGAGGTGGACGCAACAGAAGGTAACAGAACGTGCATAAGTTTCGGAAGTCATTTTATGGGATTCAGTAACACGAAAAGTGGAGGCGTAACGATGGGACACAAAACAGGTTTTACATTGGTCGAGATTCTGATTGTCGTGATTATTCTGGGTATTCTCGCGGCGATCGTAATCCCGCAGTTCACGGAAGCGTCGAACGATGCGAGGGAGTCCGCCCTGGCTTCGGACCTTCAGACGCTCCGCAGCCAGATCGAACTTTACAAGGTCCAGCACCTGGAGGCACTTCCCGGCGCAGGCGGGGCCACCATCTTGCAGGCCCTGATTGGCAGGACCGACATTGACGGCGATGTCGCCGCCGCCGGCGCATATGGGCCGTATCTCCAGAAGATGCCGACCAACCCGTTCGACGACCTGGACACGGTTCAAAGTGAGGCGGGTGTCGGTAATCTGGGCGGTGGGAGCCACGGCTGGCATTTTGACACCAGTACCGGCCAGATTCACGCCGACGACGACGCTCACGTAGGTCTGTGATCTGCTCACGGCATGATGGTCAAGTGTTTTCGAATACCAGGTCGAGGCTCCGGCGGCGAAACGTAGTCGCCGGACGCCTCTGCCTGATTCTGAACCGTTCAGGCCGAAATTGGGGCCGGGACGCCGAAAGAGGAAAGCGGCAAAAAATGTGTCGGCAAAAAGCGTTCACTCTGGTGGAAATCCTGATCGTGGTGCTGATTCTCGGCATCCTGGCTGCGATCGTTCTGCCGAAGTTCTCTAATGCTTCGGCTACTGCGCGAGCCAGTATGCTTGCCGACGACCTGCGAATCCTTCGGACGCAGACAACGGTCTTCCAGGCCCAGCACCGCGGCGTAGCGGCGGGTTATCCAAACGGCAACTCCGGCGCGGCGCCCACTGAAGTGGCCTTTGTGCTCCACATGACCAAGGCCACCAACAACTCCTTCCAGACAGCGGAACCCGGCACGCCCGGATTTGATTACGGCCCATATCTGCGGGAAATCCCGGAAAATCCTGTCAACGGGAAGAATAGCATCCAGGTAATCGCCAACAGTGATAACTTCCCCGCCGCCGGCGATGACTCTCACGGGTGGATATACAAACCGGCGACGCTGCTGTTCAAGGCCGACTCTCCCGGAACGGATGATAAGGGCAAGTTGTATTTCAACTATTAATTGGTAACCGGTAGCCAGTAGCCGGTAAAGGTCGGCCGTTTTTCCCGGCCACTGACTATCGACTACTGATTACCGGCTATTAACAGGGACGTTATGATGTCCAGCGGTTTTACATTACTGGAAGCCCTTCTGGCCGCTGTCGTGCTGGCGATAGTGGTCGGGGCGATTATCATGCCTTTCACCGTCGGGGCGGCCAATACCGCCCAGAACGCCCGGTCCACACTCGCCGTCAACCTCGCCCAGGACCTGATGGAAGAAATCCTCGCCAAGCCCTTCAGCGACCCCAACGAGTCCGAAGCCGGCGAAACAGGCAGAAGCAACTGGGACGACATGGACGACTACGATGGCTACTGCGAGGCAGTCGGGACCATAGCGGGATTCGACGGCGTTACGGTGGACGATCCGGCTGCTGCGTTACTGACGCGCAGTGCGACGGTCGAGAGCGTTTACGTAGCAGGACAGGACCAGGCCGAACAGCCGACGTTCCTTCGCATTACCGTTGATGTCCGCTATCGCGGCGAGGTGGTGGTTACTCTTTCCAGGCTGGCGTACGCAAATGAATAACAAGCACCGAAATACCGGATTACCGGATTACCGGAATACTCATGCTCTGCGTAGCGCTTCGCAGAGCAGAGCCGGAATACCGGAAAAAGCAAAGAAACAACCGGAGTACCGGAACACCGCGCGTCCGGCGTGCTCGCTTCATCTAGGCATGGCATTTACGCTGACGGAACTGTTGATGGCGGTAGCCATTACGGCGATGATCGGTATGTCCGTGGTAACGGTCAGCACCGCGCTGTCCAGCGCCCAGGCCAGCACCGACAGCATGATCAAGGCGATCGGGTCGGGCAGATACGCAATGAGGAGCATCGACGCCGACGTTCGCAAAGCCGGCCTTATCACCGCCGCCGGCGAGGGGGAAATGGTCATCTGGACCGGAGACGAATACGCCGACGGGCAGATTAATGTCAGCGAACTGGTCCTGATTCAGTCCGACGCCGACAATCAGACAGTAGAGCGATTACAGGTGGTCTTTCCCGATTCCATGCCCCCGGACTTCCTGAAGGCGCTGAACGTCTCCAGAACACTGGCTAATGTAACCAACGTCGGAAACGTCCGGGCCCTGCTGACTCAGGGGACATATTCGGACTACCTTACTCAGCGAACACTGGCTGTGGGCGTGTCGAATTTCGAGGTCGTTACAGACGAGGTCCCCCCGATGCCGCAACTTGTTCTGCTGCGACTGGCTGTAGGGCAGGACGCCCAGCAGATAACACTGACAAACACCGTGCACCTCCGCACCGATGCGACTGAATATGTGTCTTTTGATGATGGTGGCATACCCGAGTTGGATTTGGGCGGCGGCGGCAGCGGTGGCGACGATGACAGAAGGGGCGGTGGCGACGATGACAGAAGGGGCGGTGGCGATGATGACAGAAGGGGCGGTGGCGGCAGGCAACCGGTGGCGAGACCATTCATGTAACGAAAAGTGGAAACGGTTTGAAAAGCGAATGATGCAATGAGAAGCAAAAGAGCACAACCCGGCTTTGCGATGGTGCTTGTGATGATCCTGGTGGCGGTGGGATTCATCCTGTCTGTGGCGTATCTGTCTGTGGCGTCCGTTCAGGTTCAGGTCTCGCGGAATTATCAATCCCTGGCGAGGGCTCGCTACATAGCCGAATCAGGTCTGGAGCACGCGGTCTATATCCTGCGATTCAGTCCCGAAGACCTGGAGGGCAGCGACGTTTCGCCGCTCGGACCTTTTTATGTGGATGGCTCGTCGGACAGTTACACAATATCCGCCGCCGAAGACTCCGAAACGCCCGGCCTCTACACGCTTACATCCAAGGCCGATGTCGGACCCGCCCGGCGGAGCAGTTCGACAACGGTCTGTCGGACAGACGGTTCGAAAACGGGCGTGGGATACGGAGTCCTTACAGGCAGCGCGTTCACCTGGATGCCGATGAGCCTGACCGTCAATGGCGACGTCCACGTCAACGGCCGGTTGTATAACACGGCATTCATCAACGGCGACGCCAGCGCTACCGACAGTCTGTCAGACCCGCTGAGCCGGATTTCCGGCTCGGCCACCGGCGACGCCGAAGAGGTCTCCTCGCCCGATATTCGCGTCAATGACTATCTCCAGTACACCCTTGCCGGGCACGATTACAATGCGGTTCAGTTCACTGGACGCAACTTTCGGAGCAATAATCCCCTGGCCGGCGGCGGGGCCGTTACGCCGGACAACATCGGCGGGGTTGTGTACTGCAAGCCGAGCGTCGGCAATACGGTCAGACTCCACAATAATCTGAACTTCACGGGCACGCTTGTCATCATCGGGCACGTCCAATTGCAGGGACAGAATATCACCCTCACCGCCGTAGATGGTTTTCCCGCCATCGTCGCCACAGGCGTAATCAAGGTTACCAATAACTCCAGGAATGTAACCATTAATGGCGCGGTCGCCGCCAATTCGGGCATACTGGCATGGGGACCTACCCACC
>DAOWOP010000094.1 GCA_030642005.1 Planctomycetales bacterium
CCGCGAAGGTGCTCCAGCAGCAGCACGCGCATCATCACGGGCTGCGAAATTTCAACACACCTCAACCGCTTGATCGTCGCGGGAGCAACGCGATAGTCCTGCACGACGCCTTTCTGGCTGACATATCGCACGACGTGAACCGTGTTCCTGAAGGCGGCGACGGAAGTAGCAGCCTTGACGATGGCCTCGGCTGCATCGGCCCGCTGCGTCTGCGCCAGCATTGCCGCTGTATCCAGGGCATTCAGCCCCTTCGGTTCGGTGAGTTTTTTGATGTATCCTGGGATGTTGTCGGCGCCGATGTCGGTGAAATCCAAGGCTCCCATCGCCGTCTCGGCCGCTGCGTTGAGCGGGTCGGCTGCGGTGCGGTGATCGACACTGGCGACCGCCGTGGCGCCCCAGAACGCCGTTGCCGTCGGAGCGTGAAACAGGATCGCCCACGTATTGACCCGGCTGGAGCGGGAATAAACAACCTTGCCGGCGACCGTTCGGCGAACGCCGCCGTGAGGGACCGGCTCGTGATGCAAACCCACCACCAGGACGAATTCATAATCCTCCGAAAAGCCGACTTCAGGAAAGGGCTTTTTGATGACAGAACCGCTGTCTTTATCCTTATCTTCTTCGAGCAGGTCGGGCAGGACGACCTTTTTAGGCCCTGCCTTTTTCAGCGGCTCGACGACGTTTTTCAGCAATTCCGCCTTCGCACCCGTCGGCCAGTAACTTTTCGACGACTCGCCCCCGCCGAAAGGAGATCGGGCGATAACGGCAACGGGGTTCGAAGCCTTATCGAATTTCGCCCATGCCTTAGTCGCCGCGACGCCTCGCCGCCCAGCCTGGACTGACGGCGTTACGTATTCATCCTGAAACTTGTAGAGAACCTCGAAACGCCCCTTATCGATCTTGCGTATTTGCCGCAGGGCCTTGACCTCCGCCGGACCGGCAGCCAGGACCGAACCGGTTATAACCAGGATCGAAAACAGTCCAATCAAACCTCTCATGGCGATTCTCCGCTCCTTGCGGTCGTACGGTCAAAACTCCACGAAGTGTACGGTTTCTTCATCCAGTTTTTCGAGGTTGACGAGGACCTTCGGGCGTCTCGGGTTACCGTCGGAATTGCGGAAACCCTCTTGGAATGAGCCGCATTTTATCAACGTCTCGTCTGTAAGCCGGATAAAAGAAATCTGCCGAAGATCAAATGAAACCTTCCGTAACCTCGACCACGAGCCTCGCTTGATGCGATCGCGAGTGAACTTTGATTCCCCGCCCTTGAATTCTTCATGCCACACTTGAAACGTTCTATCCTCATCGTTATAAGCGACCTTACCCATAGCGAGAATCAGTCCTACCGCGCCATATTCGCCTATCGCCCTTGCCACCGCCTCGCTGTCGTTGACAACAATCTTATGGCTGCTGGTATTCATCGCATGGGCTTTGAAGTCCCAAGGGATTTCACAAAAACCATCGAACTCAACGTGGCCGTACTTTGGGCCTGGAATCTCCATAACATCGGTCAATATTGTTTCGCATAAGAATTGGAAGTAAAAACCCATCCACTCCATCTGCTTCCAATGCCGGCCACCTTTATCCCGCATCTCCGTTATACATTTTCTGCCGTCCCATTCCTTCGAGATGCCTGTCTTCAGTATTTCGGCGATTTGTTTGACTGTCTCGTCAAAACTCACATTGTCTCTCCGAACAAAGACATGCGCTTCGAAACGGCGGCTGAATCGTCATCCTTTATACGATAAAGGCCTTTATCAAGACGCTCCTTTGCGAATTGATAATATTCCTCTACAATCTCGAACCCAACATATTGTCGGCCAAGCATGTTACTTACCACAGCCACCTGTCCGGATCCGAGAAACGGGTCCAGTACAGCGTCCCCTTCTTCGCTTGCGTAAAGAAGGATTTTTTCAATAAGTTCAGACGGCAGTTTCGTCGGTGTTTTCTTGTCCCCGTGCCAGTATTCCCTTTTGATATTCCAGACATCTTCCAGGTCCTGATACCGTCGGCTGCCACCCTTTTCTGTTCGGATTTCCTTTGCAAAGCGGGCGCTGTTGAAGAATTTTCTTTTCGAATCGTCCTTGCATACGAACAGGCAGTGGTAGTGAGAAGTAACGAACTTTCGTTTGCACACGACGCCGAACTGGTATTTCCAGATAATGTGATTGACGGTAACAAATCCGAGATCGTCTATAGCGACAAGGATGTCCTTGAGATTGTTCCAGCCGGAAAAGACAAACATACTTCCGGAATTCTTTAGTACACGACGGACTTCTCCCATCCAGCGCAAGGTGAACTCGCCGTAGTCGTCGGCATGTATTTCATTGTAACCCGTCATCACGCGGGACTGCATACGATTGTAGTTTGTCCTGTGCGCCTTGAAGTCGATAGCAAACGGTGGGTCGGTGATTACCAGGTCTATCGACTCGGCCGGGAGCTCCTGCATGCCCTCGACGCAATCCATATTGTAAATCTGATTGAACTCGATTCCCGGCATCGGTGAGGTTCCTTATGTTTGAGTCGCCGACAATAGAAGGTACGTTATCTCCCTTTGGATATTATATCAAGCTGCGCACCAAGCCTCACATTTTCCGGCGTTGGGTGATGGCGTCGGTGAGGATGCTCTTGTTTGCGTATTCGATCTGTCCGCCTGCCGGTAGGCCTCGGGCCAGGCGGGTGATCCTTACGCCGGTGGCTTCCAGGGCGGCTGCTACGTGCAGGGCGGTCCCGTCGCCGGCGACGTCGGGATTCGTCGCCAGCAAAACCTCCTCGACCCGGCCTGTCGTGAGCGAAGTCGAACGGCTTGCACGCACGCGCTCGGCCAGGGCGGCGATTGTCAAATCTTCCGGCTCGACGCCTTCCATCGGTGCGACGTGCCCCATCAGGACATGATACAGCCCACGATACGCGCCGGTGGCCTCCAGGGCCAGCAAGTCTTTCGGCTGCTCGACCACGCAGATTGTTGATTTATCCCGCCGGGGGTCGGCGCATATCCCGCACAATTCGCCCTCGGCAAGGTTGAAACAGACCTTGCAGGGACGAATCTTCGTTTTGACGTCGCGGATGGCGTCGGCCAGGGCAAAGGCTTCATCGCGTTCGGACTTGAGGATATAAAACGCGACCCGCTCTGCCGACCGCGGACCAATGCCCGGCAACTTGCCCAGTTCGCTTATCAGGCGTTCGATTGTTTCGGAGTATCCAACCATGTTCGTAGTCCGTAATTGGTAATTCGTAATTGGTAATCAGTAATTGGTCAAAAACCACCGACGCTCTGTTACGGATTACTGATTTACCAATTACGAATTACGATTTACCAGTTACCAATTACCAGTTTTTACATCAACTCTTCCATTCCGGGCAGTTTCATTCCGCCGGTAAGTTCAGCCATTGCTTCAGCGGCGGCGGCAGCAGCTTGTGCCTGGGCGGCGGCGACAGCGGCTTTGATCATATCCGACAGCATCTCGGCATCACCGTCGGCAAGGACCTCCGGTGCAATTTTAATATCCACCAGTTGCATCTTGCCGTTAACCGTAGCCGAGACCGTCATCCCGCCGACGTCGGCGGTGAACTCCGCCGCCGCAAGTTTTTCCTTCATCTCCGGCAGTTTCGCCTTCATCTGACCGGCCATTTTCAACATCTTGCCTATATCACCGAACATTGTGTTTCCTTAAGAAGTCCACGAATTACACGAATGAAAAAATCAAAGTGAACCCGCATTTCGCTAAACACAAACTACTACAAAACCCTTCCACCATTCTCGATTACCTTCTTGGCAATGAAATCGCCAATTTCTTCGTTCAACACCGTATTAGGAAAAACCCAGAACACCGTCCGCCCATGAAATAGCAACCACATATCGTGGAACTTCCATATCCTATCAAATGCGGACCACTTGCAGTCCGAACACGTAAGCGAATTCTTTATTTGCAGACCTTCATCAGTAACACGGTATAGCACAAGGCGATTTTCAACTTTAGCCCAACTGGAAATCGATTCCCGGGCCGCTCTATAATATTGATACAAAAGATAAACGAAAAGACTTAGACCAATCGCCGTACAGAATCCGACGAACCAAGTGTCGCCACTTACGATCTGCGAATAAACATAAAGTAGAAATAGACACAGCAGAATAATCAGGCTACCCCACCACCACCATCCGCGCAAACATTTTCTTACAGAAGCTTTTATCAGCTTATCCGTCATTTCGACCGTTAGTTCTGCTTGCATGGGATTTATTTCCTCATTGCCAGCCGCGCCACTGTTTTGGATCACGGCTCGCATGGTAAATGGCAATAACAAAGATTACCTCCCGTTTGATTACGTAGTAAATCCCAAATGGAAATCGCCGAACCACCGCTTTACGGACTTTATTGTGAACGGCAGGAAAAAGTTTGGGATTTCTTTGAATGAATGCGAGGCGGGAAACAACAGTGCGACGGAATTCCTTGCCCAATCCCGGGCTTCTGTTCTCGTACCAGTGATATGCCTCCATCAGTTCCGCTTTTGCCACAGGACGGATGATGAGACGGTAACTCATGCGCTTTGCCTGATTTCTGATATGAGATCTTCCAAAGATGAACCTGCTTCCGGATTGTCCCTCAAGGCCTCCAAGCGACGATCCAACTCTTCTTTCTGCCAATCCGTCAGTTCGACCGCATCAGGCACGCAAGCGATACTGTCCCAAATGTCCTCAACCAGTTGGATACGTTCGGCCAGGCTCAGCGCAAGCACATCAGTCATGGAAATGGCTTCTTTGATTTCTTTCATCCCATCAGTATATCAGATTTGAACAGACTTAAACAAACAATATCATGCGTTTTCCCCGCTCGTCTGCGGGGTTTGGCGGGTTATGTTTGTTACTGTCCCGTCGAAGAAATCCAGTACGGCCTTTACGGCTGGGTCGTTGTTTATCTCCGCCCGCTGGGCAGAGGAGATCGCTGCATTTGCGTTGGTTGGTGCGGGTGTGGCTTGACTGTCCGCTTCGCCCGCCGGGACATACTCGCACACGACAGTTCCCCTGCCGAAAAGTCCGCCCAGGGCAGAGGTTATCGCGTCGTTCATTCGCTCGGCGCATCTCTTACGGATAGGCTCGTGGGCCGAGTCAAATCCCAGCCGGAGCGTATCGCCGGTCAGCCCCAGCACCTTCGCCGGTCGCAGCAGCCCCGCAACATGTCCCTGGCGATTGCTGTTCAAGGCCGAGACGATCGTAGGCCACTGGCCCCGAATGTACTCGGCTGTCCATCGGGGATTTTCCAGCGCAGGTGCGGGCGACGGTGCAGGTGTGGGCGCTGGTGCGGGTGCATCATTACCGCCCACAGACGGCTGTCTGTGGGGTGCGTTATCAACTGTAACTGGAGGGCTTACGGAAGGCGGTGCTACCGTCTTTTTTTTTTCGCCTGCGGCAGGGGGCGCGGGGCGTCGCCTTGAGACGTTCTGCGGCGGCGTTCCGCCGCCTGCTAAACTTTCGAGTCTTTCGATCAGGCTGGCGGCATCGACGAACTTATCCGCCGCAGCCAGGCGGACGAGCATCGCCTCGACAAGCCCCCGTCCCGATGAAAGCCCGCGAAGGTTTCGCCCGGTCGCCTGGGTCAGGCTGACGGCCTGGACCAGCGCCGGCAGCGTGAATTTCCCCGCCAGGTCGGCCACGACCTTTTTCTGCGTCTCCGGCAGTTCGATAAGCGGGCTGTCGGCGCCGCAGGTCGCCGACAGCATCATATTTCGGAACATTTCGCCGACGGCAGAGACCGCCGATTCCAGCGTCAGGCCGGACTGGAGCAGTTCAGCCAGCGCGTCCAGGGCGACGGCGGCGTTACCATCGGCGATTGCCGTAACGATGGAGGCCGTCCGTTCGTCCGAAGGCGTGCCTAATATGGTTACAACGTCATCTTCGCCGACCTGACCCGCGCCGGCTGCCAGTAACTGGTCCAGAAGGCTCAATCCGTCTCGCATCGAACCGGCGGCTGCGCGGGCGATACGGAAAATCGCTTCGGGAGTTACCTTTACATCCTCCGATTTGCATATCGACTCCAGATGCTCGACGATTTTGCCTGTGGGTATGTCGCGGAAGTCGAATCTTTGGCAGCGTGAGAGAATTGTAGCTGGGATTTTTTCCGGCTCGGTTGTCGCGAAGATGAACTTGACGTGTTCGGGCGGCTCTTCGAGCGTTTTCAGCAGCGCGTTGAAGGCGTCTTTGGTTATCTGGTGTACTTCGTCGATGTAGTAGATTTTGTATCGGCAGCGGGCTGGGCGGTAAATTGCGTTGTCGCGCAGTTCGCGGATATTGTCGATACCGCGATTGGAGGCCCCGTCTATCTCGACGACGTCTATATCGTCGCCACGGGCGATTGCAAGGCAGGCCTCGCACTCATTACAGGGCGTCGGTGTAGGCCCGTCGGCAGACAGGCAGTTCAGCGCCTTGGCGAGGATCCTCGCCATCGTCGTCTTGCCGACGCCCCGCGTGCCGGTGAACAGGAACGCGTGCGCGACCCTGCCGCTCTTTATCGCGTTGACCAGCGTGGTCCCGACGTGCTCCTGCCCGACCACCTCATCGAAGGTGGCGGAACGATACTTTCGCGCGAGTACGAGATATTCGCTCATTTCAATTTCCGATTTTCAATTTCCGATTTTCAATTTAGAAGAAAACAAAGGCTTCACTACCATAGCTACAATGTTTTGGACTGCTTGTTTATTTTCCTCTTCTTCTTCCTCTTTTCAATTGGAAATCGGAAATACAAAAAGCCGTGCACTCCGCTACGATAGCCACAATGTTTTGGGCTGCTTGTTTATTTTCTTCTTCCTCTTCCTCTTCCTCTTTTCAATTGGAAATCGAAAATTGGAAATCGGAAATACAAAAAGCCGTGCACTCCGCTTCGATGCGTCCCAACGGGTCCGGTTCAACGGTCCGGCTCCAGCCAGGCGACCCTCCGGCACATGCCGAAAACTCGCTTATGGCTGCTTCCTTCCGGACCTGACCAGGTTCACGGCCCGGCATTGCAGAGGACCCAACCTTCAACACCAAACCGCCGAACAGGATGGTCCACCAGGACAACACCTCGGCGGAGGATTCAGCCCCGCTATAGCGGATTGCGGGTCATCCCGGCAAGCCGGGAATCAGGGCACCGCTAACGCCCCGCCTAGCACGACAGGTGCATCATAAAACAAACCTCGCCGCAGAGCAAGCGAAAGCCGACGGTTGCTTTGCATCTCCTGGACCGGTGGCATTTTTTAGCCGCGGAGCGGCGGTCGTTTTTAGCCCAGGCCGGAAGGCCTGGGTTTGGAGATGTGCGTTTTTTCAAGCCCCATCGGGGCGTTCGTAGACTTCCGCACTTTCACGAACGCCCTGACGGGGCTTGAATCAATCGACTTTTTCACAGGGCTTGCCCTTCGGGCAGCGCCCTGGGCTAAAAACGACCGCCGCTCCACGGCTAAAAACCTGGCCAGTGGCGTGGGTACTCAACCAAGCAAAGCCGGGCGGAACAAAACGAAACCTTTTTTTCGTTATCCGCTTCCCCTCAACTACGCTCGCGACTTGCGCCTGCGAATCAACGCCAGCCCGCCGAGAACCAGCAGCGACAGCGTGGCGGGTTCGGGAATGACGGCGATCCAAGCCTCCGTATCTCCAAGCGGATTGTAACCATAACCGACGATGGTCAAGCCATCATCTGATATACTTTGGGCATCGTATAGTATCCAACTCGTAAGGTCTAAACCGTAATCATCTACAAGCAAGCTGCGCAGACTACGCATGCCATTGGTGTCGTCACAGACGAAAGCTTCGACGCCGGTACCTAAATCAGCCCGTCCAACTACAACGGAACCGTCGGCTGAAGTACCGTATGCTTTGCCCCAAACGCCCTCGGCTAGAGAAACCATTCCAGTACTTTGAGTCCAGCGGAATACCTCAAGACCGGAAGTCGAGTCGCTGAATCCTATTACAACCGAACCATCTGCTGAAACATCGAACGCCTTGCTATTAACGCCCCCACCGGGTAGATGGCCTAAGCCAACCATTCCAGTTACATTCGTCCAACGGAATGCTTCGTTGCCCGATGTACCTACAACGACATCCCCATCAGTAGAAACGTCATTTGCAATCCCCAAACCCAATGTGGTCATACCCCCAGATTCTGTCCAAAGAAATGCTTCGCGACCCGATACGCCATCCACATGCCCAACTGCAACTGACCCATCACGCGAAACTCCCCATGCAGCACCATATCCAAGACTGACCATACCGGTCTGCTCTGTCCAGCGAAACGCACCGTCACCAATGCGCCCAACCACGACCGAACCGTCAGCAGAGGTGCCAAATGCGTAACTCGTCTTGTTGGGTATGGCGCCCAATCCGGCCATACCAGCCTGCTCCTTCCAATAGAACGGCTCATGCCCCAACCCTGACGTACTGCGTCCTACAGCGGTTAAACCATCAGCGGAAACGGCGCAGGCATACCTGTAAAAACTTCCGCCCGGCAGGTCTCCCAAGCCCTGAAAACTCGGTGTCTTTCCATAAGCCATTCCTGTACTCACCACCAGAACTGCCACACACACAAACCATTTCGCCTTCATCGCTCTATTCTTTCCTGTTTCACGCCGTACACCACGCACGGCGAATAACTCTCTCAAGGCTGATGAAACAGGTGAGCGGCCCGTCCTCTCAGCATACAAAAACACCGCTGAGCAATTGAGCGAAGTAACCCCGAATGATGTACCCTACCTCCAAGTAAAAGCGATTATACCACTACACCCCGATTTCACCAAAGAAAATCACTGGCGGATTCTTGACTAATCTGGGCCGGTGTGGGATGATGGAATACCGGCAATGGGGCTGGGGAAGGGGCTTTGATATGAGTCAAGAGGAAAAGAGACACCTTATAGAGGGTAAATGGGACATCAAGCGTGGGTTTGAAAAGAAAGGGCCAGACTTATTATTGCTCACGGTCTTGGTAAATTACCAAGTGAATAATGACAGTTCTTTTCCAATTATCCTTGGAGAGTGCTGGGCCGAAGTAACCGTGAAGGGCGCTACCGAACCAGAAAAAATTACACTCAACTCGTCTTTCCAAGAAATTGGATTAGGGGAGAAAAAGGATTTTGACGGGGAACGAACTATTGAGATAGAACTTGATACCCCAGAGGAAGCCGACGACCTTCTGTACCCACGGGTTGACACTTTTGTTGGGTGGAAATATCTAGATAAACACGGCTAGGCCACCTCCGCCAGTCCTATCCAAGCACAAACGGAACGCCTAAACAAGTGTTATTATTCACACCTTGTAAGCCCCCGCCTAGCACGGCAAGTGCATCATAAGGCAATCTCCGCCGCAGAGCAAGCGAAAGCCGACGGGTGATCTGTCCCGCTGCGATAACGCGGTCATTGATGCAAAGCCGACGGATAGCTATCCGTCGGCTTTTCTGATGCGTTCATGAAAATCTATCCGTTCACGTTTGCGCGCGCGAACGTCAACGCAAAAAGAGCACATCTGGATTTTTCTGAAAAAAATTAACTACCGGCTAGGCCGGGAGTTACAGATTTCACATCTGTTTTTCGTTCACGTTTGCGCGCGCAAACGTGAACACGAATGTTAATATGGAGGCGGCTTCGCCAAGGCTTCGCCGTCCCAAGGGGCGTCTTTGGTACGCCCGTGTGGTTCTTTGAAAAGTGAATAGAGAGAAGAACAGGGACTAGGGACTAGGTTCTAGGGACTAGGGAAAAACGGAAAGAGCAGAACCGTTTTACCG
>DAOWOP010000231.1 GCA_030642005.1 Planctomycetales bacterium
CTCGTAGAGGCGATCGTGTGCCTACGACCGCTCCTACGGAGCTTCAATACATCATACTTTCCCCCAGGGCTTGCCTTCGGCTGCGCCCTGGGCTAAATACGATTGCCCCTAACGGGGCTAAAAAGTAAGTAGCGCTGTCATATTAGACATTACTTAGTCATTAGACATTTTGTCCTATTTCACCATCAGCGCCAGCAGCGCTTTCTTTGAATATATCGCGTTCAGCGCCTCTGCCTGAATCTGCGATTTCGGGCCGTCCATGACCTCGTCTGTCGCGCAGACGCCCCTGTGGGCCGGGCCGGAATGCGTGTAAAGCACGTCCGGCTTCGCGCAGGCGAGGACCTCGTTCGTTACCGTCCACATGGATATCTCGACCCGCTTTTCTTCCGGCGACTGCTCGCCGGCGAGCATACTGCGAATCAGGGTGCTGGCCTGGATGTAATCGGCGTCCCGCACCGCCTCTTTCAGGTCCGTGCATATCTCCAGCCGAGTGCCGGCGGCTTCGGCCTTGGCCTTGCCTTCAGCCAGGATGTCCTGATTGACGGTCTCGGCGTAGGATTCGGGAATGGCCAGCGTCAGGTTGACCCCAAGGACCGGACAGACGCGGATAAACGAGTGCAAAATCCCCCGCGCCATGCCGGTATAGACGAGGTTTATACCTTCCAGCCCGCCCTTTGTCTGTTCTACTGTCATCAGTTCCCCGATAACGTGTGTGGCGTGATCGACGGGCGTGCAGCCGTTGAGCACCGGAACGGTCATGTTCTCGCAGGCCAGGTCCATGTCTTCCTGCTTCCACAGCCTCGCCGAGAGCACGTCGATGTACTGGTCGAGCGCACGGGCGGTATCGACTATCGACTCGCCCCTTCCCATCTGGGTGTCCTTGGCCGCCAGGTAAGCGTTCGACCCGCCCAGTTGCGCCATCGCCGCGGTGAAACCCATTCGCGTTCGCGTGGATTCATACACGAACAGCAAGCCCTGTACCCTGCCGGCCAGCAGGTTGGCGTAGGTCATGTCGTAACGGTTCTGGCGAAACCACGCACCCAGCGCCATGACTTCCTGAAGTTCTTCGCGCGAGAGGACACCGATGTGCGGCAATTGCCTGCCGCGAAGATTGTCGCTCAATTTCGGGGCCGGCGACCCCGACAGTGATTCTGACATATTTTCGCTCCTGATCCGCTGTTACCTTCTTTCACTCCCGAGACGTCATTTGCTTCAACTGGCGGCACACGTAGCCGGCCAGGTCGAGATTGTTCATCAGGTCTGAAATCGGCTCGATTACCGTAACGTACCCGTCGAAATTGATCTTCTTCAGCGCGTCGAAGACGCCCGGGAAGTCAAGCCCGCCGGGGGCGCCGAACAGATGCTTCTTGTAGCGCCGCCCCTCATGCTCCCATACTGTTTCGGCCTCCGACTCGGCGCGGGCAATGTCCTGAACCGAAAGAATGAACAGGTGATCGGCCAACTGCTCGATCGGCTGAATGTAGTCGATGTCTTTTTCATGAACGTTGGCCGGGTCGTACATAAGGCCGAAATTGTCCCTGTTGATTTCCTTGAGTGTTTTCAGCGCCAGTTCCGGCGTTTCAAACGGCCCGCCGGTGTGGACCTGTATCACGATTGCCAGCCCGCGTTCCTTTAGAAAATCAGCAGCCTTCTGAATCCAGGGTATCTCCTCATAACCAACCGCCAGGTAAGGACATCCAAGTTCCTTGGCCATGTCCGCAAATTTACCCAAGGCCTTGAGTGATTCGGCGTCCTTGACGCTCCCGGCGGGGATACGCGAAACGCCGATGCCGCTTCCGGCCAGCGCTTCAGCCATTTGCCTGACCTCATCCGGCGTCGTCTCGGCGTTAATCTGGGTGCGCCTCAACTCGACCGCGTCGTAACCGGCCTGTTTGGCGAGTTCGCCGAACTGACCCACGTCCATCTGGCAATACTTGTAATCAACCTCGATGATCCTGCCCGACAGCGAAAATTTCATCATCTTCTCCTTGCGCGGCTTGCAATATAATCCTGCTCGATCTTAATACTACAGTGCGACTTAGCAAGCAATCATTGTGAATAAAAGCATTCAGCAATCAGCGGTCAGCAATCAGCGAGGTATAAAATGATGCTGTCGGTTGCTGAACGCTGATAGCCAAGCGTCTTGCTGTAATGTACGATCGAATAAGTGCTTACGGATTCCGCACGGTGCTGACTTGCGATGTAGTATTAAAATTCTTCGGATTCTTCGGCGTCATCCTCTTCGTCGTCCTGGTCTGCGGCGTTTTGATCAGCCGGCTTTTGGGCCTTGCTCTGCGGGATGCGAAGTTGTTCGACTTCGGGAAGGTCCTTCAGGTTCGCCAAGCCGAAGATTTCCAGGAAGTGTTTCGTCGTCCCATACAGTATCGGCCTGCCGATTTCCTCGGCCCGGCCGGCGATACGGACGAGATTTTTTTCCATCAGCCCGCGCAGCACCTCCCCGCAGGCGACGCCGCGAATGGCCTCAATGTCGGCGCGGAGCACCGGCTGGCGATAGGCGACGATCGCCAGGGTCTCCATCGCCGCCTGCGAAAGACGTGATTCGCGCCGACTGGCCGACAGCCGGGAAACCACCTCGTTATACTCCGGCTGGGTCTGCATCTGGTAGCCCCCGGCAATCTCGACGATGTGAAACGTCCTGCCGGACTGTTCGTACTGCTCGTTGAGGCGCTCGACAGCCTTGCGTACGGCGCGGACGCCGCCCAGTTCGCCGATCTCGGAGACCTTCGCCGCCGGAAGCGGCTTCTCGGATGCGAACAGTATCGCCTCGACCGTCGCAGCCGCCTCGGCTTCGGGGGCGTCAACCTGATCTACCTGCGTTTCTTCACCGGCGCTGCTGTCGCTCATAAAAAACCTTTCCTGCTATTACTCGGTGGTGCCGAAGGCGTACAGGATATACATTATACAGCGAAACGGCAAGTCGGCATTGAGCCGCGATTTCGCAATTCTAATAATCCAATTTACAGCGACGATATGCTACACTGCCAAATCTGGTGCTATCGAATGATTTCAAAAGTGTGGAGTTGACACGATGGAATGTAAGAAGGAGCAGAACCTCAAGCGATGCAACTGCACTTATCCCTGCGGCAAGAAGGGCGTATGCTGCGACTGCATTGCTTCGCACCTTGCGGCGCGAGAACTTCCAGCCTGCTGCTTCCCGGACGAGGTCGAGAAAACCTACGACCGGTCATTCAAGGCCTTCGCAAAGGCGTGGGGACTCTGATTGCGGACTTGTCCCGGCGCAGCCTTGGCGAAGCCGGATTGCCTGCCCTGAGCGAAGTCGAAGGGCAGATTGAAGAAATGTTCAAATCCGGCTAAACTCACGGGTTTGGGCGTGGCGAACTGTTAATATATTCACTGAAAGGCGGATGGGCGAATGGAATTTAAGCCGAACGTTGAGCAGGCGGTCCGGCGGTATCGGGACCTCTGGGACTTCAAGGAACTTGACCGGCCGATTGTAATGGCCTCAGCGCCCGATGCGCCCACCGGGACCGGCGCTCATGACTGCATCTTCTGGCAGGACCCCGACGCATTCGTCGAGCATCACCTGAAGGGTCTCGAGAATCGCCGGGGTATCCCCGACGACTGTATCCCGATGCTGCGTCCCCCGTTCAGCCACGCGGCGCTTCCGGCGGCGCTCGGCGCCAAGGTCGAACTGCTCAACGAAAAACTCTGGGTGCGTCCGTTGCTTTCGGCCATCGAGGAGTACGAGGACCTCCGCCTTCCGCCGCACAATGATTGGCTCGACCACATGGAGCAATACTATCGTCGCCTGGTGGAACTGGCGGCGGGTCGGTTCGCCGTCGGCCTGACCGAGGTGCCCGGCCCGGCGGACCTCATGGGCGCGCTGCTCGGCTTTGAGGCGATCCTCCTGGCCATGTACGACACCCCCGAGGCGGTCGAGGGATTCGCCAAACATTCAGCCGCACTGGCGGTCGAGTTC
>DAOWOP010000242.1 GCA_030642005.1 Planctomycetales bacterium
CAACCTTCTTTTCCTGGATAACCCAGACTGAACAGCCTACGTGGTAACGAATCTGGGTATTTTCGCGGACTGATTTGCACTGCATTGCACGACGGAAAAACGTTGGATAATCGAAACCCGTCAGGCCTCTCATCGGCAAGCGATTCGGTCCATAAACAGTCCGACCCGTTTTCGGGTCCTTGTGGACCTCGCGTGAGACATGATCGATGGTCTCCACAAGCCTGTGTTGAACAAGTGATATGGCGTAGTTTGACGTTCCGTATTTCTTACGCGATAGTTTGGAGCCAAATTTTTTAGGGTCCTTTTCCAAGACCATTAAAACACTTTCAACTTTCGGCGGTTTCCGGATGCGGAACATCGCTCGGACGAATTCGCCGATCAGGACCACATCTTCTGACGCACTGAGGGCTCTCAGAGACTTCTCCGCCCTGGCGTCGCCGAGTTTGCCCAACTCTCGAACGGCCCTGAGCCGGATAACTCCCTTGGTCGATCCCACAGTGGCGATGAGTTCCGCGAGCAGGCGATCGTGCGGTTTTTTCCCAAGGTCATGCTTTATTGCGTCCGGGGTGATGAGCATCTTACATTTGTAATCGCCGACGAATTTATAGAGCGATGAGTCTCCCTTCAGGAAGACAATGCAGACCTCGCCCACAGAAAGGTCGGTAAAGCCGAAATCTCGTGCGTCACGCTCCCTGACCCCTTTGCGAAACCTGATGTCAATGGACTTGCCGAGCGATCCCTTGATCTTCGAAAGCACCCGGCACGTGGCGATATGCTCTTCTGTCTTTATCCCAATCCATTTGGTGGAAGGCTTAATGTTCCCCATGCTCTTTACTGATATTACCCTGACCTTGCAGACAACCCGGGCTTCTCTCATCAGCCTGACGACATCGAAAGAGGGCACCAGCCGCCCCGAAGCCCACCGTGCCGGCAACAGGATCAGAATCGTTAGCGCAACTACTTTTACTTGTACCAAAACCGAGCGATTTGTCATGGCGTTTCCTTTCTCGTTAAATAAAATGACTACCCGACGCTCTGCCTCCAGCGCGCTCCCCTCTAATCAGACACATCTACGAAGCGAAAGTTCCCGAAAATTTCCCGGATAACTCCTGCTCAAGGAAGCCACAGTGAAACCTGCCTGTTACGACAGGTATCCGCGGGCGACCATGGCCGAGCAGACGGTGCTGACGCCAAGGTACATTGCCGCATCTCGCATTGATATTTTCCGCTCGTGAGTCAATTCATGGACCTGCCGGAACTTTTCCGTCATCCGCTGCCGGAGACGTGTTGCGACTTCCTGTTCGGTCATCTGCTCCTGCTGCGTCTCCTGTGTGAATTCCAGGTACGAGACGAACACCCCACCGGCGTTGCAGAGGATATCGGGAATCATATACACATCGCGTTCGTTGAGTATTTCGTCGGCCTTCGGGCTGGTCGGGCCGTTGGCGCCTTCGGCGATAATTTTGGCGGAGATTCGCGGGGCGTTCTCGGCCGTTATCTGATTTGCCGATGCCGCCGGGACAAGTACGTCGCAGGGCATCTCCAGCATCTTTTGTCCATCGACGGCAGAGCCTCCGGCGAAGTCCTTGACCGAGCCGGTCTTGCCGACGTGCTCGGTCAGTGCGTCGATGTCCAGGCCTTTTTCATTGGCAACGGCTCCGTACAGGTCGCTTGCTGCGATGATACGCGCGTCAAGTTCATGCAGCGACCTGGCCGCTATGGCTCCGACGTTTCCGAAGCCCTGGACGACGGCCGTTGCGCCGCGCATCTCCATGCCGAGCGATTTGAAAGCCTCTTCGACGCATATCACCACGCCGTTACCGGTCGCTTCGCGCCGGCCTGGGATGCCGCCGAGGATCACGGGCTTGCCCGTAACGTAGCAGCCCTGCGTGGTGGCCTGGCCCATGGAAAATGAAATCGTGTCCTTGATGTGTCCCATGTCCCGCTCGTTTGTTCCCATGTCCGGGGCCGGGACATATACCTGCGGGCCGATGTGCCTGTGGGCGTTGCGGGCGAAACTGCGAACGAGTGTTTCCTTGTCGAACTTGTCAAGTTCAGCTGCGTCGGCGACTATGCCGCTTTTTCCCCCGCCGAAGGGCACGCCGACCAGTGCGCATTTCCAGGTCATCTCCATCGCCAGGCCTGTAACGTCCTCCGGCGTAACGCCCGGCGTCATGCGAATTCCGCCCTTGGCCGGGCCGAGGGCCTCGCTGTGGCGGACGATAAACGCGCGAAACGTGCGAATTTTCTTATCGCCCAGTTGAGGGCCGAGTGTTATCTCGATTCGCTCCCTTGGGCGGCGTATCTTGTCGAGCAGTTCGGCATCGACCTGTTCTTCCAGCATCGCTGCCGCTCGGTCAAAGTTGGCCAGCGCCGTCGCCAGTATGGAATTTTTCGCCATCTTTCGCTCCATTGTGCATCAAAATTACGGCTGACTTCATGTTGTAAGGCAGACCAATACACATTTTGCCCGCTCAAGTCAAAAAATTGTATGCCCAGTCCCAACGGGAAATTATATATTTCCCGATACGGACATGAATAAAGCGGGTTTCTAAAATGTGAAGGTCGGCACTGCGACTATGCCATAATCCACGTACTCAATTTGAAGGAAGAAACACCATGAGAAATTCCCATCTGAGAAAACTAATTCCGGTTTTTGTGGTATTGGCAACAGTATCCTGTGGACTGGCGGCGAAGGCTGCTGACGAGAAGAAAACCGTCAGCATCAAGCCCGGTCTCCGCGGGCCTGTCGGGCCTGACATACCTTTAACCAAAGCCGAGGAAAAGCGCCTCGCCACACACGTTACCGTCAAGGGTTTTACGGCTGATGCCGTTCAGGCTGCCTGCGACAAATCTGTCAAGATACCCGTTAGACGGCGAGGTGCGGTCTTCCTGCCGGCCGGCAAGTACATTTTCGAGAAGACCGTCGACGTCCCTACCGGTGTTACCATCGTGGGCGCAGGCTCGAAGACGCTCTGCTTCACCAATCGAAAGAAAGGGGCAATCTTCAGCATCAAGCAAACCAACATTCGCATTACCCGCCTCCGGCTGCAAGGGGTATCAAAGAGAGGCACGAAGGATCACAGCACGGGCATAGCCGTATCGGGTAAAAACGTCCGGATCGATCATTGCGAGATTTTCGACCTCTGCCGGGGGATTAATTTCTCCGGCGGCGGCGGACAGGTGGACCACTGCCACATTCACCACTGCATCCGCGACGGGCTTGGCTACGGCGTCAGCCTGTATTCCGGCGCGCGGGTGCTGATGTGCGACAACGACTTCGGACCCTGCCGGCACTGCATCGCCTCAAACGGCGCGCTGGACTGGTCCAGCCCAAAGCGCCTCGGCAAATACGTCCACAAGCCGAACGTACGAAAGACACACTGGGAACTCGTCCACAACCGCTTCTATGGCGACGAGAAGACCGACTATCATCGCCATTGGGTCATTGACACGCACCCCGGAATGGACGGAACCTTCATCGTCGAAAACAACATTATCGAAAACGTCCGCATGGGCCTGGGCATCCGCGACGGGGCAGGGCTTATCAAGGGCAACCTGTTCCGAAACATCACAAGAACGGCAATCATCATCACATGGGGAAAGCACAACGGCATCGTGGTCGAAGGCACCATGCCGAGGGA
>DAOWOP010000129.1 GCA_030642005.1 Planctomycetales bacterium
CCTAGTCCCTAGTCCCTGTTCTTCTCTCTTATTCACTTGTCAAATAACGTCCGGGCATCCTATACGACGCCCCTTGGGACGGCGAAGCCTTGGCGAAGCCGCCTCCATATTAACATTCGTGTTCACGTTTGCGCGCGCAAACGTGAACGCAAAACGGGTCTGAAATCTATAACTCCCGGCCTAGCCGGTAGTTAATATTTTTCAGAAAAATCTGAATGTGCGATTTTTCCGTTCACGTTCGCGCGCGCAAACGTCAACGAAAAGCGGTCAACTGGGTGACAGGGACTGGCCACTTAAGTGGCCAGTCCTCGAGTGAATGATCCGATGGCCGGCGCTCTTTCACCGTGCGGATGAAGCATCCCGATACGCCCGTAGCGAGTTCTTGCCTGTCTGTATTTTCCTGAG
Source organism: Planctomycetales bacterium (assembly GCA_030642005.1). Classification (GTDB taxonomy): domain Bacteria; phylum Planctomycetota; class Phycisphaerae; order SM23-33; family SM23-33; genus JAUWNJ01. Next base: position 406 of record DAOWOP010000129.1, read on the forward strand.
CCTCCCGGCCAACTCGCTTTTCTGTGCAGTAAGCATCAGGCACAACTCGTTGTAGAGTTGCCGTATGCGTTCGCACTGCTCGTTGTCTCGCAGCAGCATGGGGCAGTCAGACAGTTCCGTCAAGAGTTCATCAACCCTCGCAACCAGCGATTCGACCTCCTCATGCTTACCGTTTCGGGCCAGGCTGACCTGCTCTTCCAGCAGGGTCTGGAGTTCCGTCAACAGAAATGCGTGGGCGTTATCCATGTTTTTCTCTCATATTCCCCTCAGGGAAATACACGCCTCGCTGAAGCAAGCACGCCGGTCAATTGGTTGATCAGTTGATCAGTTGATCAGTTGATCAGTAAATCGGTAAATCGGTAAATCGGTTCTGCTCTTTCAGTTTTTCCGTTTTTTCCAAGTCCCTAGACCCAAGTCCCTGGTCCCTATCTTCGGTATTCCGGTCTTTTCCCTACGTATCAGCGTCTTCCAGTTCAGTCAGTAGTTCCACAGCCTCCGGTTTGTTCGGTTCCAGCGTAAGGACTTTCATCACCGCCTGCCTGGCGTCGGAGAGCCGGCCTTCCTTTGCGTACAGCGACGCCAGGCAAAAAAGTACCGACGTATCGTCGCGATGCCCGGCCAGATATATCTCCAGGTAATAGATAATCTGCGAGAAATTTTCCATCTCGCACGAGGTTTGAAACAGTCCCAGCAGGGCAACGAGGTTATCCGTATCCAGTTCCAGGCACTTGAGGTACATTTCGAATGCTTCGGTGTATTCCGTCTGCTGCTGATGAATCATAGCCAGTCCGGCGAATGCCTCGCTGCAATCGGGTTGGAAGTCTCCGGCAATCTGAAAGAATTTCCTGGCGCGGTCGAACTGTTCCCTTCGCATCGCCAGCGTTCCCAATCCGAGGTAGGCATCCGCCCGGGCCGGCGCTAAGTCAACGGCGGTCTGATAATACCGCTCAGACTGTGGAAAATCGTCCAAAGCGGCATAACAGTCAGCCAATTGCGTAAAGACGTGATAATGCGTCCGTCCGGCCTTGCAAAGCGGACATCGACGGGAAGAAAGGAATTTTTTCAGGTGGGCGATCGCCTCGGCGAATCTGCCCATCTCGTATAACAGCGTCCCAGCCCGGCCAAGAGCGTCCCCGTCGCCCGGATCGGCAATAAGACACCTTTGGATACAAGCCAGTTCCTTTTCGTGCGTGATGGTTTCCGTCGTGCCCGGGTCGGCGGGACGAAAGGCCGTTTGCGATGCTTTTGTCATATCCGGTTATATCCCTGTCGCGCCTGTTGGTCTTCGAACAGCGCCGAACGGCAAGCCGCCCAGCCGGCACTCATCCAAAATGACAAGCGCCATGTGCACGGTACACCTTGCGGTGATTACCCGCTTCGATGGTATAATGTGCAAATTCAGTGCCGATAAACGTCCGGGCGAATTTTTTTATCTCCAGGATGGAGCAGGTATGAGCGATACGCATAACTCCCTATAATATAATGCTTTATCGGTATTTATTTTTCCGCCCGGTACGACGCCGCAAACGCTCGGCTCCGCCTGTCGAGTGTCCGGGGTATGGATGTAAAACTTTTGAACACGCTTGTATAAAATACCGGATCAGATGTAATCCAAAAGCGACATGCTGAGCACCTTGGCGGTGGAGGCCAGGATCATTTGATAGAACGTCTGCGTCCGTGCGAGTTCGGCTGCAAGTTCGACAATATCGGCGTCCTGGAGTGTTGACCGGCGTATATCCAGATCGCCCTGTATATTCACCAATGTCGTCTTGAGCGTATCCATCGCCTGGCTGCGCCCACCGACGGCGGTCATGTTATCGGTCAGGCCGCCCAGGACCTCATTGAGCGACTCGATCGTCTCGCCAATAAGTTTGGTCTGATCGGCCTGCGAAAGTTCTCGCTCGTTGAGAAGAGCATCGCGTGCGCCGATGAGCATCCCGAACAGGTCATATGTGCCGGGGACCCGCACCGGTTCGACGCCGGTTCGCTCAATACCTGTGGCGTCAACATACAGCACCCTGCCCGTGGCGGAATCTGTAACCGCTTCGTTGTTGGTAAATGCCGTCAGATCGGCAGTTGTTTCAAGGTCGTCGATGGACATTTTACCGGTGGCGTTGATTGCAATGTCGATCATCCCGGACAATCCGCCGGCCAGGCTTGTCATATCGACGAATACCACGTCGCCCGCGGCGTTTGTGAGTTCCAGGTTATCTTCCGCGCCCGTGTAGTTCTCAAATTGTCCGTCGTCGAGCCTGATCCTTCCTGTGTCGGCGTCGAGCGTGAGCGTATGCGACGCGCCGATGATGGTGTCTTCATCGCCCGACCTGCTTCCGGCGAGGACGCCCGTGGCGCCGCCGTAGGTAGTCGTATCGTGCACTACGGTCAGCCAGACGTCGCCTCTTACGTTCGATGTTCCGACCCCCGCGGCAGCGCCGGTGTCGCCGTAAAATATCGGTTCGGATCGTTGGTCGGAGCGGAAGACGTCATCACCTACAAGCGTAGCCGATTGTTCCACGCCGGAAGCCACTGGAACGCTGATATTCTGCAGGCTTCCTTCGTATGCAACCGAGACGATTTTGCCGTCCTCGTAATGGGCGACGTAAGGCGCCGACGCATCCGAAGCGTCGCCGCCGAAGACGTACTGCCCCAGGACTGTCCTGTTCGCAGCCGAAACGGCCTGTCCCAGGAGTTTGTCAAAATACTCCGCTATTCCCGAACGTTGCGTGGCGGTGTAAGTCCCGCTGGCAGCCTGCGTAAGTTTCCCCAGGGCCTCCTGGGACAACGAACTGGACAACTCCTGCATCACGGAATAGGTCTGCTCCAGTGACATCACGATCCGGTCGAGATTTTCGGAGTACACCGTCAGCGTCCGACTCCGGGCCTGTATGTCCATTATTTGAAACGTATTGGCGGGGTCGTCCGAAGGTCGAATTACCCTCATTCCGGAAGTGATCTGCTCCTGCAGGCGCACCAGCGTCTGCGAGTGATTCTCAAGCCCGGACATCATGTTGTCGTAAATCGTTCCCAAACCGCTCATAAGTCTGTTCTCACAGTTGTCGCAAGGTTTAGATTATGTCGAAAAGAAATTGCAGTACGCGGTTCTGCGTGGATATGGACTTCGACAGCGCCTGGTACATTCGCTCAAAGATAATCAGTTTGGCCGCTTCGTCGTTTATGTCCACGCCGCTGATTTCGTTTCTCTGGGTGCCGAGTTGCCTCATGATGTTTTCCATGCTGGTCATTCTCGCCTGCCTGACGGCGACGGTCTGCCCGACGCCCGCGACAACCCGACGGAAATAATCCTGTGGCGTTGTGTTTTCCAGTTCTGCAAACGCCTGCCGGGCGACGTCGGCCATTCTGCGAATGTTGACGCCGTCGCCTCCGGATGCGCCGACGTCACCGGCCAAACATTGAGATCGATTGAGTATCCCCTCTCGAACCGCCATATCGGCGGCGATATGCCCCGAAAACAACGTGTTGATACCCGCCGCCGCCAGGAAACCGGAAGTGTCCGAATCGGCCAGTACCTGGATAGTAAAATTGTCGCCAAGGACTAACGACCCTGTACTCAAGGCAACGTATAGCCCGCTGCCGATGTCGAGCATATCCCCGGCGGCGTATCCCTGCCCGACATTTACCGTCTTTACCAGTTCGTTATCTCCGTTGCGCACCTCCAGCACCAGATCGCCGGCGACGCCGACATCCCCGGCGCCGGCGGCCGTGCAGGTGAATACCTGGTTGGCGTCTCCGTCGTATATCCCTGAAATCGTCGCCTCGGCGTCGCCTGCAATGTTATCGACGTGAGGCTGGGAGGATATAGCGGGGAGAAAATCGAATTGATAGCCGGCATCGGCGTCAATGTGCAGTGCGGAACCGACTATCGAAGCGGAGATATTGGCCAGCGCGTTAAGGTCGGCCCGGATGGTCGCAACGGTATCGGTTGTCGGATCGACGGTGATTTCGTGGCGTGTTACGCCGCCGGTGGTCGTGTCGATTACGCGGATAAAGAAGCTGCCTGCATCGACATCGAGCGGCCATTCGTCCAGGGTGTCTGACGAGACAGCCGCCCCCGTCAGTTCGTCGAATGAGCCGTCCATCCCGACGCCCTGGACGTGAAGTCGGTTGATTTCGGTTATGATTTGTTCAGCCAGTGCATCGAGGCTGTTGCGGATGTCGGAGAGGATGTCGTTATTCAGCGTGAGCAGCGCCCCTATCTTTCCGCCCTCGGCGTCTGTCCGGCAGGACGCGGCGCCTTCGGGTGCGATCCCCAGTTTTCCGTCCGAGGTGGTCTGGATTTCCAGCGGCATGACGGACTTGCTCGTTACGATCTGCATACCGTTGGTAACGACGTTCATCACTTCGAGCGTACCGATCCGCCCGGTAACTTCGACGCTGATCAATTCCGCCAGTTCCATCACGGCCTGGTCCCGTCGGTCGCGGAGCATGTTCGCCGATCCGCCTCGCATAGAAACCGCGGCTACCTGCTCGTTCAGGTCGGATATTTCGGTCGTCAGAGAGTTGACCTGATCGACGTACTGCCTGGCCTGGAGGTGCACCTGCTCCATCACGTCATCGACAAATCGCCCGATATTTCGGAACTGTCCGGCCAGGCCGTCGGCGGCCCATACCACCTGCTCACGCAGCGCCTGACTGCTTGGCTGGGAGGTCAGTTCCGTCAGCGAGTCGAAGAAGTGGCTGATGGCTACGTCCAGACTTTCCGAACCCACCTCGCCGAAAGCGCTCTCAACCGTTTGCAGGATAGACAACTCCTGCGACGCCTGCGACAGCGACGACTGCTGACGTACTATCTCCATTTCCAGCAGGTCGTTGACGGCGCGCCGGACCTCGGTAATCTGCGCCCCGCCGATGGACACCGCTCCGTAGGTGTTCAGGCTCAATGAGCGGATGACAGGAGTTTGGCGATGGTAGCCCTCGCTTGCGGCGTTGGCCATATTGGTACCGATCAGTTCGATGGCGCGCTGCACCACGTCCAGACCGGTCAGGCTTATCGAGAAATTCAACATCGGTTATAATTCCTTGTCCACCAGGCTCGTTCCGGACCGCCAGAGGCTCGTCCCGGTCGCGTCGTAGGTGGCGACCGTCTCTTCGGCCGGCAATATGCACTCCATCATCTTGCGATTAATACGGGAACACTCGACCAGCAGCATCGCAGTCTGAAGGTGTTGCCTGCGGAGTTTTCCGACCTGTTCGGCCATCCGCCGCCTTCGATCATCCACAGCCAACGCCTGCGCATCAGGCAATTCGGCAACCAGCACGGAAAGCCTCAATGCCTTAACGTCGTCGTATCCGAAAACACCCGCCAAGGCCCCTCGAACGGTTTCGAGTTTCAGATCGGTCGCCGTCTGCGTCCGCTCGACCTGCTCGATCTGTTCGAGCAAGGCCTCGACGGCTTCGTCATCAGCGGCGACCAGCGATTCGGAAAGGTCCGCCAGTTGCGACCGCTTCAATTCCAGCAGTTCGATCTCTTCGTCGAGGATCACCACCAGTTCGTCAATCAGCGATTCTGTTCTTCGTGCAATCATGTACCCTGCTCCCCCACCGGCGGCGTATGAGCGGTCATTTGTCGATAGACATCCTTCCACAGGCCAACCCCGCCGGCGTCGGCCATTTCCTGGGCGAGGTAAAACCAGAACATGCCTTGAACCTGCTTTGTAATTCCGCTGCTCAGCAGGCCTGAATCGGGAATCGTACGCTGCATACTCTCCATCAGTTTGTGCAGTAGTACGGACTCAAAGTCCTTGGCTGCCTTTTCGGCGTCCTTGACGGCAACGCCGTTTTTCAGCCCATCCAGGCCCTGCGCCAACAGCGCGCTGCCGGGCATCGCCAAGGCAGGATCGATCGAGTTTATCGGAAGAGAAAAATCACCCATCAAAATGTTCCCTTACATAATCTTCAGTTGCGCCTGCAATGCTCCGGCCTGACGCAGGGCCTCGAAGATGGATATCAGATCTCGCGGCGTAAGTCCCATCGCATTGAGCGCCCTTGCAAGTTCGGAAACGGACACCTGTCGGGGAACCACATGGAGTGCGCCTCCTTCCTCCCTGGCCGTTATTTCGGTCCGGTGCATCTTTCCCGTCGTGCCGGTTTTGGAAAACGGCAGCGGCTGGGATACGAAATCCTTCTCCTGGGTAATGATGGTAAGGTTGCCGTGCGAGATAGCCACCGTTGAGATACCGACGTTTTCCCCGACGATAATCGTACCGGACCGCTCGTTTATGACCACCAGCGCCGGCATGTCAACCTTGACCTTCAGCGCGCAGATTTTGTCGATAAATCCGGTCAGTTCGCCTCTGGTCAGCGTCTTGGGCACTTCGACCTTAATCGTGCCGGCGTCCACGGCGTTTGAACTGTTCCCGAAGATCGAATTGATGGCCTTGGCGATCTTTTCCGACGTGGTGAAGTCCGGATTGCGCAGGTTCAGTGTAACACAGCCGTTTTCGACGAAATCAGCGATTTCCTCCTTTTCCACAGTCGCTCCGGCGGGGATAAGCCCGACAGTCGGGTGGTTTTTCGATACGGAACTGGTCTGACCCTCAGCGGCGAACCCACTGACTAATATCGGGCCTTGCGCGACGGCATAGACCTGTTTATCCGCACCCATCAACGGCGTCATCAGCAGCGTCCCGCCCTGGAGGCTGGTCGTATCCCCAATGGATGAGACCGTTACGTCCATCCTGCTGCCCTTCCGAGCAAACGGCAGCAGTTCAGCCGTTACTATCACGCTTGCAATGTTCTTGCTGGAGACGTCTTTTGGTTCCAGCACCAGACCGGACCTTCGGAGTATGTTCGCCAACGCCCTCTGTGACGCCGTGGAATCATCGCCCGTGCCGTTAAGCCCGACAACCAGGCCGTAACCCAACAGCGGGTTGCTGCGGACACCCTGGATATCGACGATGTCCTTAATTCGTTCCGCCCGCGTCGGAAGGGCGAATAGAAGCAACATCAAAAGTATTCCCGTAACCAAACGTCGCATTTTCATATCCTTCCATCAGACCCGATCAGGCTCTGTCTGAAAAGTCAGACATCGCCTCAAAGCATTCAGCATTCAGCATTCAGCATTCAGCGGTCAGTGTTCAGTTTTTTCTTTTGCTGATTGCTGACCGCTGAC
>DAOWOP010000224.1 GCA_030642005.1 Planctomycetales bacterium
AAATGCAATTGTTTTATTGGCGGTAGCAGCAGTATTGGGTCTGGCGGCCCTGCCGGCACAGGCCGGTTTGTTCAAACTGGACTTCGGAGATCGCGATTTTTTACAGAACACAGGCATAGACTGGGATGTGATTGGTGATGGAAGCTCCGGCACCAGGGTCATCGATCCGAATAACCACCTGCCTCATCTGCTTGTGGACTATCCGGGTCCCGATCCCATTAATCCCGGCAACGAGGACAACGATGTAACCATCACTATGTTGACCGGGGACGTAGCCGCGGGCAGGGACGGTGCGCCGTCGATCGGTGCCACGTTCGACGGAATATACGTCCCCGTGTACCAGGACACCAGCAATCCCAAGGCGAGGGTATATGACGACTATTTGTACATTGGATCGAATGGTACTGACACCGTCTTCGAGTTCGAGAATCTCGACGCCGGTACGTACCACGTAACCGTCTTCCAAGGCCGGGGAACCGACCAGCAAGGCAAAATCTGGGTCGGCCCGACGACCGACAACGACCCGGACGATCATAGTTACAATACCGGGAACTACAGAAACGGCAGCGGAGATACTCCGCTGGAGTTCACCATCGCCGACGATCAGTCCCTGTTCTTCTGCCACCACGAGGATGGCAGCGGCGGCACCAGCGGGATGATCATCCGCCTGGTTCCCGAACCGGCGATGATGGCATTGCTTGGCATCGGCGGAATTGGCGCCCTGTTGAAGCGAAGGCGTAAATCCCGAGCGTAGTCGAGGGGCTCCGCCGGAAGCGACGTTAATTTTGACAATTGGCATGCACCCACAGCCCACGGGACGCCTTTCCTTCTCCGTGGGCTGTGGTATTTTTGCCCTTCTTATCCCGTGCATGAAAAGTTAATGCGCTGGCGGGAAGATAAACGAGCCGCGACCGCGAGGACGCGGTCGGCAAGACTCTCACAATCGATATGACCGCTCCCTTGCGGTCGCGGCTCGTTTATCTTCCCACCAGCGCATCAAGTTTGTGCGCCGGGTATTATACCCTTGCCACCGGCGTAACTTTTCCGGTCTTTACGGATTTTTCCATGGCCTCCAGAACGGCCACGGGGGCGAGGATTCGTTTATGGTCCAGCGGCTCTTTGCCGGTCCTGAACATCTTGCAGAAGATGCGGACGCCGGCGAGGTACGGGTCCGGGTCGCTTTGGAGCCTTGCTGAAATCGGTCCGGCGCCGGTCGCTACGGTGATATGGAAACCCGCCGAATATCCCATCAGGCAGTGCAGAGAGGCCGTCAGCCCATCCTTCCAGAACAGCGAGACCACCGCGTCGGCGCCCCTGGCGGTCTTCGAGACGCAGACGGCCTTGACTTCCGTGCCGAACAGCCCCAACAGCGCGTCCACCTGGTGGATGCCGTAAAAGAATATCCCGCCGTATTGCGAGTTCAGGTCGCACGGTCCGAAACTCGCCACCGAGCAGACCTGCTTTGCCTTCTTTACTTTCCCGGCAAAGGCGGCGAAGCACTTGGAAGCCGGCAGGGTCGAAAACGACGTTATCGGCACCTTCGCACGCCGGCACCGCGCGAGGAATTTTTTCCCGGCTGCAAGGCGATAACTAAACGGCTTGTCGATGAACATCGGCAGACGGGCCTTCAGAAAGGCCTCGGCGGCCTGCAGGTGGTACTTCGCGTGACGGTGGTCGATGATCACCGCGTCAATCTCGCCGATCATGTCAGCCGGACGCTTGACGATTTTGGGGATTCGGCCCTCCCTGGCGGCGGCTTTGGCGAACTTGTCCGTCTCGCCCCAGATCGCCACAACCCGGCAGCCGGGAACCTTTTTACCAACGTTCAGCGTCTTTGCAATCGCCGCACTGTGCGTGTTTTCCGCACCAACAATTCCGATTCTGATCACGTTTTTCTCCTCATTTCCATAGGGTTAAATCACAGTCCTGTCTGACCGCGAATGTCCAACAGTTCGTCCAGTTCATCTTCGCTGATAGCGCCTTGCTGAAGCGCGATTTGGCGAATGGTTTTGCCGGTTTTATGCGCCTGCTTTGCGATTTCAGCGGCTGCGTCATATCCGATTTTCGGCACAAGCGCCGTCGCAAGCATCAGCGATTGCCCGACCAGTTCGCCGCAGCGGGCTTCGTCGGCGGCCAGGCCGCGGATACATTTTTCCTCGAACACCTTCGCGACGTTAGTCAGCAGCGAAACGCCTTCCAGCAGATTGGCCGCGATCATAGGCCAGGCCAGATGCATCTCAAGTATGCTCCCGACCCCGCCGAAGGCCGCAGCGGCGACGGCGGCGTCCAGGCCGATGACCTGGCAGGCGACCTGAATGACGGCTTCGGGTATGACCGGATTGACCTTGCCGGGCATTATGCTGCTTCCGGGCTGAACTGCCGGCAGGATCAGTTCGCCGATACCGCACCTCGGCCCCGAACCCAGCAGGCGAATGTCGCCGGCGATTTTCGACAGCGCCACGGCTGTTACCTTCAGCGCACCCGACGCCCGTACAGCCGGGATCGGAACCGTATGGGCGGCGAAGTGATTGGGCGACTCGTGGAACGGCAGGTGCGTCTTGCCGGCTACGATTCGGCAAACTTCGCCGGCGAAGCCTTCCGGGCAGTTCAGCCCCGTCCCGACGGCAGTACCGCCTATGGCCAGTACGCACAGACCGTCGATCGCCCTTCCCAGAATCCCAACCGACTCATCGACGGCGGCGGCGTAACCGGAAAACTCTTGACCCAGGCGGATCGGCACGGCGTCCTGAAGATGCGTCCTTGAGACCTTGACGACCGCGTCGAACTGCCTGGCCTTTTCCGCCAGCGCCGACGACAGCAACTTGAGCGCCGGGATAAGTTCGTTATGAATCGCAAGGGCAGCCGAGATATGCACCGCCGAGGGGATAACGTCGTTGGAAGACTGACCCATGTTAACGAGGTCGTTGGGATGGACGGGGCTTTGGGAACCGATCGCCCTGCCGAGCAACTGGTTGGCGCGGTTGGCGATTACCTCGTTGGCGTTCATGTTGCTCGATGTGCCCGATCCGGTCTGGAAGACATCGACCGGGAAATGCTCGTTGAGTTTTCCGTCGGCGACTTCCTTTGCCGCTGCGATAATCGCATCGGCGATTTTACTTTCGAGTCGGCCGGCCTTTTTGTGAGCGGCCGCAGCGGCGGCCTTTATCAGCCCCAGCGCCGCGACAAACCGCCCCGGCATCGGACGCCCGCTGATGGGAAAGTTCTCCACCGCACGCGCCGTCTGATCGCCGTACAGCGCATCGGCGGGAACGGAAACCTCGCCGAGCGAATCGCTTTGTCCGCGACGTCCGGTCATTCCTTCGCACTCCTCGAAGCAGGAGCCGACGCGGGCGCTGACGTCGGCGCTGTCGTCGTAGTCGAAACCGGCCGGGGCGGGTCGATCACCTTAAGCAACTGCCTGGCCGAGACCACTTTCGGGTCGTTCGGGTATTCGCGAATAAACTTATCGAGTGTCTTTCTCGCGCCGGCCTCATCATCGAGCGCCTGAAACTCCAATACCGCCTTGGTGTAATAAGCGCGACCGACGGCAGGCCCGGCAGGGAACGACTCAATGTACCGCCGACAATAATTGTGGGCCTGCTTGTAATGCTCTTTTTCCTCGCGCAGGCGCGCCAGTTCCAGCAGCGCCTCGCCTTCAGCCAGCGGGTCGCCGGAACCAAGTTCCAGGGCCTTTTGGAGGGCTTTGTCGGCGCGAGCCGGCTTCGTGAACATCAAGGCCTTTCCCTTCGCCAGTTGCAGCCGGCCCGGAGTTGCGCCGGCGGGGAGTTTCCTGACCGACATTTTCAGCAGTTTGTCGATGTCGCCGACCGCCTCGGCACGGGTGGAAAGTTTCAACCGCGCCTGAACCGCCTTCCAACGCGACGCCGCATCAGGCGCCTTCGCGTCGGCAGCGGACCAGTAGTTCAGCGAATACTCAAGTCTCCCCATGAACACCGAAGCCGGGATAATGCAGCCGGGAATACTGTCCAGTAATTCGCCCTTCGGTGTGAAGACCCGTGTCAGCGGCGTCTCTTCAGCGCCGGTTTTGGCGAAGCGTTTTCTTCCCTCGGCGGTTGTGATATCCAGTTTCGCCGCCGAGAACGACGCCAGGAACCGC
>DAOWOP010000254.1 GCA_030642005.1 Planctomycetales bacterium
AGGGGAATCTTCTGGACGGGCGTGTTTCAGCACTTCCTCGATTCTCCATCGTTCACGCCCGATGTGCTGGCGATCTTCCTGAACAGTTGCTACGAACACGCATCTTACCTGACCCGGGAGCAATTCACTCCCAACAACCACGGCCAGACAGAAGCTCTGAGCGTCGAGTTTCTGGCCATAACCTTCCCGGAGTTCAAGGACGCGAGAAAGTGGCGCGACAAGGCATTGGAACACATGAAGGCCGAAACCAAACGGCAGGTACGCAACGACGGGCATCAGATCGAGCAGACCCTCGGCTACCATAGCGGATGTATCGGCAGGTTCTCGCGTGCCTATGAATTTGCGAGGATAAACGGGCTGGGAGGCGCCTTCGGCGACCAGTATCACCGGCAAGTGGAAAAAATGGTTGAGGTGTTGATGAAGTTGGGCTTCCCGGACGGTACGAGCGCCCAGTTCGGCGATACGTCTCACAGCGTCCACGTGCGACGAAGCCTGAAGAAATACGCCGGCGTCTTTGGGCGGAAGGATTTCCTCTACGTCGCCACAGCCGGCAAGGAAGGCACGCAGCCGAAGCAGACCGCCTACGCCTTGACAGACAGCGGCTTCTACTCGATGCGCAGCGGCTGGGACGAAAACGCCGTCTGCATGGTGCTCAAGTGCGGGCCGGACGGCAAATGGCACTGCCAGCCGGACAACGGCACGTTTGAATTATTCGCGGGTGGGCGTCGGCTGATGCCCGATTCGGGCACATACATTTACAGCGGCGATCCTGCCGGGCGGAAATGGTTCCGGCAAACCCGCGTCCATCAGACGCTCACACTCGATGGTAAAAATACAGCCTACAAACCCGCCCTGCTGCTCTGGAAGCCCGGAAAAGACCTTGACGTGCTGGTAGTCGAGAACGGCAGTTACAAAAACCTTACCCACCGCCGGGCCGTTCTGTTCGTGAAAAAGAAATTTTTCGTGCTCGTCGATGACGCTATCGGCAAGGCCGGGGGAAATGTCGATTTGCACTTCCAACTCGCACCGGGCGAGGCTGTATTCGACAGGAAGACGCCACTGGTCCGCACCGACTTTAAGAAGGGAGCAAACGTGTTAATCAGCGGTCTGGCGCAGAAGCCAATGGTATTGCGAAAGGAGAAAGGTCAGGTCTCGTTCAAGTACGGACAAAAACAACCGAGGCCGGCCTTCCGTTTCCGAATCAAGAAAACCTCTGATACTCCGGGCGTCAGATTTGTTACTCTGGTCGTGCCGTATGAAGGGAAGGTTCCGGAGACTAAAGTATCTCTGGTCGGCCCACCCGCCCCCGGAGCAGGCCGGATCGAACTGGACGTTGCCGTCGGGTCCGTTACCGTTCGCATCGGTTACGATCTGGATAAGGAGAAGGCTTGGATTCGATAGCAGTAATGTCAAAAGCCGGCAGATGGGCGAAGCGAATCCGCCGGGATCGGTACCGGTCATTTCCGGCAGATTCGCTTCGCCCATCTGTCGGCTTTTGATTAATATGCTCTGAAGAGTTTCGCTCCGGGGTAGTAGGCCTGGAGGATTTCCTGGACGGAACATCCGCGGAGCGCCTTTCCCTGCGCGCCCCATTGGCATAGTCCGACGCCGTGGCCAAAGCCTCGCCCGCCGTCGAATACAATCGCATCGCCGGTGTCGCGGATTCGGCAATTCATGCTGTACAAGCCTCGGGTTTGTCCGTCCCGCAATAATGAGATTCGCAGGTCGTCGGCGCGGATGCGGACCTTCCGGCCATTGGTTCCGACGACGTTAATCCAGACAGGACGTGTGGATGCCCCGGCTTCTTCGACAACTTCGATGGTCTTCAGTCCGCCGAGGTCGGCAACCTCGCGGTATTGCCTGGACAGGGCGCGATAAACGATGTCCTTGGACACCGTTACCGCCGGCCAGCGATATCGGCTGGAGGCCTTGCAGTCCTCGCATTTCTGTCCACCGGCCAAAGGCCCGCTAGTTACCGGCGGGCCTGAGAGGACATACGCACTGTTAGTCATCCCACCGCAGCATGAGGAGTAATACGCCTTAAAAACCTTTTCGTGTCCTTCAGGTCCGGTTGCCAGGACAATGCCGCCAGTTGTTTCGACGGCTCGGCGGGCTTTGTCGGTTTCGGCCAGGAACCCGCCATAGACCTGCGACGACTGGTCGGCGCGGAGGTCGTAGCGGTGTGTCCGGCCAAAGGTGCCCATTTCGTAGAAGGCGTATGTCCTGGCTGCAATCGCCTGGGCCTGGTAGGCCCTGATGTGCCATGATCGATACAATTCCCGCGCAAGTACGCCGGTGAGGTAACTCTCCATGTCCAGATGGTTGACGGCGAGGATTTTGCCGTTTGCGGCGGTGGTGAAGACGACCTTTCCGCGATATGCCCTGGAACCGACGCGAACGCATGATTGCCCTACGGCGACGACGGCCAATTCGTCGGCGGGATAGTCGGCGGCGTGAAGGCGCCATTGCCCGGACCGGCGGGACAATTTTCCTTCGCCCAGCGAAGCCATCGACCGGGCGACAACGGAGCCGGCGGCGTGAATTTCGTATGGGCCTGTGGTGCTGACGCTGACGGCTTCGCCGGCCCTGACTTCGGCTACCAGCACCCGGACAATCGGGATTCCCGCCGGCGGGGTCGGCCTAGGCATACTGCGGCACTGATAGCATGATACCGCCAGCAGCCCGGCTGATAAGACTACGACAGCCGATACGGCATATACTGCAGGATGGCGCCGACGGTCAGGCATCCGGATAATCCTAAAATGACTGATGCTACAGGTGGTGATTGGTAATCAGTAATCAGTAATTCGTAATCGGTCCAACTGCGCCCCGGTTTACGACTCTTGATCCAGGTCTTTTATTACCTTATCGACCGCTTTTGTTGCCTTTTCATCAGCCGATCCAATTATCGGAAGCATTTCCGGACGGCATGCCCCGACGGCTCCGATGAATGCCAGGATCAATCCGATGCCGCCCAACACTCCGCCGATAAAACGAATGATCCGTTCGGATGAAAAGAAAAAGAAAAAATTCGCCAATAATATCAATGCAAATCCCCAAATGCCTATCCGAAAGAATTGGGGATACCTCACCTTCTCCCAACGCACCAACAGATACAAATGAAACACCAACAGGATCGACCCGATAGCCAAAATACCGGACATGAGATGTCTCCTTTCTCTCAGTATCCACCAATTACCAGTTACCAGTTACTAATATGACAGCGCTACTTACTTTTTAGCCCCGTTAG
>DAOWOP010000072.1 GCA_030642005.1 Planctomycetales bacterium
CCGGCGCTGATACGCTCTGGATGCCCGGCTGCGACCACGCCGGCATCGCCACCCAGACCGTCGTGGAAAAACGCATCCTCGCCGAAGAAGGCCGACGGCGGACCGACTTCGCCCGCGATGATTTCATCGCCCGCATCCAGGTCTGGAAGGATGAATACGAAACGCAGATTATCGCTCAACTCAAGGCCATGGGTTGCTCGTGCGACTGGGACCGCACGCGGTTCACCATGGACGACGTCTGCGCCCGGGCAGTCCGCGAGGCGTTCTTCAGACTCTTCGCCGATGGCTTGATCTATCGCGGCAAGCGGCTGGTCAACTGGGACCCTGCCACGCAGACCGTCCTGGCCGACGACGAGGTCGAACACGAAACCGTCCAGGGACATTTCTGGTATATGAAATATCCGCTGGTCGAGTCTGTAGAAATTGAAGGCGGAACTGTTGAACACATTACCATCGCCACAACCAGGCCTGAGACGATGCTCGGCGACACTGCCGTGGCTATGAACCCCGCCGACCCGCGAGCGAAATATCTGCTCGGCAAAAAGGTCCGCCTGCCGCTGGTCGGGCGGATTATCCCGATTATCGCCGATGAGCACGTCGTCCTGGCCGACCCGGAAAGCGACGACGAAAAAGCCCGCTTCTCCACCGGCTTCCTGAAAGTAACGCCCGCCCACGACCCGGACGACTGGCAGATCGGCCAACGGCACGACCTGCCTGTCATCAACGTAATGGCCCCGGACGGAACCATCAGCGACAAGTTCGGCTGGGATGATGCAACCGGCAGCGACGCCGAACAACTGCTCGGTATGGACCGTTTCGAGGCCCGCGAAGCCATCGTCGAGTGGTTCCGAACCGAAAACTTGCTCGAAGACGTCCGCGAATACACACACGAAGTGGGCCACAGTTACCGCTCACACGTGCCCATCGAGCCGTACCTGTCCGACCAGTGGTACATCGCTGTTAAAAAACCAATTTCCAATTTCCAATTTCCAATTTCCAATTTGGAAAAGAGAAAACTGACCGAACAGAAAGACGGTGTGACGTACATTAAGGGCACCGATGTCCCGCTTAACTCGCTTGCGGGTCTTGCGCTTGCGCCGCTGCTCGACGGGCGTGTAAAATTCACGCCGGAGCGATACGCAAAGACTTATCAGAGTTGGTTGGAAAATCTCCGCGACTGGCCCATCTCAAGACAACTGTGGTGGGGGCACCGGATACCGATTTGGTCCAAGGTGGGTAAAACAGCGCCGAACGGCAAGCCGGACGGCCTCATTTTCCGTGAAATCGAAAACGATGACGAGATTGTTACATGTGCTTGTGTCGCGCCTGGGTGCGAGGACGTTGAAAAACAACTGGAAAAAGACGGTTTTCAGCGCGACCCGGACGTTCTGGACACCTGGTTCTCATCGGCGTTATGGCCGATTTCTACTATGGGCTGGCCTGAGGATACGGAGTTGCTGAAGGCGTTTTATCCGACCGACCTGCTGTGCACCGCCCGCGAGATTATTACGCTGTGGGTCAGCCGGATGGTGATGTTCGGGCAGTATTTTCGGGGGGATATTCCGTTTTCGCAGGTTTATATCCACGCGATGATCCAGGACGGTTCGGGTCGGAAAATGTCCAAGAGCCTCGGCAACGGGATCGACCCGCTGGACATTATCGCTTCGCACGGCGCCGACGCGATGCGCTTCACGCTGGCGGCAATGACCACCGAGACCCAGGACGTTCGTATGCCGGTTGAGGAGATGACGCTTCCCGACGGCAGAGTTGCGAACACCAGCCCCAAGTTCGACATCGGGCGGAACTTCTGCAACAAATTGTGGAACGCTTCGCGTTTTGCCATGATGAACCTTGAGGCGATGCCGGCGTGGAGCGAAATTCACCCGAAGAAAAACCTTTCCGACCGTTGGATTCTAAGCCGCGTCAGCACGACTGTCCGCGACGCGACCGCCGCCGTCGATGCCTTCGGCTTCAACGAACTGACCGACGTGCTCTACCACTTCATGTGGAACGATTTCTGCGACTGGTATCTGGAGATCGCCAAGGTCCGCATCAACGCCGGCGAGTCTGCCGCCAAGGCCGTCCTTGCCCACTGCCTGGACGTCCTGCTTCGCCTGCTGCACCCGATCGTACCGTTCATCACCGAGCAGATATGGTCGCAGTTGAACGAGGTGGTTCCGTGTCGCGGCCCCGGCGATTCGCCGGCTGAAGACATGCTTATTCGCGCCCAATGGCCCCTGGCCGATGCGGCCATGATCGACCCGGCAGCCGAGGCGGATTTTGAACTCTACCGCGATGCCGTCCGCGGCGTGCGGAACCTCCGGGCGGAGCACAATGTATCACCGAAGCAAAAGGCCAAGGTCTTATTCGACGTCCAAAGCGTCCCCGGCAGGATTATTCTCGAGAATCAGGCCTTGTTTGAATCCCAGGCCGGCGCTGAGATTACTCCCGCCGGAGCGCAGGCCGACAAGGGCGACGCGGGTACTTTTACCGTCGGCGGGACGCCTTTCTACGTATTGGGTGTAATTGACATCGAGGCCGAGCGTGCCCGTCTGACTAAGCAGGCTGGGACGATTCAAAACGGCATCACCGGTATTGAAAAGAAACTCGCCGCCGAAGGTTTCGTCGCCAAGGCCCCAGCCGAGGTCGTCCAGCGCGAGCGGGATCGCCTGGCAACCCTGAAGCGTGACCTCGAAGCCGTTACAAACTCGCTGGAATCACTGTAATCGGCGGCGCGGCGTGTGTTTCTACTCGACTTCCTTCCGCAGGGCCTCTACCTGTTCCCGCACGTCGCGGAAGTTGTAGTCCATTTGGGCGACCTTGGAGAAGTGGTCCATCGCCTTCGCCTTTTCGCCCATGGCCTTGAGCGATCCGGCGAGGTTGTAGTGGATTTCTTTGGCCTTGGCTTCGGACGGTTCAAACTCCAGGGCTTTCTGGAAGGTTTCGACGGCTTCGCGGTGCCAGTCCTTCTTTTCAAAGGCCTGGCCCAGGTATGTCAGGGCTGCGATCCGCCTTTTGGGGTCTCGCTGGGCCTGCTGGAGCGAGGCGATGGCGTCGTCTATCTGCCCGCAGGTCAGTTGCCGGAGGCCCAATTCGTATTTTACCGACAGGTCCGTCGGGTAGTTCCTGGCTCGCTCGGCGTACACCTTCAGTTCGAAGTCCCGTAGTTCGCTCGCCAGTTGTATCGCCTGTTCGTTCTGTCCGTCGGTCTCGAGTTTGTTGTGCCGCCGGCGTATCTGGCGTATCCGCATGTCGTCGATGCGAACCTTATAGCGGTACTCTTTGAAGTCGGCATAGGCCTTTTTGAGAATGTCGGTCGCCTCGTTCTCGTAGCCTTCCTCTTCGATCTTCACCAGCGCTTCGACCAGAGCGTTGACGTTGACGGCTTCGTCGGGCGACGCCTCGTATTCGGCGCGGGCCTTTTCAATTTCCTGTTCCAGGAAGTCCCGGCTTTGGGCGAGGTGGTCTTGCTGCGACAGCGCCATTTGCTTATCCAGGTTGCGGACGCTTTCGGTGAACGAACTTTCCGTGTCATACTTGCCCTGTTTGATGGTTCCCTTGGCGGAAAAGTCCTTGGCCATTTCCTGAAGGTCCACGTTGTCCGGGTCCGTTTGCAACGCCATGTCGCACGCCAGCAGGGCTGATGCGTACTCCTCGGCTCCGGCGAAGGCCTCGGCAATCATAATAAGGATGCGCTTGTCGGGGCGTTTGGCCTGTCTCATAGCCTCGAAAATGATGTGGCATATCCACTTGACTACTTCGGGCTGGTCAACTTTTTGGGCTGCTTTGAGTACCGCTTCCATGTGGGAGACGTTTCCGGGGTCCTTGGCCAGGAGGAATTCGGCATTGGCGAGGGCGTCCGCCGGCTCCTTTCCGCCTCTATGCTTCATCGCCTCCATGAATCCCGCCGGTTTCCCGCCCTGTATCTTCCGCTTCAGCGACACTTCGCGCAGCAGGCTGTGTCCCCGTTCGATATTTCCCGGCTCGCGTCGGATACCGTCAAGATACATCTGGATGGCGAAATCCCAGTTGCCTGTCTCTGCCACCTGGTCGCCGCGATCAAAAAAGGCCTTGCCTTTTCCCGTAACGTCTTGTTTATCCTGTGAATCTGCCATTTGATTTAACTTTTCTGCCGCTCGTTACTCATTTGCCTGCGGGAATACTTTAATCCAATACCACGGAATGAGCAAGGCTGACGAAACTATATATCCCCAGCCGATTTATTGTATCACATATTTAAGGACTCTTGTGTGTCAATCTCACTCAGCGCATTGGCCAGGACGAGGAACGATTGCGGGGGAACCTGTTCCGGGCGGGCGGACGGGTCGATATCGGCCTCGGCCAGGGCGGAAAGAAAATCCTCCGGCGGGAACGGCAACGGCTTTTGTTTCGCCGCTGCGGAGATTATTTTCCTGCGATGACCGAAAGTCGCCGACAGCACCGCTGAAAGGACATCCATATCAACAAGCCTCCCGGCAGCGGCGGCGTCGAAATCCAGCCGGAGCATTCGAGAGTGGACCTTGGGCCTCGGCCAGAATGCTTCGGGCGGTATCGGCCTGCCTGCCGTAACGTCGGTCAGCAGGGCGACGATGACGCTGGCCGGGCCGTAGGTCTTGCTGCCTGGCCCAGCCAACAAACGCTCGGCCAATTCCCGCTGGACGGTAAAGGTCAACCGGCTGAAACAGACAGCCTGTCGGCTCGCCCCGCGCCCCGCCCGCCATGACAGGGCCAGACAATTCATTATCAGCGGCACGGCAATGTTGTAAGGCAGGTTGGCGACAAGTTGGGCCTGCCCTGCCCCAGCCAGGGCGTCGAGCACCTCCGGTGCGATTTTATGTTTGCCGGCCAGAACGTCGCGGTTGAGTATGACCAGGTTTTTCGCCTGCCCGACCCGCCGGCGGAGAATCTCCGTAAGCGCCCCGTCGGCTTCGACAACCACCACCGCGGCGGCACGGGTGATGAGTTCCTCGGTCAGCGAGCCGGTGGCAGGACCTACCTCAAGGACGGTGTCAGTTCCGCGAACATCCGCCAGTTCCAGCAGTTTGTCCATCAGGTTTGCATCGACGAGGAAGTTCTGCCCAAGGCTTTTGCGCGGTCGCAGCCCGGCGGCAGAGAGAATCTCCCGAATTTGCGAGAGTGTTTGCATAGGTTAATCCAGACCGTGTACTATAAAGAAATCGAACCACTTTGTAATTTCCGATTTTCAATTTCCAATTGAAAAAAATCTTGTTTGCTTTTTCTGTTCAATTGGAAATCGGCAATTGGAAATTGGAAATGCTTTACCATCGTTGGGACATCACGCCGCGTCGAGCGATAGCGCTTCAGCGTGAATTGGCGTCGCGGGTGCGTATCGAGCCGATTCGCGGGCCTGTGCGGACTGTAGCGGGGGTGGATTGCGCCTTCGCTGCCGGTGGTGCGCGGATAGTGGCTGCCGCTGTGCTGTGCGATACCGCAACTTTAGGGGTAATCGCCACAGCCCACGTGGAGCAACCATGCCGGTTTCCTTACGTGCCGGGTTTGTTGAGTTTCCGCGAGGCCCCTGCCGTTATCGCCGCCGTCGAGCGCCTGACGGATCGGCCTGATTTGCTGATGTGCGACGGGCAAGGCATGGCGCATCCCCGCCGGCTTGGGCTGGCCTGCCACGTCGGACTCTGGCTTGATTTACCAACGATAGGGACAGCCAAGAGCCGACTCTGCGGCGAGCACAAACCCGTCGGGAATAATCGCCGCTGCCGGGTGCAATTACGTCATAAGAATGAGGTTATCGGCGCTGTCCTGCGAACACGAACCGGAGTCAAGCCGCTTTACGTCTCCGTCGGGCACCGCGCGACGCTGGACGACGCTGTCCGCTGGACGCTCCGCTGCGCCCGGAAATATCGCCTCGCAGAACCCGTCAGGCAGGCCCACATGCTGGTAACGTCCCTCTCGCGGAAAGATCGATAGGCCGATGCCGTGGTCGCGGTGTTTGCGACCACGTTTGTATCAAGTCGGCTTTAGAGCGCTTTGCACAATGATTGTCGTATCTCGTTTCCCCGTCGCCGGAACGGCGATGGTTTTGAGCATCGGGTTCCCCGTCGCCGTACGTACGTGTTTAGTCTGACCGGTGTTTTATCGCATTATTACGTCTTGGGTACTCCAACAGAGCCGAACGGCAAGCCAATGCTCAGCATCGGCTTGCCGTTCGGCTCTGCTGGAGGACTAAAAATGCGAACTGATCCAATTTCCGACAAAAAAACATTCAGGCTAAACAAGTACCGCCGTTCCGGCGACGGCTAAACGCAGCAGCAAGGACGCGACAAGAATTATGCAAAATGCTTTAGCGTGGTCGCAAACACCGCGGCTACGGCACCCGGCTATTTCTTTGGTTTGGCTGACTGCTGTCCGCTGACCGCTTCTGTTCCAACACCGCCGCCGGGGCCAGGCGAATTTTGCCCCAGTCGGTCTTGAACTTCAGCAGGTGGCGGATAATCCTGCCGTCGCAGTCCACAAGGATAGCGCCCATGCTCCTGTTGATAATGGCCGTCGTACCGTCAGGCAGGCGGCACACGCCGGTGGGCGCGGCATTGAACCCGTTGAACCTTTTCTCCCAGACGATCTTGCCTGCCCGATTTATCTCAAAGACTTGATTCTTGTCGAACTGGGCAATCAGCACATTACCGTTGCGAAGCCTTGCGGCGTCGTATGGGTATCTCAGCCCCGTCTTCTTCCAAACGATTTTTCCGGCGTTGTCAACCTCGACGACCCGGCCTCCGGTCGTCTCTGCAATAAGAGTATTCCCATTGTCCAGTCGCTGAACGGAGGCAGGCTGGCGCAAGCCTTTCTTTTGCCAGACGACCTTGCCGTCAGGAGTAATCTCCGAAACGTGCCCGGCGCGGGAGTAGGCGATCAGCCTGTTGCCGTTCGGCAGACATCGAATGTCATGAACAAACCCCTCGAAGCCGAGGTTCCGGCAATTCCATACCGGCTTGAAATCCGCGTCGTATCCCTCGACGTTCGGCGCACCACGCATGGATCCCACGATCACGTTTCCGTTGGGCAATCCCACGGCGCAAGAGATCATCCTTCCGAACCTGTGCGACCATGCCGCCTTCCCGTCAACGCTCATGGCGGTGAGTGTCTTGCCCCTGGAATCGCATATCAGTATCCCGAACGGCTTGGGTTTCCGGGGGGTAAAGTCAGCCTGGTTTTCCTTCCACCACTGCCGCCACTTTTTGGCGGCCTTGGCACGATCATCGGATTCGTCATATGAATTATAGCCGAAGTTTTTCCCCATAACTCGCCGCAGGCCATACTCGGCTGTATAACGAATGGAGTGCTTCGGGTAGTTCAATAATTCAATCAGCATCGCCACCACCTTCTTATCGCCGGCGGCGGCGAATGTGTCTATGGCGGGGATCAGTTCGGAAGTGATATTGTCGGCCTTGGCATGGAGGTCTTTGAGAGCGTGTTTCGCACGCGATGCGACTTCGGCGTCTTCGCTTTCGGCGACCTGGCTGATTCTGGGCAAAGCCCGAATATCCAGCCGGGAGAGTTTTTCCATTGCTGATTGTCTGACCTTCCAGCGGTTGCTGCCGAGGTCTGCGATAAGTTTTTCGATGTTTTGTTTTTCTTCCGGCGTGAGCGGGTCCAGAAATTGCCGCAGGACCGCCTTTGCATCAGCCAATTGTTTTTCGCTCGGCTGGGTCTGAGCATGGGGATTCTTCGCAGCCGGAGCCGCCGAGCAGATTTCCGCAAGTATCAGAAAAACTGATACATTGACGCCAAACGAAAAGAACGATTTCTTGTTTCTCATACAATCAGGATAAGAATTCGTCCGAGAAGCGTCAAGGAATCCGGTGAACTCCGGGAGCGGGAAAACCTTGCAGGCTGACAGTCGGGGCAGTATGATTTCGCCGAATGGCAGGGATACATCGAAATGTCGCCTTTGCATGTCTTTTTGTCGCCGTTCTGTCGGCAGGGTGTGAGAACTCTGCGAGTCTTTCAGCCGGTCTTCAGAGCGAACTGGGTTCGGAGCGGTCAGCCGCCTGTATCTGGGCCGGACAGTCCAGAAATGAATCGGTCCTGCCTCTGCTGGTCGAGCGGTTGGATGATACGGATGCGGACGTTCGCCTTTTTGCGATTGGCGCATTGAAGAAGATCACAGGTCTGGACCTTGGATACCGCTGCTATGCCTCGCCGTCCGCTCGTGCCGAGGCGGTGCTGCGATGGCGCAAGTGGCTTGCAGATCGGCAGGAGGCCAAAAGTGGAGGCTGAATATCGACCCGTGTCAAACTTCCCCGACTCTTCGATTAAACTGTCCATCGTCTCGACGCCGGCGCATCTTCCGGTGGTCAGGGCGACAGTGGAGAGCGTATGCAAACTGATGGAATTCGACGAGCCGACCCGCGGCGATATTGTTTTGGCAGTGGACGAGGCCTTGGCAAATGTGATAAAACACGCCTATCAAGGCGCGAACGATAAACCCATCGAGATAGCCTTGCGTAGCGTCGGCGGCGATAAAACCGCCCTGAAAATCGAACTGCGCGACTGGGGCGAACAGGCGGAACCCGCCAAGATAAAGTCGCGCGACCTCGACGACGTCAGGCCGGGCGGGCTGGGAGTTCATATCATGGCCCGCTGTATGAACGAGGTGAACTACGTTCATGCACCTGACGGAGGAACGCTTCTGACAATGATCAAGACGCTGTAGGTACTGGAGCAACAAATGACAGAGACGGGAAATCCGATTCAAAATGTTCGGTGGCTCGATGCTGAAAAGACTGTGGTCGTCGTTGAGGCAGCCGGTGAGATCGACCTCCACAGGAGCGCCGCTTTCCAGGAAGCACTGCTGGAACCGCTGAAAAAACATCCCCAGCGAATGATAGTCGATATGACGGGGGTCTCGTATATGGATTCATCCGGCGTGGCGTCGCTGGTCAAACTCCTCTCTCGCGTCCGGCGCGACAAGATTAATTTGAGACTGGCCGGGCTTACGCCGCGAGTCCGAAACGTCTTTGAAATAACCCGTCTGGACACCGTCTTCGAACTATATCCCAGCCTGCAGGAGGCCATTGATTCGTGAGCGACCACGCAGCCCAACGCAATTTTGTCGAGGCGGTCGGCGCCCGTGTGCTTGGGGGTGTCTGTTACCTCGGCGGGATAACGATCCTGCTGGGCCGGGCGGTCAGCGTATCGCGGGCGACACTGGCCCGCAGTTCGGGACGGGACGCGCTGATCGTGCAAATGGTCCGCGTCGGCGTCCGCAGCGTCGGAATCGTCTGCCTGGTACAAATCTTTATCGGTGTTATCCTTGCGCTTCAATTGGCCCCGCCGCTGGAACCTTGGGGGCAGGTCGAGATGATCGCCAACATCATCGGAATCGCCGGCTTCAGGATGCTTGGTCCTATCCTCACCGCCGTTGTTCTCAGCGGTTTTGCCGGGGCATCCATCGCCGCCGAACTTGGTACGATGGTCGTGGCCGAGGAAATCGAGGCGCTTCAGGCTCACGCACTGAATCCGGTGCGATTCCTGATTGTTCCGAGGTTGCTGGCGACTTTCGTGATGATGATCCTCCTGACGATCATCGCCAACTGGATGATTGCCATAGGCGGGTACGTTACCGCGCTGGCGGTACTGGACCCGGAAGTATCCGAGGGATACTGGTCGTTGATGCGGGACCAACTCCGCCTGCGCGACTTCGCCAGCGGACTGATAATGGCCGGCGTATTCGGGGTGCTGATAAGCCTGATTGCCTGCTACGAAGGGCTGCGAGTCCGCGGTGGGGCAGAGGGCGTCGGAAAGGCCACTACTATGACCGTGGTCTATTCAATAGTCAGTATCGTCCTGGCAGCCGGTGTTTTTACGGCGATCTTCTATGTCTTCGGGTTCTAAATGACACAAACGGACACCGACAATTCAACTAATGCACCAATTTCGGTCAAGCCGGTGATTCGGGTAGTGGACCTGGTCAAGCGGTTCAGCGGCAGGGCGGTGCTGGACGGAATCAATCTGGCGGTCCACAAGGGCGAGACAATCGTCATCATGGGCGGCTCGGGGTGCGGAAAGAGCACGCTGCTTCGACACATGATCGGCTCACTTTTCCCGGAGGAGGGGCGGGTCGAACTGCTGGGCAGGAACCTCAACGAACTTGACGAGCCGGACCTCAACGCACTTCGCCTGCGGTTCGGGATACTGTTTCAATCGGGCGCTCTTTTCAACTCGATGACAGTCGGCGAGAACGTCGCCTTGCCGCTGCGAGAACATACAAACCTCGACGAACAGACAATCGACATAATGGTAACGATAAAACTCGAACAGGTCGGCCTGCGCGAAGCCGCCGACCTGATGCCCGCGGAAATCTCCGGCGGGATGAAAAAACGCGCCGGACTCGCCCGCGCTATCGCGCTGGACCCGGAAATACTCTTTTACGACGAACCGTCCGCCGGGCTGGACCCGGTAACGTCGGCAGAAATAGACCAACTGGTAATGGACCTGTCCGGCAAACTCGGCGTTACCAGCGTGGTTGTTACGCACGAGATGGATTCCGCCTTTCGCATCGCCGACCGTATGGCCATGCTGGACCGCGGAAAGATGATCAAGATCGCCCCGCGAAGCGAATTCGAGGCGATACGCGACGGGCAAGCCACCGGAGATGAAGGGACGGACCTGATACGCCAGTTCCTCCGGGGCGATTCGGAAGGACCGATAACGGCCAGGCGGCTTTCCACCGGCTACGAGGAAGATATTCTCGAGGCAGCCTGGGAAGAATAAATAAATTGCGGACTTGTCCCGGCGTAGCCTTTGGCGAAGCCGGATTGCGGATTGCGGATTTCTTTTTTTACCTAATCCCAAGCCCCTAGTCCCTAATCCCTTTCTTTTGGAGATTGCGATGGTGAAGCGACAACATAACGAGTTTGCGGCTGGGCTGTTCGTCCTGATTGCCCTTGGAGCCGGTATCGCGGTGCTGGTATGGCTGGGCGCTGCTGAGGTTTTCAGCCCGGCCAGGGGACTGGCGACGTTCTACGTGGACGAATCCAGCGGCGACATCGGACTGGAAAAAGGCAGTTTCCTGGTCATCGCCGGTAAGGAAATGGGCAAGGTCATCAAGACCACCTATCAGCCGGAAAATAGCAGAACCCTCTATGTCGTCAAGTTGGACCGCGAAGATGTGAAGGTCTATTCCGACGGACAGGCGCACGTCGCCGCCGGGCTTGTCGGGGGCGGAAGGCTCGTAGTTACCAACCGGGGAACGCCGGAGGCGGGACCGGCCGACGAGAAAAAACCCGTCGAAATCACCGGCGGACTTGACCGGGCAATGGGCGACATCGCAGCCGCCGTCGAAAGCCTCAAAAAAGTCGCCGAAACCGTCGAGCAACAAATGAACACCGAACAAGCAGACACTCTGCTGGCGAAGATTCATACCATCCTCGACGACCTGAAAACGACCTCGACCCAGGTGGTGCAAATCGCCGCCAAGGTCTATGGCGAAGTAGATACCGCAAATAAAGCCTCAGTGCTCGCCAAGGCCCATCAGACGATGGACGATATAAACCAGATGTCAAGCGATGCAAAACCCAAGGTCAGCGAAGCCATGACGTCGGTGGTTAACATCACGGGAAAGATTGAAAAGTACACCGACAAGGACATCGCCGACCTGCTTATCGATTTTCGCAAGAGCACTACAAAACTTATCGAGATAGCCGACGACTTCAAGGCTGTCTCCGCTACAACCAGGGACATCGTCGTCCTCAACCGCGGAAATCTGGATGAGATGATAATGAACATGAAGTCGGTGTCGCTGAACCTCAACGCCGCCGCCAAGGAGATCCGCCGCAACCCCTGGCGCTTGCTGGCCAAGCCGTCCGAGAAGGAGGAGCGAACGCAGAACATCTACGACGCTGCCCGCGCCTTCGCCGAGGGTGCAGAGCAACTGGACGACGCACTCGTCCGTCTAAAAGCCCTTCGCGGCGCCAGGCCCGCCGGCGTAAAGACCGACGACCCGGAACTAATCAAAATCCGCAAGCACCTCCAGACAACATTCGAAAAATTCCGCACCGCAGAAGATGCACTGTGGAAGGAAGTAACGAAATAGACGGTTGATCGGTTGACTCGTGCTACGTAGCGAAGAGCTTTGCTCTGCGAAGCCGCTACGCAAAGCAGAATCGCTACTTCGCAGAGTAGTATCGGTTGATCGGTTGATTGGTTGACTGGTTCGTAACGAAAGCCGACGGATAGCTATCCGTCGGTTTTGCTTCCACCGATGCAGGGGAACTTTTCGGAACAAAGCGGAACGAAGCGGAACGAATGGGAACCATTGGGAACGAAACGGAAAGATTCGGAAAGAATGGGAAAGATTGGGAAAGATTGGGAAAGTTTAGGAAAG
>DAOWOP010000082.1 GCA_030642005.1 Planctomycetales bacterium
ACGACTACCAGTTCATCGTCGATAACGCCCAACTGGTGATCGACACACGCAACGCCACAAAGAACGTCAGGCGAGGCCGGAAGAAAATCGTCAAGGCGTGAAATTCCCGTCGCTCGGCGATCTCTATTTGAGCACTTTCTTGAATTGCTCAAATAGCCCGCGTTGTCGTGCTGAACCGAATATTTCCCGAGGTCTAATCGCGCTGCCAGAGGTGGACGTAGATGCTGTCCTGCCACCCGTGGCTGATGATGCCGAACCGGCCCGGGGAAAGCTCGATGATCTGCGCTCCATCGTGATGCTCGAAGCGGTCGTCCAACTGGTATCGCTTCCAGGTCTGCCCCTTGGGATCGGCCTGCTTGTAGACGAAAAGCCGGTTACGGTTGCGGTACGGGTAGAACGGATCGTGTTCGCCGCAGACAATTTCCTTTTGCCCGTCGCCGTCGAGGTCGGCGACGCCGATTGAATGGGCGCAGCGGACCTGGTCGATGACATGCATTGGCCAAGGCCCGGACCGCGGGTCCTCGGGGCATTCGAACCACGTAAGCGGCGAGAACGGAACGGTTTTATTTTCGAAATCTATCGCCTCCGGACCCATCACAACGTCAGGCCGACCGTTACCCGTTACGTCCAGCACGCCAATTCGGGCGGGATAGAATGATTCATCCTCGATAATGCGATGCGGCTTGAAGTTCCCGTCGCCGAGGTTCTCCAGCCACCAAGGCCCGGCGATCAAATCGATCGTGCCGTTGCCCGTGATGTCACAGGGAACAATTTCCTCGCCATACCTAATCTGGGCGAGCGTGCGACGCTGCCAAGGCCCGGTTGTGGGGTCGTCGGGTATCTCAAACACGTCAGGAAAATGGTCCTTGCCCTTGTCGCTGCGGGAGTGCGCGCTGTGATAGCAGGTTACCAGGGCGAGTTTCCCTCCCGGAAGCAGCGGCGCGACGCATGAACCGTGCGGCCAATCCCCGATTCCCTGACCTATGGGGAACTCCCGCCATTTGCCGGCAACCGGATCAACGGCCTTGAGCCAGACCAGCGTGCTGCAAAGGCTCCCATATCCGCCTTCCGAGCCGGGTTTTGGCTTGATAGCGATAATCTCATCCCGACCGTCGCCGTCAATGTCATAGGCGTTGATTACCTGGAAGATGCCGGGAATCTGATATCGCTGCCACGTGGGATTGTGGTACCAATGCGAACCGCACACGATGTCTTTTCGTCCGTCGCCGTCCACGTCGGAGGCCAGGATGTCGATCGAGATGCCCGGCTTGTCGCGGTCAATGAACCGGTGACGATAATCCAGAATCGGGGATGCTTTGGAGGGTTTTTTCCATATCTGCACCCTGGGGACACGGTGCTCCTTGGTAACGATTTCATCCTCTCCGTCGCCGTCGATATCGAAGAGAACCGCGCCGTGAGTGCCCTGCCCCTGGTCGAGGATCTGACGATCCCAGGTCTTTCCGCAGTCGCGCGTGATGTACTCGATCAGGCGGGCATCGTAGTTGTACGGCGCATCCCATCCACCGCCAGCCATCTCGGCGACAAAAAGTATGGACTTACCGTCCTTCTGTCTGACCTCCAGCGAGTGGGCGTATTTCAGGCCTCGCTCTATTCGGTGTTCGATCCACGGGCGGTCCGGTTCTTCGACAAGGCGGTTCTCGAACCAGGACAGTTGCCCCTCGAAGTATTCCGAATCGACGATGACGATATCCGCCCTTCCGGTACCGGTGATGTCCAGCAGTTTCAGGCGGCACATTTCCCTGTGCGACGGCGCAAAGACTGCCCGTCGCCACGGCCCGCTGTAAGGCCCTTCTTCCGGGCAAAAATATATGTCCGGTCCGGAGATTATCTCCAGCCGACCGTCGCCGTTCAGGTCCGCCACCTCCAGACCTTCCTCGAAGAAGCCGGTCTGCATGGCATGCTTTTGCCACGGCGCGTCCGGATCGTCGCCGGGCCTGTAGATGAACACGCCCGGAACCGCACTTGCTCTTCCGGTGCAGGCGTTTGCCAATAATTCGCACCTGCCGTCGCCATCGACATCGGCAAAGAGCACATCGTGCGCACCGCCGTTGGTTAGCGGGTCGATTACGTATTTTTCCCACGGGTCGTTCAGGTCGTCGCCCGGCTTGAAGCATACGAGCGACCACTTCCCAGGCCAACTGCCGGGAGTAATGCACTGCCCGCAAACCAGCCCAAGCCGTCCGTCGGAATGGGTGTCAGCGAGAGTCAAACCTACGTGAAAATTTCCTTCTGCTATGATGCCCCGCTCGCCTGTAGCCGGCCGGTACCAGAGCAGCGCGCCCTCACCGCCGGCAAAGACCTCCGGATGCCCATCGCCGTCGATGTCGCCCACCGTCGAACATCCAAAATTCAACACCGGAGGTCCGCCATCGATTATCGTTTGTTCCCACGGTATGATGGTATTCATGTTGACTCCTTTTTGCCTACGAACGGGGAAAGTTATCAGATCAAAGCATCATCAAGTCAAGAAGGAAACATTCATCTCCGTAACGGGTCAGTTACGTCGGGCGTTCGCTTCTTCAGAGTGTGCAAGATGGAAATGAGGTACGGCTTGGAAGCTACCGGGGGCTGCGGGTCCTCCACAAAAACCTTCGAAGCGCCTGCCCCCTGGTGGGCTTGCCGTTCGGTGCTGTCTTTTAATAACCCGCGTTGTCGTGCTAAACGCTTAAGAGATTTCTTCGAGCATCCGTTCGGCGGCGATTCGGATTTTTTCGGGCGTTTCGTACACGCCGGCGGCGATCTCTGCCTTTGCGCGTTCGACGAGGTCCGTTCGGACTTCAGGCAGGCAGCGGGCTTTTTCAACCCAATTGGACAGTTCGGTGGGTGTCGTTCGCCTGAAAGAGTCGGCATGAGGCGCTGACGCCGCTGTGATTGTCTCACGAGCAGGTCTTTGAATCTTACTTGTGTCGCCGGTTCCTGTTTTTTTGACGTTCATTGTTCCAAATCCACTCATCCCACCGGTATAAAGGCTCTCAATGCGCATAATCACACCTTCTTCAGCCTTCCATGGCGTTTGAGTGGCGTGTCGGTGCGGCCGCTGCGCCCGAGGCGAAGTCTCCGTCGCACCCGACTTGCCAAGCGGCTGTCCGCCGTCCCAAGGGGGGCGCCGCCGCAGCAAGCCCGGCGAACCATCTCACAGGCCCGCCACCATTTGTTTGAGTGCTTCCCTGCTTTCTTATCTATCGGTCAAGATAATCAAATACCTTCAGGCATTTTTCAAAGTGCGGCGAATCCGTAACTGCTTGCAATTACCCGAATTATATAAATATTGCTGCATTTACGCCGAGAGAATCGGCAATTTGTCGAAGATTTTTCCCGCCGAAAAATTGCCCATATTATGCAGTCCTCCCATTTTCACGCGCAACGCCCCCGTAGGGCAGGCTTCGGTTAGCCTGGATATTGCACCACAGAGGACACAGAGATCACAAAGTTACTTATTTTAAAAGTACTTACGAGCAATTTAACGATTTCGTAAAATGGTACTCTGTTTTTTTGAGATTATGGTAATCGGGGTATGATTGCTTGTAAGGAATTCCATAACTCTTGAGAAAATAATGAAATATGTTTTAAAAAATCTCTGCGAACTCTGTGTCCTCTGTGGTTAATGAAAAATCCGGGTTAGCATGTCAAATGAATCATAAGAACGGTGATATCCGCCGGCGTGATGCCGCTGACGCGCAGCGCCTGACCCAGCGTTGCCGGGCGGATGCTTTCGAGGCGTTCGGTCGCCTCGGCCCGGAGATGAGGCACGGCGGCGTAATCCAATGAATCGGGAATTCGCTTCATTTCCAGTTCCATGAGCCTGGCGGTATCCACCTGCTGACGGGCGACGTAACCGGCATATCGGCAATCGACCGCGACGGTCTCAACAGCGTCGCGGTGATCCTGCAAGAGGCGGAAAAGGTCTGCTGACTCTCGCTGTAATTGCTCCAGTTTCACGTCCGGGTTAGCGAGTTGTTCTGATATTGTCTTTCCATTCAGACGAATCTTTTTAAACAGCGCCTCTGTCGCTTCAACGGCTTGCCGTTTCGCGCTAAATCTTTTCCAACGCTCATCATCCACCAATCCGATTTCCCTGCCGATGGGCGTCAGCCTCCGGTCGGCGTTATCTGCACGCAGTGTCAGGCGGTGCTCCGCCCGGCTGGTGAACATCCGATACGGCTCAATGACACCCTTGGTTACGAGGTCGTCTATCATAACGCCGATGTAGGCCTGGTCGCGGCGCAGGACCAGCGGCTCACCGCCTCGCAGCAGCGCCGCGGCATTGACTGCGGCGACAAGCCCCTGAGCCGCTGCCTCCTCGTAACCGGTAGTTCCGTTGACCTGGCCGGCAAGGAACAAGCCGGCCACAGCCTTGGTTTGCAAGGTCGGCTTCAACTGCGTCGGGTCGGCGAAGTCGTACTCAATCGCATAGCCCCAGCGGATAACCTCGGCCCGTTCCAGACCTGGAATGTTATGGACGATGAAGTCCTGCAAATCGATCGGCAGCGAGGTCGCCACGCCGTTCAGATACACCCAGTTGGTGTCGCGCCCTTCCGGCTCGATGAATACCTGGTGGCTTTGCTTGTCGCTAAAACGCTGCACCTTCAGTTCCAGGGATGGGCAGTAGCGCGGGCCTGTAGAGGCGATCTGCCCGGAAAAAAGCGGCGCGCGGTGGAAGTTATCCCGAATGGCTTGGTGGATTTCGGCGTTGGTCGATGTTATCCAGCAGGGAACCTGCTCGACTTCGAGCGTGTCGTTGATGAACGAGAACGGCTGGGGCGTCTCGTCGCCGTCCTGGCGGCGGCAACGGTCGTAGTTGATGCTTTCGGCAGCGATTCGCGGGCATGTGCCAGTCTTCAGACGACCCAGGCGGATGCCAAGCGATTCCAGCGAGGCCGACAGGCCCTCCGCCGCCGGTTCGTCGTACCGCCCGCCGGGCCAAACCTTCTGGCCACAGTGCATCAAACCCCGCAGAAATGTCCCTGCCGTTACAATCACGGCGCGAGTGCGAAGAATTGCGGATTTACGGATACGGACGCCGACGACGTGATGGTTTTCGGTAATGATTTCCGTTGCTTCGCCTTCGATGATGGTGAGGTTGTCGAGGTTCGCGAGGGCTTGCTGGATGAAGGCGGCGTATGCGTGTCGGTCGGACTGGCAGCGCGGGCCCCACACAGCCGGGCCTTTGGAGCGATTGAGTATGCGGAACTGGATTCCGGTCGCGTCGGCGGCGATACCCATCAGCCCGCCGAGCGCGTCGATCTCGCGGACCATCTGGCCCTTGCCCACGCCGCCGATGGCCGGGTTGCACGACATCTGCGCGATGGTCGAGGCATCCAGCGTTACCAGCGCCGTCTGCGCCCCCAGCCTCGCCGCCGCCCACGCCGCCTCCGCTCCGGCGTGTCCCCCGCCGATTACTACAATGTCGAAATCGTTCTCCACGTACAGATTTTAGCACACCCCGCGTACGGAATCAGCCCTGAAAAACAAAGGGCAATGCGACAGCGAGGTTGACGCCGGCGCATTGCCCTTTTTTTTCTGTCCGTATGGTTTATTGATTTACGCTTCCGGCGCAGGCGGTGGAGGCGCTGACTCGGTCGGCCCGCCGGCCGGAGGTGCGAGCGGCAAAGGCGGCACCGCAGCAGCACCCACGTACTTGGCATCGCCGAAGCCGAGTATCGGGAAAAAGATAAAACCAAGAAACGCAAGCCCGATACCGAATCCGGTGCTCTTACCGAAGTTTTCCGCTACGGCAATGGAGACAATAATCGCAATGACCAGGCTCACTATCGGAACAAGGTACAAAATGACCCACCACGTGGGTTTGCCGGCGATTTCCAGGAGAACGACCGCATTGTAAATCGGAATGATCGCCGCCCAGCCCGGCTTGCCGGCCTTGGTGAACACCTTCCAAACACCGGCAATGATGAGAACGGTAAAGATCAGGGGAATGATAGTTCTCATAACAGTTTCCTTTCCTTTTCTATGCCCACGCCCAAGCGCATCCTTTGCACCAGGCACAATGAAATGACAGGTAAAACGTATCTGACGCTATGCTCGCTATCAACAGTTTCTATATGTTTTTATGCGGTGGGGATTACTTTCGCATCGCCCTGGTCAACACCTCTATCTGTCGGCCGATTTTGCTTCTCAGCGTCAGCAATTTTTGACCGTCCTGCTCCCAATTGTTGGAGTCCCTGGCTGCACGGCGTGCGGCGGCCAGGATGCGCTGCGAGGCCCGCAGCAGTTTCTGCCGGGCTGGTGTGCTGCGCTTCCTGGCGAGCGCTGCGCTTCGCCGCTCCAGCAGGCGGAGGTACTCGTAGTCTTCGATACCGTCCCTGATAGACTCCAGCCGCATCGAACCGATTGGCCCGTCCGGGCCCGGATAGACCAGTTGCCCGCCGCCCTGACAAGGCGCCACCGTGCAAGCGCCCCCCACATCTCCTATGGAGCAGGCCCACGAGGGGTCCCAAGGCCTGTTGGGCCAGCGGTCGGCGGGGTCCGGGCGGAAGTTTTGTCCGTGGTGAAGCACCTCCGGCCCTTCCATATGCCAGGCGTTGGTGCCGTAGTAGCCAACACCGTCGAGTCCGTACCGCCAGGTCAGCCAGAAGGGAATCCGGCAATCGACAAGCGGGTAATCAAGAAAGAAGTTGGGGAACGGATGAGGCTGGCAGGCGATGTACCACCATACCTCGTCGCCGGCCCGCTGCCGCCGGCTGTAGAAATCGCGGTGTTGCTCGTAGCAGCCGGGGCCGGTGAGCTCGAACCCTCCGACGTTTGGACACCAGATGTCGCTGTAGCCTTCCAGTTCCATGGGCGGATAATTGGCGACCGTCAGACGCGGAACTTCAGGGGCGATCTTTTTGACCAGCGCGCACATCCGGCGCATGTGGTCATACCTCTCTGCCGGCGGCTCGTCCCAGACGTAACAGAAGGCGTTACCCAGCCAGCCCTTCCGACGGAGGTGCTCGACGTAACTTTCCAGCAACTCCGCGACGGCGCGGTCGAACTCGGGCGAGTCAAATAACCCCTGCCCGAGGTGTCCGAACCGCTCTTTCAGCAGCGGATTAAATCTGAAAAGCGATTCGGCTTCCTGCCAGAAAGGAGGGGCGAATATGTTGAATCGCATCCCCATCTCCACCAGGAGCCGCAGGTGGCGATCCACCTTCGTGAAGTCGTAGGACAACCTGCCTTTCTTGTCGGCTTTGATGCTCAGTATCCGCGGATCTTTGACCGTGACGTAGCCGTAGAAAAGGGTGTTGATGCGGTGGTCGCTCAGGAACCGCAGGTACTTGTGGATCATGGCCGACTGCTTCTGCGGCGAGCCGGGATAGAAATCATAGAACCGCGATCCGTCATCCAGCGTTGTGAAGCCGAAAACGGTTGCCAGGTGCGTCTTTTCCGGCATGGCGAAGTCCCAGACCGTCAGGCAAACCTGCACCGTTTGTGGCGCCGCGCCCGCCGGGCGAACCTCGATCTGGCCGCGATACTCGCCGGCCCTGGTCCCCTTGGGAACATGGACAGACACCCAGACCGGCTGGAGACCGCCCTTCGGAACGTCAAACCTCTTATAAGGCATAAGGATGTCAGGCCAATGCTTGTCCGGCTTTTTACCACGGGTTTTCACCGATTTGACAACAAAGAAACTGATGTGGCGCGGGTCAATCTTTCGTCCGGTCTGGTCGTCGATAAGGGCGGTCTTCCGCAGTGTAACGTCCTTGAGGTCCCCGCCAGGCGCGGCCAGGAATATCTGAAAGGATTCGTGTCCGTTCCTGGCTGCGGCGATTTCGACCTTCGTTCCGGCGGCGGCGTAACGCGCCGTTTCCCGCGGCGTCAGGCGATCCTTCAATCTACCTTCTTTCACCAGCGAGTTGCCCGCGGATGCGTGGTATCCTTTTACGAGTTTCTTACCGCCTTCGCGCCGCTTCCGTGTTGCAGTCGCCATAATTCAACTCCTCATTACAAAGGGCAGGCCTGGCGAACCGGACGCCCCGGCTGCCACACGCTCCGCCGACGATGACCACGATGGGAATCTTATCCATTTCGCCACCGGCGTGGCAATACAATATTACGTAAAACTCACTTAAAATAATGCCGGGTGGCGCGGCCACGCCGCCTGCCGCCTGCCATTTTTGCGATAGTTCCCTATTTCGCCTGGCTGCGTAGTTTCCTTGCCCATTCGAGGTAGGCGGTGATGTGCTTCTCGTAGCCGCGGTCGGTCGGGGTGTAATAACTTTTATCCACGCCGAGGTAATCCTGGTCGGGGCTGATGCCGCCTTTGTATTTGTGGCTGTACTGGTAGCCTTCAGAGTGGCCATAGAGTTCCTTCATCTTCGGATGCGGGGCGTTTCGGAGGTGGTACGGGACGGGAATCGTGCAATTATTTTTCACATCACCCATAGCGTTCCATATCGCCATGGCCGAGGCGTTGGATTTCGGCGCGCAGGCCATGTATATCGCAGCTTGGGCGAGTGTGAGTTGACATTCCGGCAGGCCGATGCGTTCGGTAATCTCGAAGGCGGCGGCTGCGACTGAAATCGCGCGTGGGTCGGCGTTGCCGATGTCCTCGCTGGCGAGGATTGCGATCCGCCGGGCGATGAAGCGAGGGTCTTCGCCGGCGACGATCATCCTGGCAAGCCAATAGACCGTCGCGTCCGGGTCGCTGCCACGCATGGACTTTATCAGCGCACTCGCGGCGTCGTAATGCTCATCGCCGGCGCGATCGTATCGGATGACCTTGTGCTGAATGGATTCCTGTGCGGTGTGCAGGTCGAAGACGATTTGGGGTGGCGCAGGTTTTGAACCCGTGCTTTCCTGAACAGGTTGAAAACCTGTTCCACCTTCTTCCAACCGGCTGAGGACGCCGATTTCCAGGGCGGTCAGCGCCCGGCGTGCGTCGCCGTCGGATATTTTTGCTATGTGGGCCAGTGCATCATCGTCGGCGCGAACAGGATATTTGCCCAGCCCCCGCTCCTTGTCAGCCAATGCCCGCCGGCACAGGTCGATTATGTCCTGCTCGGTAAGCGGGACGAACCGAAAGATCGTCGAACGGCTCAAAAGCGGCGAGTTAATCGTAAAGAACGGATTCTCCGTAGTAGCGCCGATGAGGATAACCACGCCGCTTTCGACGTCTTTGAGCAGTACGTCCTGTTGAGCGCGGTTGAAGCGGTGCAGTTCGTCGATGAACACGACAGTCCGCTTTTCAGCCGATGCCAGCAGCGCCCTTGCCTCTTTGGAGATTTTCCGAACCTGTGCGACCGACGTGCTTGCGGCGTCCAGGCCGTGGAAGGAACAGTCGCTTTGTCGGGCGATGACGTAGGCCAGCGTGGTCTTTCCGGTCCCAGGCGGGCCGTGGAAAATCAGGCTGGTAAGCCGATCTGTCGAGAGCATCCGCCGCAGGAGTTTGCCCTGGCCGAGGAACTCGTCCTGCCCGACGATCTCGTCGATGGTCAATGGACGCATCCGCACCGCCAGCGGGGCGTTGCGGGCAATGGCTTCATCTTCGGATGATTTGAAAAGGTCCGTCATTCGGGTTGGGACTCCGCGCCGTTCCTATCTTACTACCGGAGCAACTTGCGAACAAGGCGAACCGTTGACTTGATAATATGCGCCACAGAGGCACAGAGAACACAGAGATTGGAAAAATAAAAGAGACAAAAAACAGAAATCTTTTTTATTTATTCTCTGTGTCTTCTGTGCTTCTGCGGCATTTTTTTCTGTTAGGGATTGTTGGCGGTGTGTACAAATTCATCATGTCCGCATTATTGTACACTCTGGGCGCCTTCGGGTTGATACTGATATTGGCCCGTCTGAAGGCGCCGTTGTCTCTGGCGATTGCTGCCGGCGCTGTGGCTATCGGCGCGTTTTTCGGAATGGGGGCGGGTGATATCGCCAAGGCGGTGCTCGCCGGCATGGCCTGTCCCGGGACCATCGCCCTGGCGGTCATTATCGCCGTACTGATTGGACTTTCGGAGATTATGCGGGCGTCGGGGCAGTTGGAGAGGATCGTCTCGCTTGCAAGGGCGTTCCTCCGTCGCCCGGCAGTGGCGATGGCGGCGCTTCCGGCGCTCATCGGGCTGTTGCCGATGCCCGGCGGGGCGTTGTTTTCAGCGCCGATGGTCGAATCGGCAACCGGCGGCACAAAAGTTTCAGGGGCGCGACTATCGGCCATTAACTACTATTTCCGGCACATATGGGAATGCTGGTGGCCTTTGTATCCGGGGATGATCCTGGCGGTAAGCGTAACGAAACTGGACTTTTTGTCCTTCATACGGTTTCAGTTTCCGTTGAGCGTCATCATGGTTGCCTGCGGTCTGCTGATTCTGCGAAAGACGCATCCCGACCTGCACATAACCGCTCCGCCTCCGCCGGCCCGGACCAGGCGAAAACTACTTAAGGAGACCTCATCTATCTGGTTAATCGTGGCTGTCTGGGGTGTGGTGAAATTGCTGCTTTGGGCGTTCCTCTATTGCCCGCCGCTTCCCCAGCCGGGGGAACCTGCCCTGACCGGAACCGACGCGGTGTTCGCTGCGGTGCATAACTACGTGCCGATAGGGCTTGGGATGCTAATCAGCCTGATCTGGACGATCCGTCTCAATCGTCTCGGCGGTGCGGCCCTTCGCAATGCCTTCTCGGATAAGCGGGTCTATACGATGGCGCTGCTGGTTATCAGCGTGATGGTCTTCAAGCATATGCTCACCTGCGCCGATGCGACCGGGCGGATCAGCGTCGAATTGGCAGATGTGAACGTTCCGATTATTGCGGTGATTGCGATCCTTCCTTTCATCGCCGGGATGGTAACCGGGATAGCGGCTGGTTTCGTCGGGACGAGTTTCCCGATAGTAATGGGCCTGATACCCGCCTCCGAAGCGATCCCGCCGTACATCGCGCTGGCATTTTTCTTCGGGCACATGGGACAGATGCTAAGCCCCATGCACCTGTGCTTAATCCTGAGCAATCGCCATTTCAAGACAGGCTTCGGGCCGGTCTATCAGATAATTATTCCTCCAATCATTCTGGCGGGCATATTGGCGACAGGGTATTTCCTCGTGTTACGCGCGATTTTAAATTGATCTGAATTTCCAATTTTCAATTTCCGACCCTCGGTCCCGTGGGGATTTCCAATTGGATTAACGTTCAACGAGTCATCTGTTCAATTGAAAATTGAAAATTGGCAACTGGAAATTGTTTAGGTCTGCGGGACGGTTTGGATGAC
>DAOWOP010000244.1 GCA_030642005.1 Planctomycetales bacterium
TCGTCAAATGCCATCAACTTCTCCGCTATGTAGTAGCCAGGAGCCGGTAGTCAGTAGCCAGGAAAAACAAAGGAAAACACCTGATGCCCAGCCCTTTCTTCTTTTCCCGACTACTGACTACTGACTACTGACTACTGACTACCAGGAGCATTATGAAACGTTTTCTTGAATGGCTGTTGCGGCTGAAGGACGGCGAACTTGCCGGCGCCGACAGTTGGTCGCCTCGCTTCGCCGCCGAGTACAACAACTGGATTATCCTGGGGTTGTTTGTCGTGTTTTCGGCTTTGGTGGCTTTGACGGTGATCTGCTACCTGCGAGAGGGCGATACTCGCCGACGGACGAAGATGACCATCGCCGGTATTCGTATAGCGGTGATCGTGCTTATCCTGGCGCTGTTGTTTCAGCCGGGGCTGGTCCTGCGATATAAAAAGGACCTCTACTCCACCGTTGTCGTGCTCGTCGATGACAGCCTGTCGATGTCGCTGAAGGACCGATACGCCGACGCTGCGCTCCGCAGCACCCTGGCTGAAGAACTCGGCGTCAGCAGGGATGAACTGGTTTCATTAAGCCGTGCGGAGATTGTCCAGCGGATACTCACCCGTCAGCAAGGCCCGCTGGCGGAGTTGGCGAAGGACCATCCGCTGATGCTGTTGCGGTTTTCCACCTCACATCCCGGCAGCGGGGCCGAAGAGGGCAAGTACACTCGCCCGGTCGGTTATATCGAGGTGGTTGGAGATGATCCGGCCCGTCAGGCCGCCGCGTCAGATGAGATTGCCTTGGCGTTTGAGGGTTTGTCGGCCGGCGGGTACGAAACGAACCTCGCCTCTGCGCTGCGCGACGCTGCCGATCGGCTTAGCGGCCGGCGTGTTGCCGGCATCGTCCTGATCAGCGACGGTCAACCCACCACCGGCAGCGAGGGCGGCAACCGCCTGAGCGCCGCGCGGGACTACATTCGCCAGCGTGGTATCCCTGTCTTTTCCGTAGGCGTCGGCGATCCGATTCCGCCCCAGAACGTCGCGGTGGTGCGTTTGCAGGGACCGGCGGAGGTTCGCAAAGGCTCGGCAATCGAATTGACGGCATATCTGTCCAACCGCAATTGCGCCGGCCAGACCGTCGAAATCCGCCTGTTTCACAAACCTGTAACGGGCGAGGCCTGGACCGATACCGGCGTGGCCGAACAGGTAACTCTCGCCGGCGAGGCCCAGGAAGTGGCGCTGATTGTTGAAAAGGCCGGTGAACTGGGCGAGTTCTCCTACAAGGCCGAGGTAAAACCTCTGGACCGCGAGTTTTCCGCTAAAGACAACGCCGCGACGACGAAAGTACGGGTCTCCGAGGAAAAGATTAAAATCCTCCTCATCAGCGGCGACGCCGGGTGGGAGTTCCTGTATCTGCGCAATTTACTTCTCCGCAGCCCTGACCGCTACGCTGTCAGCGCCTGGCAGCAGGACGCCGAGGCCAAGTTCAATCAGGAAGCCTCCAGCGAGAAAATGCGTTTGAAGCAACTGCCTCGCACCCGCAAGGAACTGTTCAACTACGACGCTGTGATCCTCTACGACCCGGCCTATACAAAGGAAGGTTTTGACGGGCAGTTCGTGGGTATGCTGGAGAGTTTCGTTTCGGACCATCACGGCGGCTTGTGCTACATCGCCTCCAACAAGCACAGCGACATCAATCTGACCGGGCGTGGGCCTTTTGAGCCGCTGGCGAACCTGCTGCCTGTGGTTCTCGGTCAACGGTCGGGTGATATTGCCGGCCGCATCGCTCGAGGCCAGCCTGCCGCCTGGCCTATGGTTCCCACGGCGCTGGGGCTGGAGCATCCGGCGACACGTTTAGGCCGAGCCGACCAGGGTGCAGTCGTCTGGAAGGTACTTCCGGGCGTGTACTGGACGCATCCGGTCCTTTCGCTCAAGCCTCTTGCCTCGCCTCTGGCCGTCAGCAGCGACCCGACCGACCGCATGTCAGGCCCGGACGGCGAACCGACCCCGCTCATCGCCGTGCAGTATTACGGCAAGGGGCGGAGTTTGTATTTCGGAACCGACGAAACCTGGCGCTGGCGGTGCGTTGAGGACGGGATGTGCTACCGGAGATTCTGGTCGAACGTGGTGGATTTCCTGGCCGCCGGACGACTCCAGAAAAAACGAATCATTATTACCACCGGCGCAGACCGCTTCGCCGTGGGCGAAGAAATGCGAGTCAGAGTCGAAGCCTATGATCAAGACTATAAACCGCTGGACAAGGAAAATTTCCAGGTTGACATCATCGAAACCGCTACCGGAACTGTTCACACCGTAACGCTCAGGCGTGATGCAAAGAGAAGGGCCAAGGGGTACTACGAAGCGCCGGTAACGCTCAAGGAGGTCGGCGTTTTTGAATTGACGGCCATGAGGGACGATCCGTCCGGC
Source organism: Planctomycetales bacterium (assembly GCA_030642005.1). Taxonomy (GTDB): domain Bacteria; phylum Planctomycetota; class Phycisphaerae; order SM23-33; family SM23-33; genus JAUWNJ01. The sequence goes on from DAOWOP010000244.1 coordinate 2,403, forward strand.
AAGTCCGACGTAGCCGGCAAGACGATTACGGTAACGCTTCCGGCCGAAGAGTTTATCCATCCCGAGGCGAACCACGCCACGCTTGAGACCATCGCGTCGGAAAAACGTTTTATGATGGTCCACGACAGCGACCGCCTCACCAGATTGATCCCGCCGGGAAAGATGACCGTCTTCAATGACGTGCCGCATGAACTGTGGGACGTGCCGCTGGCGATCATACTGGTGGTGCTGCTGCTGGCGGCCGAATGGATACTGCGAAAGAAACATAATATGACCTGACAATTTCCGATTTTCAATTGTCAATTTCCAATTGGAAATCGGAAATCGGAAATTGAGGAAAGTTGATGGCATTTGACGATTTGATAACCGGCGGTATTCGCGCGAAGTTGAATTCGCTGAAGTGGACGTTGCGAGCGAATCTTCTCGGCAGCGCCCTGGCGTGGATAGTATTGGCGCTGGTGGCGGGGATTTTCCTGACGCTGGGGATCGACTACGCCCTGCACATGGATCGCGCTCAGCGCGGGCTGATTGTGCTTCTGGCGCTCGCCGGCGTCGCTTACGTCGTGTGGCGGTTCGGCCTGCGCCCGCTCCGCGTACCGATGGACGAAGAGGAACTGGCGCTGGTGCTGGAGAACCATTACGGCGACCTTGGCGACCGCCTCATCAGCACGTTGCAGTTCGCCGCCGCCGACCAAAGCACTTACGGCGCCTCGGAGGTCCTTGTCCGAAAAGTTGCCGACCAGGCCGGCGAATTGGTCCAAAATCTGGACCCGCGCGGGCCGGTGGAGTCCGGGCGAACATGGAAATTGATGTCCATGCCGGCAGTGGCTGTAATCATATTGGCGCTCTACAGCGTCTGCTATTCGCAGGTGATGGGCCTGTGGTTTCAGCGCAACGTCCTTTTCGCGGATGTTGACTGGCCTCAGGAAACATATCTGAGCATCGAGGGCGGACGTGAGGTTAATGGTCGGCTCGTCTTTCGGGTGGTCCGCGGCAGGAGCCTGAACATTACGGTCAAGGCCGATGCCGAGCACGTCGTGCCAAGCGAAGTTACCTTCCACATGGACTTTCCGGGCCTGGGCACAGTGGCCGAAAACGTCGCCGGCGCAGGCGCAGACGGAAATATCTATGTAAAAAACTTCAACAACGTCGCTGAACCCTTCGAGTTCTATGTAACAGGCAACGACGACAA
>DAOWOP010000063.1 GCA_030642005.1 Planctomycetales bacterium
CAACTTGCCCATCGTTACCAGTTCAGGCCCGGATTTGACCAGTCGCTCGACCTCCATACGCACCTTGTGCAGATCAACGCCGATGTTCTTCAGGACGTTCGCGCCGACGCCGGTGCCTTCCTTGACCAGCCCCAGAAGGACGTGCTCGGTCCCTATGTACTCGTGGCTGAACCTCTGGGCCTCCTGGTTGGCCAGGGCCATTACCTTGCGGGCGCGGTCCGTGAATCGTTCAAACATTTACGCTTACTCCCTTACCGTCCATAGTGTTTCGACAGGGTTGCTTCGCGGCGGGAACCGTTACCCGCGGCTTTCTCCCAATCCCGTCTATATTCTATACTTTGCCGGCGAGTCATTCAACCGGGATGCTATACAATACTTATCGTCCCGTTCACCACAACAGTTCATAAAGTCAGTAGTCGGTAGTCAGTAGCCGGTAGCCAGGAAAAGAAGAAAAGGATGAGCAGCAGGTATTTTCTTTTGTTTTTACTGACTACTGACTACTTTTTTCTTCAATAAGTCCGTATCCGCGAAGTTTCTTCCGCAGCGTGGAGCGGTGCATCTTCAATGCTTCGGCTATCCGGGCCTGGTTGCCGGCGAAGCGTTTCATCGCAGCGGCCAATATCGGTTTTTCCCAGCGGGCCATCAGTTCCTCGTAGCCTTGCTCGCTCGCCGATGCCAGGACTTCGTTCAGGAGACCCCCGGCCAGTTGTTCGAGCGAATCGGCATGGGGCGGGCTTGCCTCGGCGGCACGGTCACAGGTCGAAACGGTCGGCCGGCAAATTTCCTCCGGCAGGTGCTCCGGCGCGATGGACCTGTCCGACGCCATCGCCGCAGCGGCGGTAATGATGTTGCGCAGTTCGCGGACGTTGCCGGGGAAGGTGTAGGCGTTCAGAATCTCCCGCGCCTCATCCGTTATCCCTCTTGCGCCACAGCCGGCGAGGAAATAATCTATCAGCAGGTCGATGTCTTCATCTCGCCGGTTCAGCGGCGGCAGTTCGATGGTAACGCCCGTGATCCTGAAGAACAGGTCCCGCCGGAACTGTCCTGCCAGCGCCGCCGCCCGCAGCGGGCGATTGGTCGCGGCGATTACCCGCACGTCCGCCCGCCTTGGCTGGGACGAGCCGACGCGGTAAAACTCCCCGTCGTCCAGGAACCGCAGCAGTCGCGCCTGGGCCTCTGGTGAAAGGTCGCCGACCTCATCCAGCAGCAGTGTCCCGCCGGCAGCCGATTCGACCTTGCCGGCGCAGGTCCGGTCCGCGCCGGTAAAAGCGCCCTTTTCGTGCCCGAACAGTTCACTTCCAATCAACTCGCCGCTCAACAACGAGCAATTCACCGCCACGAAAGGCCCCGCCGACCGGGCTGAATATCGGTGAATCGCCCGCGCCAGAAGTTCCTTGCCCGTGCCGGTATCGCCCTGAATGAGTACCGGCATATCGGTGGCTGAAACTGTCGCAACCTGCTTGAAAATCTCCTGCATCGCCGGGCAGCGACCGATTATGGCAGAGTCCGCCACCGGCGCCGGAGCCGCGGCGGACAGTTCGACGCTGCGACGACGGTGCTCAACAGCGGCTGAAAGAACCGTCTTGAGCACCTCCATGTCCACCGGCTTGAGCAGGTACTCGAACGCGCCGCGCTGAACGGCGGTAACGGCGGTTTCCATCGTCCCGAAGGCGGTAATGACGACCACCGGCAGGTCGGGATGGTCGGCCTTTATCTTCGGTAGGGCGTCCAGGCCGCTGAAACCCGGAAGTTGAATGTCCAGAATAACCACGTCAACATCCCCGCCGGACAGTTTTGCCATACCGTCGTCGGCGTCGGAGGCCGTCTGCGCGCCAAGGCCCATCGACTTGGCAAGTTCCGCCAACGCCCAGCAAACGCTCGGCTCGTCGTCGATTATCAGGATGTGAGGTTTGTTTGAGTCCATTGGTTAAAGATTTTTTTAGCCGCGAACTACGCGAACTAAAAAAAGATAAAAAAATAATCGGAAAACGAAAATAAAAACAGATTCATGTTCCTTTTGATACAAGTTTCTTTTTTTAGTTCGCGTTGTTCGCGGCTAATTTCTTTTCGCCGCCCGGCAATATTATCTCTGCAACGGCGCCGGTATCGCTATTGTACAGTTTTAATCGCCCGCCGGCCTCGGCGACTATCCGCCGGCAGATGGAAAGCCCCAATCCTGCACCGGTCGTCTTCGTGGAAAAGAACTCCTCCGCCCGGCCTTCCAGTATCTCCTTCGGAAAGCCTGGGCCGCCGTCGGTAATTTGCAGGATTACGCCGTCCGCGTCGGCCCGGCCTACCACGCGAATGGCGGCCCCGTGGGGCGAAGCCTCGGCTGCGTTCAATAACAGGTTCAACAACAGTTGCCGACAATGGTTGCGGTCCATCCGAACCGCGGCCACGGCGCCGGACAGATTGATTTCCACGCGGATGTCCCGCTGGCGAAACTGGAATCGCAGCAGGCGGACAGTCTCATCCAGTTCACTCGCCAGGTCCACCGTCTCGACGCGCGGGGCAGCCTTGCCGGCAAGGACGAGAAGTTCATCGGTCAGCAGGCCTAATCGGTCAATCTCGCCGAGGACCAGATCGCACCCGTCGCGGGCGTCGGGCGGGGATTTTTCACGCAGCATCTGCACGGTAAGTTTCATCGCCTGGAGCGGATTGCGAACCTCGTGGGCGACGGACGAGGCGATCTTCCCGGTCGTCGCAAGGGCCTGCTGGGCGAGCAGCCGCTCCCGGCTTCGCTCCAGCCGACCCAACAAGTCATCAAACGCGCCCGAAAGTCGCTTCAGTTCATCGCCGCGACGCTTCGCCTGGCCTGCCTCGTCGGAAAAGGCTTCATCGACGGTCCGGTTGAGACGCTTTATCCGACCCACCAGCCCAAGCCCAAGGACATACATACCGACGGCCAGCAACAGGGACGTTACGCCGAGAATGACGAGGTAGCCGCGAAGTATCGTTCTCGTCGGCCCGGCTAAGGCGGTTTGGTCGGTCAGGAGGACGATTGTTACCTTCTCGCCCGTAGCCGAAAACCTGCCGGCGGCGGAGGCATAATAGTACCGCCGACCGGCGGCGCGGAAGGGGTTGAACCGAACGGCCACTGCGACGAGATTTCCGCGAAACTCATCCCAAGGCAAATCAGCACTGCTGTGCGCCAGAAGTTCATCTTTCTCGTCCAGAACCATAATTTCCGCATTCAGCAGCGGTGCGAACCGGGCGAGCACATCATCGTTCAGCGGCGCGCCGCTGTCAGCCAGAGCCGCCGCCGAGTTGGCCAGGCGAGATTGCAATTGCGCTTCCGCCAGCCGACCCGCGGCGCGAACGCCCAGAAGCGTCCCGACGCCAAACGTTACGGCGAACACAACAATCGTCAGAATTATCAGGCGATACTTCAGCGACATAAGAGAGAGTTTAGACCCCCAACGAAGACATGAAAAGATAAAGATTACGTCGTTCCGCAATCTCGTTTAGCCGTCGCCGGTACGGCGATGCAGTTGTACATAGGGTTTTTCTCATCGCCGTACCGGCGACGGCTAAACGGGTTCTTCGATGTTCCGGTCATTCGGTATTCCGGTACTCCGGTACTCCGGTATTCCGGGCTACCGGCTACCATCTTCGACGGCGAGTTTGATGTTTTTTTGTTGGAGTGTGGTTCCGGTGATTTGGGCCAGTCGGGCCAGTGCGGAGTTGAAATCGACGACTGTCTGGATTTCCGCCCTTTCTGCTATGGCCAGGGTCAGTTGCGACTGGAGTTTCAGGTTCAGGAATTCCGGCGTAAGCCGGCCTCGGATGCGCTCGGTGTCTTCCAGCGCCTTCAACTGGGCGCGCGAGGCAGCCACTGCCGCCCTGCGGGCCTGCACCTCCTGAAAGGCCGTCTCGATCTGCCTGATGGCATCCCTGACACTCACCGCCACCTGGTCGGCGGTATTTTGCATTTCCGTAACCGACCGGAGACGCTCGAACTTCCGCTGCCGGAGCCTCGCACGCGCGGCGCGGTTGCCGATGGGATACTCGAACATCAGGCCGACGCTGTGATCCAGATAATCGAAGGTGAGCGATTCTTCTCCGGCCCGGCCTCCGACGCGGTCCATACCCTGCGCGCCGATAGAGGCTGCCAGGTTCAGCACAGGCAGCGTCTCGTTTTTCGCCACGTTGACCTCTACGTCGGCTGCGGCAATGGCGAGACGCGCCTGCTCCATCAGCGGGCTGTGGCGCAGGGCGCTGACCAATTGATCGGTCGGGTCTATGCTGACCTTGCTCGTTACCGCCTTGGTGGTCGTGATGATTGCGTAGCGCCGGAGCGGGTTCATCCTCGCCGCAGCCAGTAGTCTCGCCAGCCGGTCCTGTATGTCGAAAATGGACAGCCTGACCCTGTACAGAGTTGCCCGGCGGGACTCGACGGCGGCTTCGGTCTGCTTAATCTCCACCTCCGTGGCGTCCAGTGCGCCCCGCGCCTTCACACGGTCTCGCGTTTCGATCGTCTTGGCCAGCAGGGCGTTCTGTATTTCCAGTTCCCGCCTGGCCTGCACAAGCATCCAATAAGTCGTCTGGACCTCCGCGACGACCTGCTCGACCGTCTGGCGGAATTGTGAATTAGAAACCTTTTCACCCAATTGTGCGATTTTCAGGGCAGCCAGGTTGTAATCAGGCCAAGCGCCCCGCAGCAGCGGCTGGGTCAGTTGAAGCGAGAGCATCGATTCGTAATTCGGGTTCAATGCCGTCAGGGCGCTGTTGTCGGATGTCCGCGTCAGGTCCCACGCCAACTCGGCCGTCCCGCCGGTAACGGTCCTCTTGCGAACACCGACCTCCACGGGGACCGACCGGGCCTTGTAGTGCGGAAACGCCGTGGCGGTATGATGGTCGGTGCGCGTATGGCTGGCGCCGGCGAATACGACCCAGTCGAACGCCGCTGCCGCCTGGATCATCTGCTCACGCGAAATCGCCGGAGCGAAACTGACCACGCGGATATCGAGACTGTTGGCAACCGCCAGGCGAACCGCCTCATCCAGCGAAAGGCGGACGGCGTCTCTGTCGGTCAGTTCATCCTTGACGATTTTGAACGGCTTGGCCTCATACGCATCCGGACGGAGAAGGTCCAGTCCCTTATCGCCGGCGCGTTCCTGCGGCGAGCGGGCAAGGGCGGACTTCTGGTAGCGGGTGAGAAGGTTCTCGTCAATCTGTCCGGGTGATACACAACCGGCGCATTGAAGCAATAACACACAAACACAAAGGGCGACAGCCCACAGACGACTATCTGCGGGTTGGGGGATTCCAGGCGCAGTTTGACGGCACTTACTGTATGTTTTAAACATCGTCATTGCATTAATCTCCCATCAAGGCAATAATTCCAGTGTAACTAACTTCGGGACAATAGAGGCTGATTATTATGTATAACCTGGGAAAAGTTTTCAAGGCTTATGATATTCGCGGCGTCTATCCGGGCGAGGTTGACGAGGATCTGGCCTGGAAGATCGGTTTTGCGGCGGGACAGTTTCTTCGCAGCCTGCTGCGGGGATACGATCGGGGCCAGGCCAGTTCCAATCGCCTGGTGGTCGGGCGGGACATGCGTCCTCACAGTCCGGGTCTCGCCGACAACCTCATCGAAGGCATTCTCGCCAGCGGGCTGGGCTGCGTGGACGTTGGAATGTGCGATACGCCGATGATCTATTTCGCCGTCAACCATCTGGGCGCTTGCGGCGGCATACAGGTAACGGCCTCGCACAACCCGATTGAATACAACGGGTTCAAGATTTCGGGCCTGAAGGCGCGTCCTGTCGGCGAGGACACCGGCCTGAAAGAAATCCGCCACATCGTCTCGACACTCCGGCGGACCCCGCCGGGGCAGACCGCGGTAAAGGTCGAACAGGCGAACCTCTGGAGCGACTATCGCAAACACGTGCTGCAATCGCTGAAACTCGCCCGACCGCTGAAGGTCGCCGTCGATGCCTCCAACGGAATGGCCGGCAAGATGATGCCGGAAATCTTCGACTCGGCCGACCTGGAAATCATACCGCTGAATTACGAACTCGGTGGCGGGTTCGCCCACCCGCCGAACCCGCTCATCGACGCGAACCTCAAGCAGACCTGTTCAGCCGTCAAGAAGAGCAAGGCCGATTTCGGCATCTGCTTCGACGGCGACGCTGACCGCTGCATGTTCGTCGATGAAAAAGGCGAAATTGTCCGCTGCGACCTCATCACCGCCATGCTGGCGCACCATTTTCTCAAATTGCATCCGGCTTCGACCGTGGTGTACGACCTACGCTCTTCGCGCGTCGTAGCCGAGGAAATTTCCGCCGCCGGCGGGACGCCGCGACGGGAACGCGTCGGGCACGCATTTATGAAAAAGGCCATGGCCGACGCGCACGGCATCTTCGGCGGGGAGTTGAGCGGGCATTTCTACTTCCGAGACAACTACAACGCCGACTCCGGGGCCATCGTTTTCGCCACCGTCGCCTCGATCGTATCGTCAGGGGCTGTGCCGCTGGGCGAACTGGTCGCGCCGCTGAAACGCTACGTCCAGAGCGGAGAGATAAACTTCCGCGTCGAGGACAAGGCCGAAAAGATGAACGAACTTGCCGACAAGTTCGCCGACGGCCGGGCCGACGGCCTCGACGGCGTAACAGTTCAGTACGACGACTGGTGGTTCAACGTCCGCCCGTCAAATACCGAGCCGCTGCTCCGCCTGAACCTCGAAGCAAAGGACGCCGCGATGCTCAAGGACAAACTTGATGAAATCCAGGTCATCCTCGGCAAACCGGTGGAAGAGTAAATGCCCAATGACCAATGACCATTCAATACCCAATGACGAATGACGAAAGGTCGTTAGGCATTTGACATTGGGAATTCGTCATTGATTGGGCATTGGTCATTGGAAAATTCGTCATTGATTGGTCATCATGACGTCTGCATATAGACACAACGGCGTCAAATGTATGGAGATAGCGATTGTTTGAAGGCAAGACAATTGCAGTCGTAGTTCCGTGTTACAACGAGGCCGAGCAGGTCGCCGGCGTTCTTGAGACGATGCCCGACTTTGTCGATTGCATCATCGCCGTCGATGACGCCAGCACCGACGACACAGCCGAGGTCGTCCGCAGGCATATCGCCGCCGAGGGCGATAAGCCGCGAACCTCTCTGATCGAGTTGCCGAGCAATCAGGGCGTCGGAGCCGCTATTCTCGCCGGGTACAAGGAGGCCGCCGAGAGGAAAATGACGGTAACGGCAGTGATGGCCGGCGACGGGCAGATGGACCCGAAGCAACTGCGTCTGCTCATAGCCCCCGTCGCCGCAGGAGATGCCGACTACGCCAAGGCCAATCGCCTCTATTACCGACAGGCATGGGCGTCCACGCCGCGAACCCGCTACCTCGGAAACGCATTCCTGTCGATGCTGACCAAAATCGCCAGCGGATACTGGCACATAGCCGACTCGCAAACGGGTTTTACCGCCATCAGTCTGTCAGCCCTGGAAACAATCGAACTCGACAAACTATATCCGCGCTACGGCTACCCCAACGATATGCTCGTCCGCCTGAACGTCTATAACTTCCGCGTAATGGACGTGCCGATCCGCCCGGTGTACAACGTCGGCGAGCAGTCGAAGATGAAACTCTGGAAGGTCATCCCCACGATGAGTTGCCTGATATTCAGGCGTTTCTGCTGGCGGCTGTGGCGGAAGTACGTCATCTACGACTTCCATCCGCTGGTGCTGTTTTACGCAGCCGCGATGCTGCTGGGCGCTGTCGGAGCCGGACTTTTCGTGCGTATGATTTACCTGCGAATTACCGACGGCATGTTCCCGCTTATGAGCACAATGGCGTGGATCCTCTGCACTATCTCTTCGATGCAACTGGGCCTGTTCGCAATGTGGTTCGACATGGAAATGAACAAGGACCTGAAATAGAATTTTTAGCCGCGAAGCGGCGTTCGTTCCATACTGTCTAAAAACAAACGCCCCGATGGGGCTTTAGGACATTTCATTTTCCAGACAAAACCTGATTACAAAGGAGTCAGGATATGAATGAACCGGGCAACGGCCAAAAAAGTGAACGCAGTTGGCTGACGCAGTGGGTTCCGGGGATTGCGCTGTGGTTGCTGATTGGAGCGATCCTTGTAGGTGCATTTTTCGGTCAGCCATGGGGCAGGGCGCGGGAACAGGCCAAGCGGGCGATCTGCGGGGGCAATCTTAAAAGCATTGGCTACGGTATCGTTATATATGAAATGGAACATAACGACATGCCTCCGCCGAACCTGGCAGCGTTGGTAGCCTACGGGCAACCGAAAGATTTACTTCGCTGTCCCAGTTCAGGTACGAAGAAGTCCCCGACAACCCAGCCCGCCGATATCGCAGCCCACTGCGATTACATATACGCCCCGCCACCGACAGATATAGAGAAGGGCAAGAAACTGCTCATGGCCTTTGAATTGCCCGCCAACCACCAACAGGATATCGTGAATGTCATGTTTAGTGATGCCCATGTGGAACGAATAGAAGAGATGGACCGTTTTGTATCCCTTGTGCAGAAACTGAACGATTATCACGCTGGTTTGAGGGAGCAGCAGCCATGAGAGACAAAACGCATCCCTTCACGATAGTAACGCTTTTGTGCCTCCTGCTGGCTGGTGGCGTATGGATTGCGTCGCAGTACAGAACCCCGAAGCGCCCACCATTCCAACCGGCTATGAGCATCTCCGAACCGCAGATTCACAAGGTCTGGGAGGCGATAGGCGGATTCAGCAAAGAATATAACCATCGGCCTGATACGCTTGAGATGCTGACGGCGGGCGGGTATCTCAAACCGGTTGACCTGTTCGATGCGCGGCGGAAAGACGCCTTGGCCATTGATGCGCAAGCGGGCCGATTCGCGATTAATCCCGACGTGTTGTATTTCCCCGCCGTTTGGGCAGAAGACCCCACCGACTTGGTATTGCTCTGCACTGTGTTGCTGGCGGAGAAGGGCGGGAAATATCACGTAATCTTCAACGACGGTCGATACGCCGCGTTGACGCCTCACGAACTCGTCATGGCCCTGAACCGGACATACGAATACATCGGCGGGAAGGTTATCCTGTCGGCGCCGGCTGCATCCCAACCCGGAGGATAACCTGGCGGCAGGGTGCTTAATCCGCCGAAACTACGGGCTCTCTTTCAGTAATGCCTCAACTTCACTGAGCAGGACCGGCAGATTATTTCCCACGATGTCCCACACCACTTGATCGTCCACGACGTCATATCCATGAATAAGGATATTGCGGAATGTAATGATGCGTTTGTAGTTTGTAATCTGCGAGACGGTTGCCGAATCGGTTCGGGACAGGCGATTCAGCGCTTCGCCTATTATCTCAAATTGGCGTTCAACACCGGCCCGAAGGAGCACGTCATCGTAGTAATCATCGAGTGATTTGCCTTCGGTGAACTGACGAATTCGAACCGCCGCCTGTCGAATATCTTCCAGGTGTTTTTTGGACTCAAGCCGCATAGAGCACCACCCGGTCCCTGTCGATGGACTCACGAAAGTAAGGGTTTTTGACTGCCCGCGGCATGACCAGGTCCACCGACCTGCCGAATAATCTCTCCAGCGCCTCCAGAAGCCCGAAATAAGCGTCGGCATGCCGGCCCGGCTGGAGAGGAAGGAACTCCACGAGGAAGTCAAGGTCGCTGTTTTCGGAGTCGAAGCGGCTTTCGCTTACCACAGAGCCGAAAATCTCAAGGCAGCGAACGTGATACTTTATGCACAACTTTCTGATCTCTTCAATCTTGTTCTCGATCAGAGAATTCATTGTACGTTCTCCTCGATTGCATTATATAACCGATTCGACCTGAATTGTACGGGAAGATGAATAGTCTTTTATGTATTTTTTTAGTTTTTACCGCAGTTTGGTGGGAAACAGCATTACAATCCCTCCCGATAATGTCTCACAGCAAGACTACAGTACAGAAACCTGAAGAACTGTCCCCAGCCTCTGCCGGTTGGCTGGCTGATTTTCCGCCTCGTCGGCGGCATCTGCTTCTGGCCGGTGTGTGCATCGCGGCGGTATATCTGGTCGGTGTAACGGGCCGATGGTGGCCTACGCCCGACAGCGCCTTGTACCTCGGTCTTGCCCGCTCGCTGGCTGACGGTGAGGGATACCGATTCAACGGATCGCCCTGCAACATGGTAACGCCCGGTCTGCCGATAATCCTGGCCGGGCTGCGGGTCGTCTTCGGGGACGGCTTCTGGGTGCCGAATTTCTTGATGGCCCTTTGCGGGCTGGCTGCGGTGGGGCTGATTTACCTGTCCATAGCCCGGCTTAGCGACCGGCGAACCGCACTGGCCGTTGCGCTGGCGACGGCGCTGTCATATACGTTCTTCAACAACTGCCACCGCATACTCACCGATGCGCCCTTCGCAGCCATATTCTGGGCAATCCTCTACACCTACATCCGCTACCGAACAGGCAGCGCCCGCTGGCTGCTGCTTGTGGGGCTGTTGACTATGGCTTCCGTCATCGTACGCGTTCCGGGAATAGCGGTTCTCTGCCCCCTAGCTGTGGGCCTCATGTTGGACCCAGCATCTATTGAAACCGCGCAGCCCCGGCGAAACCGAAGAGGGCTGCTCTGCGGAGTCGTGATCCTGGTGATTATCGCTGTGCTGGGGGCAGGGTTCTTCATTATCGCCCGCATGGTCTCCGATGAGACACAGATATACGCCGGGGCGATCATGTCAAAGGTCAATGCCGACCTAATGGTACACCTGCGAAATATCGGTATGGGATTTCGGCAACTGCCCCTGACCGTCTCGGAAATGCTCACCAGCCAGGAAACATATTTCGTAGGCCTGCCCGCGATGCTGCTGATTGGTATCGGCGGCGCAGGCCTCTGGAAGCGCCGGCAGCGATTCATCCTGCCGCTTATCGTGGTGAGCGTCCTTGCGCTGGCCCTTTACGGCAGCGGACATATGGTTCGTCCCCGTTACCTGATGCCGATTCAACCACTGCTGATTCTGGCGATGATCGAAGGGCTATGCTGGAATATGGAACGATTGCCCCGATGGTGGAAGTGGGTTGCCAAGTCGGTTCTGTTTTTGAAGATCGTCAATGTATTCACTTACATTACGAGGCCATTGGCCAAATGGTGGAAGTGGGTCGCCAAGTCAGTTCTGTTTCTGAAGATTGTTAAGGTCTTTACTTACATTGTGAGGCCATTGGCCAAATGGTGGAAGAAGGCTAATCTGTTTTTGAAGGTCGTTACAGTATTCACCGTTCTGATCATTGTGTGCAATACGAAACTGCTGCGTAACGCCGTCTATTACAGTTACCTCAGCCACACGCCGCGATATTACGAGGTCGTCAAGGACGGCAAGTTCGCCGAACTGTTCGAGGTGGCTGATATACTACGCGAAAACTATCCCGATGGTCGCTCGGCGGCGACAAACTCCGATGAAGTGTCCATCCTGCACTTCCTCAGCGAGCGGGTAATAATTTCCCCGCCTGAAACATCCCGCGAACAGTCCGCCCATGCCGAGGAAATCTATAATTTCGTTATCTCTCGCGGCGATTTGAAATTTATCGTCCTGGACGTCAGAAAGCGAAGCGGCGAATCGTTCCAACGGCGATTGAAGAAACTTTTCGAAAATACCCCCAGCCTGGAACTCCGGCACGAAGGAAAACGCTACAGGGTGTACGAAAAAGACTGAATTGTCGGGACGTTGTCCGGAGATATACAGCCATCAGCCAAGGAATTTTTTTGTCCTGTCGGCGACTAGGAATCAGGGATTCATCGGCTGCGGAACTGCTTGCGGTATGCGCCGGGCGTCGTGCCGGTGATTTTTTTGAACGCTGCGCTCATGTGCGAGATATTCTGGAATCCGCATTCCGGCGCTATGGCCTCAAGCGTCATGTCGGTCTGCGCCAGGAACATCCTGATCCTTTCGATCTGGACCCGCCGGATCTCCGCGAACGGTCCTCGGCCAAGTATTTTCCTGAACTGCCTTTCGAGCATTCGCTTCGGCAGCGTTGCCGCCTCCATTACGTGCTTGACGCGAATGCCTTCGTGGGCATGCTCGCGGATGAACCGCACGGCCTCGACGACTCGCAGGTCTTCAATGGCCATTACGTCGGTGCTCTGGCGCGTTACTACTCTAATCGGAGGTAAGAGGACGGGACGCTTGGGAGGCTTTTTCCCGCTCAGCATGGCGTCCAGCAACCTGGCCGATTCATAACCGACCTGCTCGGCCGGAACGGCGATGCTGGAAAGGTGCGGCCAGGATATTCCGCAGAGCAGGTCGTCATCGTCGGCGCCGATGATGGCGACTTCCTCCGGCACGTGAATCCCCGCCCGTCGGCATATTTCGCATACCCACAGAGCGGTGTAGTCGTCTATACAGAACACGGCCAGCGGTTTGGCCAGTCCTGCCATCCAGCGGCGCATCCGTTCAGACGCCTTGGTAACGGAAGGTAACGGTTTGCCGCACGGCGGGTATTTCTTTTTGGAGTCGAATATGTCGCAGGGAAGTTTCCTCCGTCGCAGCGCCGCGGCAAAGGCCTCGCCGCGAAACGGGCAGTGGAAGGCGTCGTCCGCATCGAACATTCCGAAATTGCGGAAGCCGCGATCGACGAAATAATTCGCCGCCATTTCACCAATCGCCTTCGGATCAACATCGACGTACGGCATGGGTGGTGAATCAGGCTTCGGGGTCCATCTTCCCACGCCCACGGCAGCCAGGCCGTAACGTCGAGCAACCGTTGTGTATTCCTCAGGCCGGCGCATCGAAATCATCCCGACCATGTCGGGAAATTTCAGATACCTGTTTATGTCCTCTGGGGCTATCGTGGTAATGAACGCCCATTGGCGATTCGGACGGGCGTACCGATAAACCCCCCGACAGACCTGCCGGCCGAACCGGCAATTACAGGGCAGGTCCATCAGGATTATTTTCGCATTCTTCATTTCCAGCCTCCGCTCATCAATATCCCTCTGTCGCAAACAGAGAAAACATTAATCCCAAAGCGGTCTTGACGCAACAGGAAACTCGGATAAAATGCATAATATCAAAGTGAGGTAGGTAGTATTCAAAGATAAATCCTGTCGCAAAGAAAGGAGGTTATTCAATTGCGGATTGCGGATTGCGGATTGCGGATTTCTTTTCTTCCTGGTCCCCAATCCCAAATCCCTGGTCCCTGTTTTTAAGCAGTGAAGCGTTTTTGTCGGCGGTGTGTTGCCGCCGAGATGCTTCGCGGCGGACTTCTGTAATGTAAGGAGAGGATGAAATGAGAAATGTAACGATTTTATTGGC
>DAOWOP010000258.1 GCA_030642005.1 Planctomycetales bacterium
CCGAGGCCGGACCGCCACGTCCGGCATGTGGGCGTATTGCTCTTCAGCCACCTCGTCGTGCGAGTATGCCTGGAGTTTCTCGGCGTCGCCGAAGATGACAAACTTCTCGCCGACGATTTCTTTCAACTCTTCGACGATTTCCGCCGTTACCGGGTTGTAAGCGGCAGCCATTCAAATGTCCTCTGCTCAATGAGAAAAAATCACAAACTACAAATTACAAACGACAAATTACAAACAAGTTCCAAATTACAAATCTCAAACGCCCCTTCCTTTGCGAATATCTCCGGAGAACCAAAACCACTAACTGCTTTTCTGCAAGATGGAACTTAAAATGCACAAGAGTTCTGTAGCCTCCTGCACCAGGCAGTCTCGCTCGGCTTCCAGTTCTTTACTATTCCCTACATCTACGAGGCGAAGCCAGTAACGAGCCTCCTTGGCCTCCTTGCGACTAATCTTGACTCGCATACGAAAGTCCTTCTTGCCAAGCGCCTCATTTGCCTCAATGTAATTTGCGCCAACGGACCCGGAAGATCTTACAAGCTGCTTTCCATCCTCATTGTTCGATACTGTCCTCGGAAGATTCTTTACAAACACTCGAATGCGTTTGGAAAACTGGAATGTTCTTTCCTCAAGGTCATACCGTTTTGGATTTCGAGTCTCGACCATTTGCTATTATTTCTTACTTGTTTTTCCTGTTATTTGGAATTTTGAATTTTTTATTTGGAACTTGTTTGTGATTTGTGATTTGCGATTTTTTAGTTTTATCCATTCCCTTTTACCTGCCTAATCTTTTCCGTCAGTACCGGCACTATCTCGAACAGGTCTCCGACGATTCCGAAATCGGCCACGTTGAAAATCTGCGCGTCCGGGTCGGTGTTGATTGCGACGATTGTCTCTGCCGTCTGCATACCGGCCAGGTGCTGGATCGAGCCGGAAACGCCCGCGCCGAGGTAAAATTTCGGCGTAACGGTCTTTCCCGATAGTCCTATCTGGTGCGGATAACTCATCCATCCTCGGTCAATCACGTCGCGCGACGCGCCCAGAGCGGCGTCGAGCGCATCGGCGAGTTCCTGCATCAGCGGGATGTTCTCGCTCTTCTTTATCCCCCGCCCGACAGCCACGACCACGTCGGCGTCCTGGAGGCTGTGGGATTCCTCGCTTGCCTCAAAACCCACCCGCCTGACCCTGCTGGTCAGCAGGTCAGCCGTGGCTTCAAGGCGAATAATCTCACCGCTCCGGCCAGGCTGTTTCGCAGCCGGTTTGGTGCTCCGAGGCCTGACCGTCGCCATCTGCGGGCGATGGCTGGGTGTCTTAATCGTCGCGAGAATGTTGCCTCCGATCGCAGGGCGGGTCTGGAGCAGGTTGCCGGTGTCAGCCTCGATGTCCAGAACCGTGCAGTCTGCGGTCAGGCCGGCGTGGGCCTTGATTGCGACATAAGGCATCAACGTTCGCCCCGTGGATGTCGCCCCGGCGATGATAATCTCGGGGCGATACTCCTCGATTATCCTCAACATACAGGCGGAGTACGGCTCGACGAGGAAATGCTCCAGTTCCGAAGCCTCCATTGCCACCACGCGGTCGGCCCCGCAATCGATTAACTCCTGAAGGTCGTCGGCGTTGATGTCATGCCCGAAGATCATCGCCGTCAGGTCAGTATTGCGCTTCTCGGCCAATTCGCGCCCGCGAGTCAGCAACTCGTAACTGATTCGCTGCACGCGCCCGCCGTCCTGCTCAGCCAGTATCCAGATACCCGAATATTTCATCTGCTTCTCCGAATCGCTGCATCTCCGTGGACTACATCAAATCCTTCCCTTGCAGGAACGCAACCAGTTGATCGACGGCCTGTTCGACAGCCTGTTCATCGGCGGCAGCAACCTTTTGGCAGTTGCGGGCGACGGTGGGCTTGTGAATCTTCACCACGCGCGTGGGCGAGCCGTTCAGGCCTAGTTTGTCCGGTTCGACCTTCAGGTCGCCGCCGGCCCAGGTGGGGATGTCCATCTTCCTGGCCTTCTGCTTGCCTCGGAGCGTCGGCAGGCGCGGGTCGGCGATCTCTTTGACAACCGTAAGCACCGCCGGTAAGTCCACTTCCAACACCTCGTATCCGGTCTCGACCAGCCGATGCACCCGGCAGGATTTTTCGGCGACGCTATCGACCTTCCCTATATACGAAGCAACGGGCAATTCCAGGAACGAGGCGATGCCCGGGCCGACTTGCCCGGTATCCCCGTCGGTCGCCCGCTCGCCGCAGATGATTAAATCGTAGCCGCCGATACGTTTTATCGCACCGGCAAGGACGTAACTGGTCGCCCAGGTGTCGGCTCCGGCGAAGGCCTTGTCCGAAATGAGAACGGCCGAGTCGCACCCCATCGCAATCGCCTCTCGCAGGGCCTTGACAGCCTTGGGCGGCCCCATCGAAATCACGACGACCTCCCCGCCGTGTTCATCTCGCATACGAATGGCAATCTCAATGGCATACAGGTCCAGCGGGTTGATTATCGCCTCGACGCCCTCGCGGATCATCGTGCCGGTTTCCTCGTCCATCCGAACGGCGTTGGTCTCCGGTACCTGCTTTATCGGTACAATTATCCGCATCAGAAAACTCCTGTCTCTTCCATGCCCGCTATGATACCAGAAAACTTTTTTTACGGAACAACCTAAAATAATAGTGGACTTTTACCGCATAATATGGTAGTATTACTTAACAAGTGTTTGGGAAAAAGTGTTTTCCGTGCGGTGTCCGGACGGAAGGCGTTGTAATTACTATCCAGATGGGGGAAACAGGAGAGAGAAAATGAAGATATCAAACTCCACAATGCTGATGGTCTTGGCGCCGGCGCTTGTGGCGCTATGCGTGGCAGGGGTTTACGTTGGCACCCAACAGGAGCCACTGGCGGGACCAGAGCCCCCGGCGACGACTTACTACGTCCCAACGACCGGCGACAACGGTCACGACGGCAAGAGCGAGGCGACGGCCTGGCGGACG
>DAOWOP010000038.1 GCA_030642005.1 Planctomycetales bacterium
ATGGCTGTAAAGGCCTCATGCCCGGGTGTGTCCAGGAAGACGACGCTTTTGCCCGCAACGTCATAGCGGTACGAGCCGATGTGCTGGGTGACCCCGCCTTCTTCCTTAGCGGCTACCGCGGCGTGGCGGATGTAGTCCAGAAGCGACGTTTTCCCGTGATCGACGTGCCCCAGAAACGTAACGACCGGCACACGCTGCTCCTGCCGGCCCGGCTCGCGCTGAGTAAATTCTTCTTCCAGCACGTCTTCAGCCGTTTTGGCGACTTTAATCTTCAGTTCGATGCCGCTGTCGGCTGCTATCAACTGGGCCATCTCGCGGTTCAGAGTCTGATTGATTGTTGCGGCAATGCCTTCGCCAAGCAGTTTCCGGATGATGTCGTTTATCTTGATTCCGGTGGCGGATGAGAGGCTTTTGACGGTAATCGGTTCGGCGATTTCGACTTCGCCGGTCCGAAAGACATCCCTGGCTTCGGTCTGCCCCGGCCCCACTGTGGCGCGGTGCCGACGGAGCGAACCACCGGCGGCGGCGGCCAGTCGGGCAGACCTTTCCATGAGGTCCCGGTCCCGCCATTCTCTCATGCCTTCACTTGATTCGGTGCCCTGCCCGCCTTTGCGGCGAGGGCTGCGACGCCGGGAGCGTTTGGTCTTGTCATCCGTCCCCGCCCCAGTTCGCCCTCGCTTTCCGCCTTTAGTACCGACGGGCGAAGGCTCCGCTGCGGGAGTATCGGCAGGTTTGGCTCGCGGACGCCGCCTCACCGGACGGGACGGATAAGTTGTTTCAACGCCGTCAAAACGCACGACGCGCGGACCCTGAAGTTTGGCCGGCTCGGGAACGACCTGAGGTCCGGCGGGTACAATGACTTCGGGCCTGGTCGGCTCGTTCGGAACGACCTTCGGCGCTTCAGGTTCTTCAGGCTCGGCCTGGACCTCGACAGGGGCGGGCGCTTCGGCGATTGCGACCTCGGCGACCTGTTCAATCTCCTGGGGCGGCGGCGCTTCGGCATCGGCTGCTTCGGCAGGAACATCGGCAGCATCGGCAGCATCAGCGGTCGCTTCGGCAACGACATCGGTTGCGGGCGCTTGCTCGGCGAGTTGCTTTTCGTCTGCTTTTTTGCGCCGGCGGCGACGCTGCGCGGCGGCCTTTTTATGCGCCTTCTCCAGATCGACGTGTTCGGCGGTTTCCACAGCCGTCCCGCCGGCGGCGGCATCGCTGAACCACTCACCGATAGTCGCTTCCAAACCCGCCGACAGCGCGGTCATGTGGTTCTTGACCTCAAGACCCTCGGCGCGGCATTTCTCAAGGACGATCTTGGAGGTAACGCCCATCTCTCTGGCAAGTTCAAATATGCGCTTCGCCAAAACTTCAACTCCCGTCGTGTTAGTAGTCGGTAGTCAGTAGTCGGGAACAAAGGCCTACCGGCTACCGGCTACCGGCTACTTTTCATCAACTCGTTCATTATCGGCCTGTAGTTCAGTATTTTTAACGTCTTCCTGGGCCGATAGGGTTTCATCCTGGGTGGTTTCCTCTGCCGCTGCCGCCTGGGTCTGCTCATCCGGGGCATGGGCCTCTTCAGCCGGGGGCTCTTCAGCCGGGGCCTCTTCAGCCGGGGGCTCTTCAGCCGGTGGCTCTTCAGCCGGGGGCTTTTCCTCGACGGAGACCGGCGCATCAGCCGATTCGGCGGCTTTTTCCTGTTCCTTTTCCGCCGCTTTCTGGGCGGCCTGTTCCTTTTCCGCCGCCTTCTGGGCCACCTGCTCCTCGGCTACTTTCCTGGCCTGTTCGCCGCACCGACGAACAATCTGCTCGGCGACGGACTGCTGCAGTCCGAGTTCCTTCACCAGCGGTTCAGGCCCGACCTCTTCAAAGTCCATGACGTTGACTATTCCCAGCGCTACGATCTGGCTGACGATCTGGCTGTCAACGCTTTCGATCTCGAGTAATGTCTTTTCCATGACGTCCATACCGCTGTTGAACTCTGTCGGCGTGAGTATGTCGATATCCCACTGCGTAAGCCTGGCGGCCAGGCGAACGTTCTGGCCTCGCTTGCCGATCGCCAGAGACAGTTGGTCTTCGGTTACCACGACGATCGCCCTGCCCAACTCGAAGCACAGGCTGATGTCATAGACCTCGGCCGGTTTGAGGGCGTTTGCGATGAGCACCTTCGAGGAATCGTCCCACCGTACGATGTCGATTTTCTCACCACCCAGTTCATCGACGATGCTTTTGATCCTGCTGCCTCGAATACCCACGCAAGCGCCGACGGCATCGACTCTGGAATCGAGGCTGCTGACGGCGACCTTGGTGCGATACCCAGCCTCGCGCGCCAAGGTGCGAATTTCGATGATCTGTTCGGCGACTTCAGGCACTTCGAGTTCAAAAAGTTTGCGGACGAAGTCGGGATGCGTCCGTGACAGGACGATGCGCACCTGGCCGGGCTGCTCGCGGACATCGAGGATCATTGCGCGAACGCGGTCTTCGAGAGAGTGCGTCTCGCCGGGGATTTGTTCGCTTCGCGGGAGAATGGCTTCGGCCCGTCCGGTCTCGACAATCAACGACCCGCCTTCACGGCGCACCACTCGGCCTGTAACGATCTGGCCCCTGATCTTGAGATACTCCTCGTAGATGCTGCCACGTTCGGCTTCGCGTATTTTCTGGATCATTACCTGTTTTGCGGTTTGAGCGGCGATCCGCCCCAGTTCGTGCATCGACAGCGCCGTCCCATCGACAGCGGCGGTAATGCTTCCATTGTCGCGGTCGATGCGCACTTCGATATCGCCGGCCTGAACGTTGGCCTTGCGAATGGCTGAAATCATGGCCGCTTCCAGGTCCTCGAACACCGTATCGGGGTCGATATTCTTGTCCCTGGCGATACCGTCCACGAGTCGCAACAGTTCCTGATTCATCTATCTTTCCTCTTATCGCCGCACAGGTTACAAACCTGTGCGGCGGTACCAAAAAAAGCGGGCCCTCATCGCCCACTTTTTAAACCGACTCCGCTTCCCGGCATGTCCTGACGAGTCAGTCGTTACATATTGCCTCCCGACCAATCCATCGGCCATACGCCGACAACCATCCCAAGTGGGTTGGGTCTTACCACCGGCGCTCGCCGGACGGGCGTGTTCGCCCTACGCCTCAACACCGGCCGCCTCTCCGCTTAAACAAAGGTTCACACCAATATCTCCCGGTTCAAAAATATGCAGTTGTTCCACGTCCATGTACATTTGCGTCTGGCTTGCTTCGGCGATCTCCTCATGGGCATCCACACGCGCCACAAGGGTGCTTTCGTCCTGTGTCTTCATGTGAACGTCCTTCTTGTCGCCCAGGATTTCCACAACGCTGACCGAAACGGGCAGGACGTTATCTTCTCCGGCGAAATGCCCTTCGCAGCGCGAAGACATATGCTCAGGCCTGATGCCCAGCGCGACGTCTTTTCCGGCCTGGCCGGCCAAAGCCGTGGCACGAGCATCCGAAAGCCGAATCCTCGTCCCGGCGCCTTCCCACCACACGGACCCGTCCGAAGCGGCGAGTTTCCCGTTCAGGAAGTTCATCGGCGGCGTCCCCACGAACCCCGCAACGAACCGATTAACCGGACGCTCATAGACATCCAGCGGCGCGGCGCACTGCTGGATAACGCCCTTAAGCATAACCACGATCCGGTCGCCCAGCGTCATTGCCTCTTCCTGATCGTGCGTAACGTAAATAGTCGTGGTATGCAGCCGGCGGTGCAAGGCCTTCAGTTCCGCGCGGGTCTCGACGCGAAGTTTGGCGTCGAGGTTGCTCAACGGCTCATCGAACAGGAACGCCTTCGGCTCCCGCACGATCGCCCGACCCAGCGCCACACGCTGCCTCTGCCCGCCTGAAAGGGCCTTGGGCTTGCGGTCAAGCAGTTCACCGATCCCCAGCATCCTGGCTGCATCAGTTACTCGCTGCTTTATCTCCGCCTTCGGATACTTCCGCAATTTCAGCCCGAAGGCCATATTCTTATAAACCGTCATGTGCGGGTACAACGCGTAACTCTGGAACACCATGGCGATGTCGCGATCCTTGGGCTGGACGTTGTTAATCAGACGATCACCTATGTGGATAGTTCCGTAGGTAATGTCCTCCAGGCCTGCGACCATGCGCAGCGTCGTGCTCTTGCCGCAGCCGCTGGGACCGACGAGAACGATGAATTCACGATCACGCACCGTCAGGTTCACTGACTTGGCGCCAACCACCCCGCCGGGATAAATCTTCGTCGTATCCTTGAATACTACTTCGGCCATCGCGCATACTCCTGTTTCCAACAGAAACCGACATATCAAGTTAGCCCCATGATTATAGACGAGCCGATATGCCTGTCAAAGAAAAAGCGTCGTAAAAAAATAGCAGGGATGCAGAGGATACAGGGGATGATATTTTATGAAAAAAAACAAAGAAAGGTTTTATCCCCTGTATCCCCTGCATCCCTGCCAATCTTTTGCCACAGTCGGTGCACCCTCACACCGCTGGCGTCTTTGATGTTGACGAATCGTCCCTTCGGCGATAGTGTTGGGAGTTCGATTCATTCGCTAAAACAAGGTAAAAACGATGATTGACATAAAATTGCTCCGCGAAAATCCGGACCTGTTCATCCAGGCCGCCAGAGTCAAGAACATCCAGGTCGATATCGGGGGCTTGCTGGAAGTGGACCGGCGCATCCTCGCCGCCCAGCAGGAGTTGCAGCATATCCGCACCGAGCAGAACCAGGCCGGCAAGCAGATCGCCCAACTGACGGGACCTGAAAAACAGGCCGCTATTCAGGAGGTGTCTCGCCTGAAGGGCCGGGCAAAGGAATTGTCCGAGGAAGCCGACAAACTCAAGGGCGAGTACGACCGGCTGATGTTGCTGGCAGCCCAACCGGCCGACGAAGGCGTGCCCGTCGGGAAAGACGATACCGAAAATGTTGAAATCCGTAAGGTCGGCGAAATTCGCAAATTCGACTTCGATCCCAAAGACCACGTCGAACTTGGCCTGACCCTGGACATCATCGACATTGATCGCGGCGTAAAACTGGCCGGCTCGCGGAATTACGTCATGAAGGGCGCAGGGGCGATGCTGTACCAAGCGACGCTGCGACTGGCGATGGACATGATGCTCAAAAAGGGCTTTACGCCGCTGACCGTTCCGGTGCTTGTACGCGACGAGGTCATGTACGGAACCGGATATTTCCCCGTCGGAGCAGACCAGACATACCTCGTCGAACGCGACGGGATGAGTCTGGCAGGGACGGCTGAAGTCCCACTGACAGCCTATCACGCCGAGGAGATTCTCGACGCCGATGAATTGCCGAGGAAATACGTCGCCATGTCGGCGTGTTACCGACGGGAGGCCGGCGCTGCCGGCAAGGACACCTATGGCCTGTACCGCATCCACTCCTTCGACAAGGTCGAGCAAGTCATCATCGCCCCGAACGACAAGGACCAATCCATCGCCTTCCACGAGGAAATCCTCGCTAATTCCGAGGATGTAATGCAGGCGTTGGGCCTGCCCTATCGCGTGGTGAACGTCTGCACCGGCGACCTGGGCCAGGGACCTGTGCAGAAATTCGACATCGAGACGTGGATGCCCTCGCGGAACAGTTACGGCGAGACGCATTCCGCCAGCCGATTTTACGACTTCCAGGCCCGCAGGCTCAACATCCGATACCGCGACACCGACGGAAAGGTAAAGTTCTGCCACACGCTCAACAACACGGTCATCGCCAACCCTCGGATACTGATACCCATCCTGGAACTCTACCAAAACGCCGACGGGTCGGTTACAGTCCCCGACGCCCTTCGGCAATACATGGGCGGGATGGAAAAAATAGAAGCGAAATAGAGGATACGCATCATGTATTACAGGAATCGAGGTTCTGCCCGGATTATACTGGCCGGCGGCGGACTGCTGTCGCTGCTGGTCGTCGTGGTGATTATATCCTACATGAGCGGCGAATCGGCAAAGACCTCCATCGAAACCAAACAGCGCGTCGAAGAAACGATTAAAGAAAAAATCCAGAAACCTCTGGATGAGCGTGGGCGGATGTACAGCAAGATGACCGAAGGCTCATTCGACGTAATTCTTGAGGATGTTGGCCCGCACGAAGAGGATGTTATCAAGGCCGTCCGGTCGCTCATGAAAGTCGGCTTGAAGGAAGCCCAGGACATCGTTCACTCGGCGGACGGGACTATCCTGACGGGTTTGACAAAAATCGAAGCCGAAAACGCAAAGAGACAACTGGAACAGGCCGGCGCAACCGCGAAAATCGACAAGCGCAGAGATTGAACGACTCGACTGGAGTGTAAAATGATAATCGTAATGAAACCCGGCGCGACCAAGGAACAGATACAGCATGTCATCGACCTGGTGCATGACTTCGGGTTGAAAGATCATCCCATCTACGGCACTGACCGGACGGTCATCGCCTGCATCGGCGACAAGCGGACTGTCGATAAGGGCGCGATTGAGAATGCGCCGATGGTCGAGCAGATCGTCCCGATCCTCGCGCCGTACAAGATGGCATCGACCGAAGTCAAGCAGACCCGCACGGAGATACCCATAGGCCCGAAGCAGTTTCCCGTCGGCGGCAACAAGGTCGGCGTGATTGCCGGGCCTTGCGCGGTGGAAGGCCGCGACCAGTTGCTCCGCACAGCCGACGCCGTCGCCGCCGCAGGTGCTATCGGACTGCGGGGCGGGGCGTACAAACCGCGAACTTCTCCCTACAGTTTCCAGGGAATGAGGGAAGAAGGCCTGAAGATTCTCGAAGCAGCCCGCGACGCCACAGGCCTGGCGATTGTTACCGAGGCCATCGGCATCGAAAGTCTCGACGCGGTAGCCGAAGCATCCGACGTGGTGCAGATCGGTGCGAGGAACATGCAGCACTATCCGCTTCTGGAAGCGGCCGGGCGATGCGGCAAGCCCGTCATGCTGAAACGCGGACCCAGCGCCCATCTGGACGAATGGCTCCTGGCGGCGGAATACGTCATCAACGCCGGCAACAGCCAGGTCATCCTCTGTGAGCGTGGTATCCGCACCTTCGAAACCTACGTCCGCAACACGCTGCCCCTGGCGGCCCTGCCGGCGCTGCGCCGGCGAACGCACCTGCCGGTGCTCATCGACCCGTCCCACGGTACCGGCCACGCCTACATGGTCCCGAACATGTGCCAGGCGGCAGTGGCGGCCGGCGCAGACGGCCTGCTGCTGGAGGTTCACCACGATCCCGAACACGCATTGTCGGACGGCGCTCAATCCATGACGCCGGCGGCCTTCGGCGAAATGATGAACATGCTCAAACGAATCGCAAAGGCAATCGGACGAGAGATGTAACAATTGCGGATTGCGGACTTGTCCCGGCGTAGCCTTGGCGAAGCCGGATTGTGGATTGCGGATTGAAGACCGATATGCAAAGTGAAAAGCCGGCACTTGAACAAAGTGAAAGTGCCGGAAATGTCAATCATACGCCGCTCGTCCCGGCAGCGATTGTAATGACAGCGGGAATCGTCCTGGGACGGTATGCGCCTTTGCCAATCGGTATCTGGACGGCGGGGGGAATCGCGGCATTCCTGACGGCCTTCATTACGCTCCGCCGCGAACACCTCCGGCCATTCACCACCGCCGCAATCGCAGCG
Source organism: Planctomycetales bacterium (assembly GCA_030642005.1). GTDB lineage: Bacteria > Planctomycetota > Phycisphaerae > SM23-33 > SM23-33 > JAUWNJ01. The sequence goes on from DAOWOP010000038.1 coordinate 7,626, forward strand.
GCTATCCTGCTGGCCTCGGCTGCGTGGGCAGCGATGGCTTACTATCGCATCGGCGACAATCATATCGTTACATTCTCTCACCAGGGTTCGGTCCTGGCGACCATTCGCGGACGGGTCGTCTCAACGCGGCGCCTGCAAAAATCTCAAACGCCTTACTGGCGACCGCCGAAGACGTCCTTCCTGCTCGACGCCGACGCCATAGGCAGCGCCGACGGCCGGTGGCTGCCGACGACCGGAACGGTCCGCGTAACCGTCGGCGAACCGGTTTATGACTTATCGAGCGGACAACAGGTCGAACTTGTCGGCTCGCTGCGAAGGCCTCGCCCGCCGAGCAACCCCGGACAGCACGACTGGCGGACAGCCGACAGGTATAAAGGTATCCTCGTGAAGTTCCTTGTACCCGGCGCAGACGGCGTCAGCACGCTCAAAGAGGCTGGGAAAAATCCGCTTTCGCGCCTCTGGCGGCGGGCGCGACTGAAGGCCCGGCAACACATCAACGCCTGCGGCGCTGAAGACGACACCGTCCTGCTGGAGGCATTGGTTCTCGGCGAACGCTCACCCGCCCTGCGAAAACTGAATCAAATAATGGTCGAAGCCGGCACCGCACATTTTCTGAGCATTTCCGGGTTGCATCTGGGAATCTTCCTCGGCTTCATCTACTGGCTTTGCCGCCTGCTGACGTTTTCACCCCGCCGCAGCGCGTGGGTCGTGCTGATGATACTGGCGGGGTACGTCCTGCTGGCTGAACCGCGAGCGCCGCTGCTGCGGTCGGCGATTATGGCGTCGGCCATCTGCGTGGCGGTTATCTCAGGCCGGAGCGTCTCGACCCGCAACGCACTGGCCGCCGCGGCAATCATCCTGCTGATCATCGACCCGCTGCAAATCTTCCGCGCAGGCTTCCAACTGAGTTTCGGAATCGTTACCGGCATCCTCGTCCTGCACGGGCCGATAAGGCAGTTGCTCTTCGGTAAGTGGCTGCAAACGCGAGAACTGATGGTCTTCCGCGACGAGCAGCGTATTGGCCGATGGCTGCACTATAGCGGAGCGGACTGGTTCATCGTTCTGGTGTGCATGTCGCTGGCGGCGTACATATCGGCTGCTCCGCTGGTGGCGTATCATTTCGGGCGGTTCTGCCCATACGCGCCGATCCTGTCGATTCTCCTGCTGCCGATGCTCGTGGCGGTGCTGATACCGGCGTATGTCTCAATGACGCTGGCGTTTCTGACACCGAACCTCGCCGCCGCCGTCGGTTCGTTCGCCGCCGGAGCCGCCGGGATTATGAGACACCTCGTCATGCTGACCAAACACCTGCCGGGGCTGAGCATCGACCTGTTCACCATACCGGCGTGGTGCGTAGCGATGTTTTACCTGGCGGCGGGGCTGTGGATTGTAGCCAGGAAATCCCGGCTTATCCTTTCATCCGCGGTCGTTGCGACGTTGGGACTGGCGGCGAGTATCGTCGTTACCCAGTGGCCCGCCCAGCCGCCGGTGAACGGGCGACTGCACATCCTCGACGTCGCACACGGCGCGATGACGCTGCTGCACGCGCCCGATGGGAAGACGTACCTCTTCGACGCCGGCACGCTTGCCCCGATAGACACCTATAATCAGATACTGCGTCCCTTCCTCCGCGCCAAGCGCCTGGGCAGCCCGGAAGCCGTGTTCATCTCGCATGCCAACATCGACCACTACAACGCCCTGCCGGCCCTTCTGTCCCGCAGACCGCCCCGGCGGGTGTTCCTCAACGAATACTTCGGGCGGCGCGAAAAAGTTGCGCCCGCCGTCCGCGAACTGCTGGCAGGGTTCAAAAAACATAACGTGCAGATTGTCCGCCTGCGGGCCGGGCAGGCAGTCGCGCTTGGAGGCGGGATAAGCGTCGAAGTCCTCTGGCCACCCGATGAGGCAATGAAATTGGACGTAAATAACTGCTCGCTTGTGTTGCGGATCGTTTGTGACGGGAAAAGCGCCATCATCCCCGGCGACATCGGCGAACCGGCAGAGACTTATCTGGCGAAACTCCCTGCCGAGAGTATCCACAGCGACGCGATCATCCTGCCCCACCACGGCAGCGGTACACCGACGCTCAAGGCGTTCATCGAGGCGGTCAATCCGGATGTGCTGATCCAGTCCAGTTCGTTCCGACCCGCCCCGCCGGAACTGCTCAAAGCCATCGGAGAACGCCGGCGATACGCCACCTTCCGCAACGGTTGGATAGGACTGACGCTGGACAAAGCCGAACTGAGCATCGAGACGATGCACAGCAAGTAGCGATTTCCCAGACAAATTAAAGATACGGAACCAATGGGAAAGAATGGGAACCCAAAGGGATTTTGGCCGGAAGACAGGGACTAGGAACTCTCTGCTATGCGTAGCGCTTCGCAGAGCAAAGTGGGACTTGGGACTAGAAAAACAGAAATCAGAACTCGGAACTCGGAACTGATTCACCAATCAACCGATTCACTGATCAACCATCCAACCCGCGTTGTCGTGTTAGTGCTTGTCTCCGCCTGCGGGTCTTCGCCCCCCGCCGGATAAGCGTGATAGTCTCTGGTCGGCCTGATGTGCCGCACGGGTTCCGGCATATTCATCAGCAAGGCGCAGGTAGATCGCCCTTGCCTCGACGGAGCGATGCTGTTTTTCCCGGCAGAAGCCAAGCCAGAACATCGCTTCAGCCGCTCGTTTCCGGTCGCCGGCGATTGTAAAACTGTCGAACACCTGCTGGAACTTGCCCGCCGCGGCCTCGTAATGCAGGGATTCGGTCAGCGAAATCGCATCATTAAATGTCGCCAGGTCCGCCTGGCTTACAACGACAGGCCTGGGCCTGGCATTCGACCAGGGAGAGTACTGGGCACAACCGGCCAGTGCCGACGCGGCAACCAGGACCACCGGCAGACATATTTTCCTATGCCACATTTTCCGCCCCCTCCAGAATAAGTCTGGCTTCGAGCAGCCAGGTGCGGACGTCGGCGCGTTGGCGTCCTTCAGCCAGTGCAACGTCAATTTCTTTGACGAGACCGCCGCGGCGGACCAGTGCAGCGAAGGCTTTGGCCTCGACGGGGTCGGCAGGATTCAGCAGGTTCAGCCTCGTCAGCACCACCTCGAGGCGGTCCATCAGTCGGCCTGTGGACGTCGCCTGCACGGACGGGCGAATTTCGGCGCATCGCCCCAGCAGCTGGACACCGCGGGCAGCCGACTGGCGAAGATGAAGGCTCGCCCATCGTTCCGGCTGCTCCATGCCCCCCGCCGCTGCCGCCGCTGCCAGGTACACCCGCTGAAATTCGCCCATGACGATCTGGCGCCGAACCTTCAGGACGGCAAGATCGGCCTGGGCCTTCAGGCTGTCGGCGAGGGTCCGGCGGTACATTTTACCCACCCGGTCCAGTTCCGAAACGGACGCCGCCAGTTTGATCCGCGTTACATCACGCTTGCCGACCAATTCGTCATAACGCTTCCTCGCATCCGCGAGTTCCCGCCCTGCCTTGGCCAGTTCGCCTGTAACTTTCTGCAACTCCTCCTTCTGCTCACCAATAATGCGATTTGACTCTGTGATTCGCTGGTCGGCGGCGGCAAGGGAAATCGTCTTTTCCTTTTGAAAGTCTTTCTTCAGCGCGGCGATTTCGGCATCGAGTTGCTCAATTTCGCGGACACGTTGGCTGTCGGCTTGCGACAGTGCGTCGCGGGCTTTTTGAAGGTCGGATTGAGCATGTGCAAGTTGCGTTTTGATGGCATGGACATCTTCCTGTTCCCGTGCAACCGGAGCGGCCAGGTCGCTGGAACGTCCGGCAACGAACAGGCCCACAGCAATCAGCAGCATCGCCGCTGCCGCCGCCGGCGGACCCCAGCGAAGCAGTATCGTCGGCCACCGCCGCAGCGGAGGCATCATCGGCATCGGCGGAACGCCCCCAGGCCGGGCAGATTCATCAACCCCCCACTGCCGCAGCATCCCTTCCAGACGATCGTCCGGTTTGTGATTTTTCTCGTTCATGGTTCCCATATCCTATATCCGCATCGACCTGCCGATGCGCGACTATTTATTCGAGGAATCCCTTCTCCTTCAGGCATTGCCGCAGCGCGGCGGATGCTTCTGTCAGGCGAAGGCGGACGGTTGATTCGGGCAGATTTATCTCCGCCGCGATGCCGCGTGTCGTCCGCGCATCAACATAACGCAGCCGGACGATGCGGGCAAGTTCGCCCGGCAGGGAATCGACGCACCGCCGGACGGCGGCGACTTCCTCCCTTGCAGCCGAGTCCAGACCGGGATTGCCCGAACCTGCAAACATTTCCTCTGCCAGTTCCGGGTCGAAGTTTTCCGGGGCCTTTCGGCGGGACCAGGATTTACGGGCGACGTTTCGAGCGATCGTCGCCAGCCACGGGGCGAATCGCCCGCGGCTTGCGTCGAAGGTGTGCAGCGACCGGAACACGCGGATGAAGGTCTCCTGCGTCATATCTTCTGCACTGTGCCGGCCAAAGCCGCTTCGGGTGAAGTATGCCAGGATACGCCCGGCGTGATCGGCGTGCAGGCGCTCGAAGGCAGCGGCCTCACCCGCCAGACACCGCCGAACCAATTGCGAATCATTGTCGTCCATAAGCGTGTTGCTCAATGTAAATTGTCGCCCGGAATCACCCCGCCCGTCAACTCGCAGATTTTTCTGCGCATGACCGCTCGGCGGGGATATATCCGGGAAACACAACACCTTTCAGGAGAACTGCCGTGAAAAGAATAATTTATCTGCTTCTGATTGCAACTTCGTCGCTCGGCGGATGCGCTACCTGTTACCAACTGGCGACCCCGGTGGCGGACATGGCCCGGTCGGGACTGATTAATGACCCAAAGCAAGTCAGCCGGCTGGAAAAGGCGATGACCGACGGCGACATCGCCAAACTGCTGGATGTCAACGTCGCCGCCAAGTTGCCTACCGGCGTTGCCGTCGCCAAAATCAAGAGTCATTGCTCCGGGTATCAGCCTTACCTGGCGACGATCGACGCTGATGAACTGCAGGAGTGGGAGAAGATTATCGGCAACCAGGCGCACATCAGCGGTGTTTGCCCGGTTACTTCGCTGACGATGGGCGGCCATGGCGTTACGCTTCACACGCTTCGCACTGCCGCGGCGAGAATGAACTGCGAACTGCTGCTGGTGTACCTCCAGGCCGATTCGTCGGTGAACAACTTCAACGACGCCGCTGTGCTGTACTGGACGGTCATCGGCTTATGGACGATCCCCGGCGACGTCATCGAGCACGAGACGGTGATGCAGGCTGTTCTTGTCGATTGCCGGACGGGTATGATCCTCGGCACCGCCACCGGCGACGCTCACCGGAAGCGTCTGTGCCCTGCCGCCTTCGTCGACATACGACAGACCGAACTTGCCGATAAGGTTCCCGCCGAAGCCCTGGCCGACTTACAAACAGGCGTCGGAAAACTGCTCAAGCGCGTCGTCGAAACCGCCGTCGCGTCTAAATAAAAAAATAAAAAAAGCCCAGCCATTCGAATGGCTGGGCTTCAAGCTGCACCTTGTACATATTGTGTCAGCAGTTACATTTTGAATGTATAAAGGAGTATTATTATGCTGCGAGTTATCTTCCTGTTTATGATCGTTGCTATAATCTCGTTCAACGATTCAGTCGCATTTGCCGACGGTTGCATGATGCCCCGCGAGGTCGGCAAATCGACGAAGATGGTCGCCTCGCCGAAGCAGGAGGCACTGCTGGCTACCGACGGGAAGACGGTGCAGGTTGTCCTGCGGACGCACTTCCGCGCCGGGCCTGAAGAACTTGCGTGGATCGTTCCGGTCCCGTCAAAACCCCTGAAGATCGAGAAATGCAGCGACGAGATATTTTCTGTGCTTGAGCAGGAAACGGCTCCGAAGTTTTACCGGATGGCCGGCAAAAGCGGAGGCGGCTTCAGCTGCGGGTGCGCCGCGCCGGCTGTGAGAGATGTAACGGTTAGTCGCCCGGCGGTCGTCGTTGAGCAGACCGGAACCGCCGGGATTTTCAAGTACGTCGTCCTGTCGGCCACCAAGGCTGACGAACTGACGAAATGGCTCAACGATAATAAGTATTTCGTGCCGATAGGAGCTGAACGCATCTTCGATCAGTACGTCAAAGGCGGCTGGTATTTCCTTGCGATGCGTATCCGCCCGGAGGCGTCCAATCGCCCCACGCTCGCCCCGCACCCGATAAGTTACACCTATCGCGACGACAAACTTGTCTATCCGCTCGTTATCTCGCAACTGTCAGCCGACCTGCGCAACGAGATCGTCCTGTACGTCGTCGGCAACTGCCGATACGCATGCGCCAACTGGGCCAATGCGACCATCGACCCCGAAAAGATCGAACTCAAGCCCGGCACGCCGAGCGGGACGAATTACGATGAACTTGTGATGACGCTTGCTGAAAAACACGATGGCAGGATGTTCGTTACTGAGTTGGCGAAAGGCTTATCGTCGCTGGATGAAAGCATTTTCAAGATAGGCGATGTGCTGGACAAGCAATCCGCCGGCTTGACGGCTTCGCGTAAGACGATCACTCGCCTGCGTGCGATAATGACGCCCAGGGCGATGGACCGCGACGTGATGCTCATTCCGCTGGGTGGGTGGGAGAAAGTGGACAACGTTTATCATTTGACCGCAAATGATCCGCCCGACGTACCAGTCGCCGCTGCTTGCGGCCTGGTTTTCGCAGCCTTTATGGGCGTTCGACTGACGGGACGAAATTGCTATTTCCGCCGCTTGCGCAGCAGACCAAAGACGCCGCCGAACAGCAGCAACAGCGTCGCCGGTTCGGGCGCGACGTTGTAATGCCGCCAGTCCGTGAAACTTACGCCGTCGTTATCGGTAACGGTGCAGGAGACGAGGCGCCAGCCAGGCGCGCCGTAGGTGTGCGAAGGCGACTGGTCCGGCGAGGTCTCGCCGTCGCCGAAGTTCCATTCATACGCCTGGATGCCGCCGTCGGTATCGGCGGCGGCAACCTCGAAGTTCAGTGTCAGGCCGTCCGGTATCGCCGAGACGACGACGGTCGGGGCCTTGTTGTCGTCCTGGGTATTGTCGAGGCAGTCGAGAAGGCTGTAGGCGTCGCCAGCCATACGATGCTCGACGCGGGTCATTTCCTCGACGGACGGGACGCCTTCGGCCCGCCAATGCCCCAGCAGTTCATCGACTTCGTCGAACAGGGCGACCTCGAACGGCAGAGTGCTGTCCTGGGTGTCCGTTTCGTTACCCTTGCCGTGGAGCGAGTTTGCGCGAGCGGCCAGGTCGCCGTTGGCGAGCCGGTTCGGCAGGTCCGAAACGCGAACCCAGGTCGGAACCGCGACGCTGTAATTTGACTGACCCAGCAGCACCCACATTGTGGCAAGGGCGGGGTCTTCAGCCGGCCCAACGCCGTGAACAATCATTGAGGAAACGACCCTGTCGGCCGCAATGTCGCTCAAAGTCCGGCCCGGGCCGTAACGCATAAACTCATAACCGTCTGCGCCGTCGTTTCCCTGCATGACGGTCCTGGCCGACAGTAGCCCCATGCTTATCAGCCCACTCGTGTTGTAACTACCGGACTCATATCGCCCGCCGATGGTCAAATTGTCGGTGCCGTCTGTGTGATAATGGAACTCGTTTGCGCGTGTAACCTGGCCGAGGAGGTTCTGTGCGATTCGATTGGGATTGGTGGTATTGTATTCGTACACCCAGTTCGTTTGATTTATCTCGAATATGGTCGCGTTGCCGGCGGCGTCCATGAACGGATAACATCCCATGACTTTGTCTGTGCTCCCTGGCTGGGCGAGGTAATCCCTCACCTCGTCCACCGTGCTGAAGTTTCCCAGGATGTAATTTTGTATCACGCGGTTGCGTGAAGAGTCGCCGCCGCTGACGTATGAATTTCCGGTGCACAGTCCGGCGGAGTTGACGCCCATCCAGGGGTCTCCGCTACCGGCGATTCCGATATAGTCGTAATTCGGCCCGGTGCGGTACATAAGCATGTTGTCCGAATCGCTGCTATTCATGCGGCATTTCCACAGCAGCGGCCTGCCGTCCTGCGAAACCACCCCGTCGGCGACGCCGATATTGCAGGACCTCGACTCCGAAGGAAGGGACAACATTACGAATAAAACGACGAGCACAACACAAACCTGTTCACGTACCACGAGCCACTCCTTTTAATGAGCCTTGAGCCTTACTTGCACACTGCTTGTTTTCTGTCCGATTGTAGAGCAGGATACTTTTATATTACCGTTGCAAAATCACAGATTGTCAAGCATATGCCCCATTTTGTCTTTCTTGGTTTTCAGGTAGTCGCGGTTGTGGTCGTGCGGGGGGATTTGCAGGCTGACGCGCTCAACGATCTTCAGGCCGAAGCCCTCCAGGCCGTAAATTTTCCGCGGGTTGTTGGTCATCACGCGGAGTTCCGACAGGCCGAGGTCGCGGAGTATCTGGTTACCGATGCCGTAATCGCGATGGTCCGGCTCGAAGCCGAGATGAACGTTGGCATCGACGGTATCGAGGCCCTTTTCGATCTGGAGTTTGTAGGCCCGCAGTTTGTTTATCAGCCCGATGCCGCGTCCTTCCTGTCGGATATAGACCAGCGCGCCTGCGCCGGCTGCCTCGATTGCCGCCAGAGATGTTTGCAGTTGCGCCCCGCAGTCGCACCGCAACGAGCCGAAGACGTCGCCGGTCAGGCATTCGCTGTGGACGCGAACCAATGCGGGCTTGTCATACGGCAGGGGTTTGCCCGATTCGTCGAGTCGTCCGATGGGGCCTTTGCACAGTGCGATGTGCGGCTCGGGATCGACCTGCGATTCATAGGCAATCAGGTGGAAATCGCCGGCAGCCAGTGAGGTGTCAAACTCGACCGCCCGCTCGATAAGGCGGTCCCGGCGGAGGCGATATTTAATGAGGTCGGCGACGGTGCATATCTTCAGGGCGTGGGTGGCGCAGAACTTTTCCAGGTCGGCGGCGCGAGCCATTGTGCCGTCGTCGTTCATTATCTCGCAGATAACGCCGACGGATTCCATCCCAGCCAGGCGCGCCAGATCGACCGCCCCCTCGGTCTGACCCGCGCGGACGAGCACCCCGCCGTCGCGGGCTCGCAGCGGGAAAACGTGGCCGGGACGAACGAAATCACCCGCCGCGACGTCGGCCCGGCAGGCTAACTCGATTGTCCGCGCGCGGTCTGCCGCCGAGATGCCCGTGGTGATTCCCGTGGCTGCATCGATCGTTACGGTAAAGGCAGTTCCGAAACGCGAGGTGTTGTCCATCGCCTGGGGGTACAAGGCGAGGGCGTCTGCTTTTTCGCTCGTCATTGGCAGGCAGATCAGGCCGCGACCGTAGCGCGCCATGAAGTTGATTATCTCCGGCGTAACCCGCTCGGCTGCACAGACAAGGTCGCCCTCGTTCTCGCGCGACTCGTCATCAACAAGCACGATAAGCCGACCGGCGCGAATATCTTCCAGTATTTCCTCAATCGGCGAAAAAGGCATCAGAAAATCTCCATTTAATTCACGCGGCCCCGTCCGCGTGGTCATTATCGTGGTTACTGTCCGCTTCGGCCACGAACGTCAGCCCTATCCGGGTGTAACTGACTACCGACAAGGCGCTAATCCCGGCTACAGCATACCATAAAACCCGCGCAAGGTGTGTTCCGGCCGACAGGCCAAGGAGATTCAGTTCCGGGCTGATAAGCACCGCGGCGACCATAGCGACCTGCCCGACTGTGCATATCTTTCCAGGCCAGGACGGCAGGACATGCACACTGCCCGTCAGCAGAAAGATAATCAGGAACCCGGCAACAACCCACAGGTCCTTGCCGACAATCATCACGACGACCCACCCAGGCAGGGTCGCGCCTTTGACGGCCGAGGCGGGCAGCGAAAGCAGAACGACCGCACAGACGATCAATGTCTTGTCCGCCAGCGGGTCGAGGATCGCGCCGAGGAGACTTTTGCAGTTCAACCGGCGGGCCAGAAAACCATCAACAACATCAGACGCCGCCATGAACGCAAATAATCCCATCGCCAGGTAACGATAGATCGGCTGGGCCTGATGGTTCTGAAGGAGCACCACGAACGGCGCTACCAGCAGCAGCCTCAGCAGCGAAAGACGATTGGGCCAGGTCAGATAGGACCAGGGACGGGCTGCATCCGATTGCGGATTGCGGATTGCGGATTGCGGATCAGGGATTTTCGGAGCCTCCTGATTCATAACTACCGGCTGCCGGTTCCAGGCTATTTCTTCACATCCCGGTGAAACAACCACGCGCCGGCCAGCACCGCCGCTGCCAGGGGGAAACTGACGTACATTACTATTTTCATCTGGCTGTACCGGGTGTAGAACTTCTCGTCCGGTTCCGTCTGAAGCACCATAACCACGGTGATAAGGCCTATTACAACAAGCATCGCGCCGACCAGCAGCAGCAGCGGGATCATGGTTTTCTTGTACATGTGTGCGTGGCGCCGACGGTAGCCGCCGCCGGCAGTTACGTGCGTCCCGCCGGAAACGCCCAAAGGCGCAGCCCCGACGGAAAAGACCTCGTCGGAAATATCATCGGCAACTGTTTCGGCGGCGGCGGCTACGAATTCGCCCGGGTCGAACGCAACCTCACCGGTCCGGGCCATCGCGTTCAAAGCCGCCAGGGCGTCGGCAGTGTCGGTATGCTGCTCCGGAATTTCGTCCAACTCAGTCATGTTGCCTTAAAGCATTCAGATTTCAGCCATCAGCCAAAGCCGATCTGACCGCTGATTGCTGACCGCTGATTGCTTGCTGATAATATCCGCCCAGCCCACTCACGCCAAGCATTTTCCCCCCATCGACCCGCATTAGAGCGTTTTGCATAATGATTGTCGTATCTCGTTTAGCCGTCGCCGGAACGGCGATGGTTTTGAACATCGGGTTCCCCGTCGCCGGAACGGCGATGGTTTTGAGCGGGTAGGGTGGGACGAAGTCCCACCTTCTTCGTCGTCCCACCTTCTTCGTTTATATAAATGGTGGGACTTCATCTCACCCTACCCACTGTCAAAGGCATGATCACCTTGCCTGTTCAATATACTACACCCGGCGGGTGGCACCTTCAA
>DAOWOP010000140.1 GCA_030642005.1 Planctomycetales bacterium
ATTAGAAAATTCGGATTTTGAATTTGTTTCGGATTTCGGATTTTGATATTCGGATTTCAACGCTTTTCGGATTTCAACGCTTTACTGTTCAAAGACTATGTCTTGCCCAGTTTTTCTCGTATCAATTTCGCCCTGGCTTCGCCTCGCTCTATCGGCGACATATTCCGTCCGCAGAACCGCTGAAGGTGCGCCGGCTGGGTCAGCAGCGAAAGTTCGTTGAGCGTCTCGACTGTTATATCACCGACCATCTCCAGGTTCAATCCCAGCCGGAGTTGGCTGATCAGGTACATCGCTTCTTCCGAGGACATCAGCCTCGCCGATTTCATTACGGCTTCGGCGCGGCAGACGCGGTCTTCCAGTGCGCCCCGGCGGTTGTCAAGCAGCGCCGCCCGTGCGCTGCGCTCGTAATCAATGATGCCCGGAACGATCTGGCCTCTGAAGTCCTCGACGATCTGCTCTTCGCTTTTGCCGAGAGTTGTCTGGTTGGAGACCTGGAACATATCGCCGATGGCCTCGGTGCCCTCGCCGTACAGCCCGCGGACGGCAAGGTGCATGTCTCGCGCCGACCGCAGGACTTTTTCTATCTCGCCGGTCATCTTCAGCGCCGGCAGGTGCAGCATTACGCTGACGCGAAGGGCTGTGCCGACGTTCGTCGGGCAGGCAGTCAGGTAGCCGAACCGGCTGGAGAAAGCAAACGTCAGATGCTCCTCCAACAGTTCGTCAAGCCGGCATATCTGCTCATAACACGCCTGAAGTTTCAGGTCGCCTGCGAGGACCTGCATACGGAGGTGGTCTTCCTCGTTGACCATGACGGCGAGGGTTTCGTCGGGAGTAACGGCTACACCGCGAGGCCCGTCGCCCTCGGCGTGCTGACGCGAAATCAGGTGTCGCTCGACGAGCAACTGGCGGTCGAGAGGGTCGGCATCGGCGATATCGACGTAAAAAGCGCCTTCCGCCAGGACGCCGCCGGTCAGCACCCGCCGGAGCAAATCGGCAATCTCGCGGACCTGCCCGTTGCTGCACCGGCTCAAGAACGACATCCCCGCCAGGTTCCGCGCAAGGCGAACGCGCGACGAAACCACAACGTCCCCGAATTGCCCCGGAGACTCCTGCCAGCGAGCCGAATGACGCGATAAGGCCGTAAGGTTCACTGTCCCTCCTCGTGAAGTCCGTCGGATAACCGCCTGATGTGATCGCGCAAGGCCGCCGCCTCCTCGTAATCCTCGCGCCTGACCGACTCGGCGAGCGAACCTCGCAGGCGAAGCAGTTCGTTCTGCACCCGTTCGGACTCGGCTGCGTTGGCGGGAACCTTCCCGACGTGACAGGACTGGCCTTCATGCGACCGCTCCAGCAGACCGACCAGAACATGCTCGAACGCCTCGTAATCGTGCGGGCAGCCGAGAAGCCCGTCCCGGCGAAACTCCAGAAACGAAATCCCGCATACGTCGCAGCGAAGGTCGGAAAACTCCTTCTCCGCCGAAGACTGGAGCATCAACTCCTCGATTATCTTGGAAATAGGCAACTGGGCCTTGATGGTGATGCCTTCGGCGGAAGCGCACTCCTCGCAGAGGTGGCGCTCGATCTTCTGGCCGTTGGTAATCTCGGTCAGGTGAACGGTGGCTTCACGCTGACATTTCTCACATTCAAACTTCATTGGTCTTACTCCCTGCCCCGCCTGAGGCGCCGCCGCGCCCTGCGAACCCGCACGCCGCCTCCGGCAAGCAGACAAGCCTGATTTATCCTACGCTCTTGCCGAGCCGCTTGTCAAGGCGACCGGCCGACTGTAATCGTCCCAACGATTACAATTGAAAGGATTGCCTGAATCGATTACAATAGTTAAAGTGCAGCGTTTGAGATAATGACGAAGGGATTATCGGGGAGATTCCATTTTTTTCACAACGGTGCGGGAACCGCTTAGGGAGATTTTTGTGACGCCGAGAGAGAAGTTCATTATGGCGCTTGAGGGCAAGCAGCCGCCGGGTCGAGTGCCTCACTTTGAGTTGGTATTTTACCTGACGATGGAGGCCTTCGGACGGGTTCATCCAAACCACCGTGTCTTCAGTCAGTGGAACCAGATGAGCCGGCGCGAGCGCGATCTTCAGATGCGCGACAGAGCCGATCTCTTCATCGCCATTGCGCGCAGATATGGGCACTCGGCCATTTTCTTCTATCCGTGTGGGGCGTGGGGCGGCGGCAAACCCGACGGGGAGCCAATGCTGACGCCGGAATTGATTCGCGAGATGTCGGGAATGGAATACTTCCTGATGATGCACGGGGACGCGACGTATTCGGTGCCCGGCGGCAATAGGATGATGCAATTTGTCACCGATATCGCCGAGCACTCGCAGCGGCTTAAGGACGAGGCCGCGAGGAAGGTGGACCTCGCCCTCCAGCGGGCGGAACGCTATCGCAAACACGGCGTGCTGGACGGCTTTGCCCTCTGCTCGGATTATTGCTTCAACGACAACCCCTTCCTTTCGCCCGCGATGTTTGATGAGTTCGTTACCCCATTCCTGGCCAGACTGACAGCGGGCTATCGCGAGATGGGTTTCTACGTCATAAAGCACACCGACGGGAACATTATGCCGATCCTGGATTCGCTGGTCTCGACGCGGCCACATGCCCTGCACAGCCTGGACCCTCAGGGCGGTGTTGACATCGCCGAGGTCAAGCGCCTGGTCGGCAAGAAGGTCTGCCTGATCGGAAATGTCAACTGCGGCCTGCTGGATACCGGCACGGACGAGGAAGTAATCGCCTCGGTCAGGTATGCGTTGAAACACGGCATGCCGGGAGGCGGTTATATCTTTTCGACCAGCAACTGTATCTATACCGGCATGGCGCTGGAGCGTTACGAGTTGATGCTCGACGTTTGGCGCCGCGAAGGCAACTATGATTGAATGCCGGCCGGGTAATACGCCGCTTCGCAGCCGGCCTCTTCGGTAACGCGCACACAGTGAACATCGCGGTCAAGTCGCTCGGTCAACCGCCCTGCCAGGTATTCCGCCAGACATTCAGCCGTCGCCGCAAAATCCGGGGGCAATAAATCATTCAGGTCCGCCCCTTCCAACTCGCCGGTGATTTCGGCCAATGCAGCCCGGACGGTAACAAAATCAACCACGAAGCCGTCGGTGTCCAGCCCGTCGGCCCGAAACGACGCCGTTACGACCCAGTTATGTTCGTGCGGGGATTCCATCCGCCCATCCGCCAGCGCGACGCTGTGACGAGCGGAAAAACGAGCCGATACCGTAACCTCATAAATACTCATGTACTTATTTTACGCGCATCGGCTTGATAGGGGAGCAATTTATCTCGGCATGGGCAAACACCGCCTGCCGGTGTCTCTATTTTCTGCGGCGGCGAATCAGCGCCAGACCCCCAATGATCAGCAGCGACAGCGTCGCCGGCTCGGGAACCTGCGTCATGCTTCCGCCATTCAGGTCAATGGTTCCGCCAAGGTCGGTAAAGTTGATGTAGTACAGGTTCAGGCCGTTCAGGTCGAGCGTCGAACCGTCGCCTAGAATCAGGTTTTCCACGTAGAGTGCCTCGCTACCTTCCCAATCCGGGCGGTTGTCGAACAGGTCCACCAGTTGCAATTGCCCGATGTCGGCCCCGCCGAGTTGCAGCGTACCGAGTGCAAAATTATCATCATACCCTTCCATTACCGCACCTATGTCCTCACCGGCTACCTCGAACGGGTCGATGTCTGTCGTCCCGCCTTCAAAGATCATCGTCAGATTCCCCAGCCCGGCCAGCGCCGCCGGGTCGGTGCTTTCGTTCACAAACTCCGAGCCGGTCATATGGATCGTCGCGCCGGGAACAGACGTCAGATTCGCATGAGGGCCGAAGTATAGCTTGTTGGAGACGGTAACGTGTGCAACCGAATCAGCGATGTTCAGTAAACCGGTGCCTGCCTCATACACCGGATTGTCATTCCCTGCTACAACAAGATCGGACGTAACTAGCGAGCCCCCTGATATAGTGTAGGTTCCATTCCCCAGGGAATGGTAGCCGAGAAATAGACTACTACCGACGATGTTGCTTCCGCCGGTTTGCGTCAAGGTTCCTTCGCTTGAGCGTCCGATTTGCTCAATGTCCGCTGCGAGTTGCCCTTCGATGAGCTCGTACATCCCTCGCCCTTCGTAGTAGCCCAACAGGAGGGTGTCGTTGACGGTGTTCGTACCTCCCATCTGGGTGAAAACGCCGTCTCCGTAGTATCCGATCATCTCGGCACCGGCAGTGATGGTTCCCTCGTGTAACTCGCAGGTTCCCTCGGAGCCATAGCCGTACGCTACCGTGAGACCGCGCGCGATTACTATTTCGCCGCCCATCTGAACAAAGCGTCCCACATCCTTGAACCCGATATAGATGTTTTCTGAACCTAGCTGGCCGTTCTGCAACTCATAGGTACCCTCGGCGGCGCTGCCGCCACCGAGCGTAAGCATCACTAACGCGTTCACCACCCCGCCGGCTTGGACAAAATGCCCTTGACCGGAATGACCAACATACATTCTGCTGGCGGTGATGTTGCCGCCGGTGGCCTCAATTCCCCCGGATGCCCCGTCGTCGAAGAAGATGACCCCTTCGATATTCAGGCTGCCCCCGTTGGCCACTGTGACCCCGCTGTAGAGGTAACTGTCAGACATCATAGAGGAATTCCACGCCGATGCCGGTACCTGAATCATGTTGATGATACCCTCGCACCGGACCGGATCGTCAATCCTGCCTCCCCCTGAGAAGCCTTGGCCTTGGGGAACGAATATCTCGCAGCCGGCTGTGTGAACTAGACCTGCCCCGGTGACGGCATTGAATTCGTCGTCCGGATCGAAGCCTTCGGGAAATATGGTCAGCGTATCGGATGCCGTCTCAAAGGTGGCGGCCCCGGCATTCTGAATGGTTCCATGCGACAGGTTGGCTATCCCGCCAGTAATGCGGAGCATGCCGGCGCCGCCGGTAAAATCAAGAACTCCCTTGATCTCGCCGCTGTCACCGATTTCCATTATGCCGCCGGATATCTCATACGTAGCATAAGATCTTACGGAAAAATAGCCCGCGGTATTGGTCCCGCCCGACTGGATAAACTCTCCGAGGCCGTCATAGCCGATCCATTCACTATTGCTCGACAGCAACCCATCTCGCAGGTCATACGTTCCAAGGCCAATCTGGAGGTTGTCAACCGTGTTTGTTCCTCCGGTTTGAAGAAACGTGCATGGAGCGATCTCTCCTACCCGTATCCTGCTCACATTCAGATTTCCCGCCCGAAGGTTGTAGGCGCTCGAGGAGGTGTGCCCATAGCCCAACTGGAGCTGTCCTGTCACAGTATTGGTCCCACCGGTTTGCGTGAAGGTTCCCTTCCCGAAAGCCCCAATATCCATGGAGCCGACTGACAATTCACCTTCAATCAACTCGTATGATCCGTCCGCGCCGGCCCTATACCCAATTCTCAGATGGTCCTCGACGAGATGCGTGCCGCCGCTCTGCCGAAACACCCCTTTACCATCGTAGGCGACGTACTCGGTGCCGGTCGAAAGTTCACCTGCCTCCAATTCATATGTTCCATCTGCCCCAGCCCCGTAGCCTAACCACAGCGTCCAGTCGAGGGTGTTAGTACCGCCGCTTTGGATAAGCCGGCCGCTCCCCAATTGCCCAATGTGTTCCTCTTTGGTAATGAGTCGACTGTTTCCGGTCAGTTGGTAAGTTCCTTCTGAGCCAGCATTATAGCCCAGATACAGGTCGTCAAAGACGTTATTGGTCCCGCCCGTGTGCGTCATTGAACCTGTGCCGGAGTAGCCTACGTAGGCCGTACCGACCGACAGCGTTCCGCTATCGGAGAGATTGTACGTGCCGTTTGAGCCGGTATTATAGCCCAGACACAGGCCGCCGCGGGGGGTATTGGTCCCGCCCGTCTGAACGACGTAACCGGTTCCGTTGTATCCGATATACATGGTGGACTGACTTGACAGGTTCCCGCCCGAAAGATTGTAGGTGCCGCTTGAACCGGCGTTGTGGCCCAGATACAGGTTACCGCTGACAGTGTTGGACCCGCCGGTTTGTGTTATCACGCCTGTGCCGGAGTTGCCGACATAGGCCGTCCCTGCCGACAGCGTTCCGCTACCGGAGAGATTGTACGTACCGCTTGAACCGGCATTGTGGCCCAGATACAGGTCGCCGCCGACAGTGTTGGACCCGCCGGTCTGCATCATCGTGCCTGTGCCGGAGCAGCCGATACACTGGCTGCCGGAAATCAGATTTCCCGCTGGCATGGTGAATACGGCGGCCGAAGGTGAATCCACTATCAGTTGATGCGTCCCAAGGTCCACCGTCCCGCCGCTTATATCGAGGGCGTTGCCGGGATTCCAATCCTGCCCAACCGTCATCAGGCCGCCGGCGCCGACGGTAATCTTGCCGGTATCAAGTGTCCCGCCGGTCCAGTTCAGTGTCCCTTTTTCCAAGATGTTGATCGTCACGGCAGAGAGATGCCCGCCGGAAAGATTGTACGTGCCGTTGGAAGTGAGATTCCCACCCAGATTGAGAGCGACGCTGACGGTGTTTGTCCCGCCGCTCTGGTTGAACACGCCCGTCCCTCCCGGACCCACGTAGAGTTCCTGGGCCAACAGTTGGCCGGTCCCGCTCAATTGGTACGTCCCGGATGAACCACTCCCATAGCCGAGGTAGAGTTTCGTGGTAACGCTGTTGACCCCGCCGCTCTGGTCAAAAAACCCTGTGCCTATTAAGCCAACCTGTTGGATATCGGCCGAAAGATAACCGGCGCCGGCCAGTTCGTAGGAGCCGAACGACCCGTCACACAATCCGAGCATGAGGTTCGCCACGATGTTATTCGTCCCGCCGGTTTGCGAGACACCACCGGCGTCGGCAAAGCCCAGCATCAGATTAAGTGCTTGAGCATCGCCGCTGAAAATCTGCCCCGTGCCTCCGTTATCGATATAAGCCACCCCCTCAGTCCCCGGAACGCCGTTGGTCCAGTTGGCCGGGTCGAACCAATCGCCGGGCGTGGCTGGGTCATACTGCCAGTAGGTATTCTCGGCCGGGGCTGCGGTTGTGCAGGCCGTTACAATCACAAAGGCAAACAGCCAGGTGCTCAATATGTGTGCAGGTCGATTTGTCCCCATCGTCGTGCTCCTTTGTAAGTTTCATTCCTCACCAGTTGCGGGAAAGACCCGTGTCTAAGCCCAGCCATTCGAATGGCTGGGCTTC
>DAOWOP010000195.1 GCA_030642005.1 Planctomycetales bacterium
CATGCGAACGCTGGGGCAAATCGACCTTCTGACCGCCAAGGCACAATACGCATACGAGTTTGAGTTCACCTGCCCGGAGATTACCGACCGCGGCGGGCTGCAACTGCACCAGGCCCGCCATCCGCTGCTTATCGAGCAGGCATGGCAACAGGAAAAGAAAACGAAAAAAGCGGGGACAGACAACTTTTTTGAGAAAACAAACTCTCAAAAAAGTAGTCAGTCCCCATTCGACGTCATTCCCATCGACGTCCGGCTTGGGATGGATTTCGATATTCTCATCATTACAGGCCCGAACACCGGCGGCAAGACGGTCGCGCTCAAGACAATCGCCCTGCTGGCAATCATGGCCCAATCAGGCCTGCACATCCCCGCGCAGCGAGGCAGTACGCTGCCGGTCTTCCGAAACGTCCTGCTGGACGTCGGCGACGAACAATCGCTCCAGCAGTCGCTATCGACCTTCGGCGGGCACATCCGGCGGGTAAGGAACATCATCCGCCAGGCCGACCGCTTCAGCCTTGTGCTGCTGGATGAACTCGGCGCTGGAACCGACCCGGACGAAGGCGCCGCCATAGGACAGGCCGTCCTCGACGCCCTCCGGCGGACCGGGTGCCTGGCAATGGTCTCCACGCACCTTGCCGCTCTGAAGGCCTACGCCTTCAACCACGACCGCGCAGACAACGCCTCGGTCGAGTTCGATACGCGAACGCTCCGCCCGACGTACCACCTCCGCATCGGCGAGCCGGGCGAGAGCCACGCCATCACCGTCGCCGCCGCCATGGGCCTGCCGAAGCAGATGATCGCGTCGGCCCGGAAATACCTCGGCGAAAAGGGCGGGGTATTCCGCAAGGCCATCCGCGCCACATCGTCGGCCCGGCGGGCGTCCGAAACCGCCCGCGCAAAGGCGCACACCGCACGCCTCGCCGCCGAAGACGTGCAGGAACAATACGAATCGAAACTGGCCGACCTGTTCAAACTCCAGGAAAAGTTCGAAAACTGGACCGCCTCACTGGCGGAAATGAAACCCGGCGACGAAATCCACGTCCCGACAATGAATAAACCGGGCCGGCTGGTACGCATCCAGTTCAACAAGCAGATCGCCGTCGTCGATGTCGATAACGTGCAGGTCGAGGTCCCGCTGGCTGAACTGATGCCCGATATGGGCCAGAAAGGCATCAGGCGCGAGATTGCCAGCCTCCGCGAGCAGATAATGTCCCAGGCCCGCCAGACAGCCGAACTCCGCACAGAGGCAGAGCACATCAGGCAGGAGTATCACCGCTCGCTCACCCAGCAGCGAAGCCGACGGCATCAGTTCGAGCAGTGGCTTGCGGAAATCGGCGGAATGAAGGTCGGCGACGTCGTACCCATCGCCCCAGCGCCGGGGAAAGGCAAAGTCATTGAACTTGACCTGACGACAAGCAGGGCGAAGATTCAAACGCCCTCAACCACAGGCTGGCTGCGATTGCAGGAACTTTTTCCCCAGACAGGCCCGTTCGCCGTGCATCGAAAGGGACCAAAGCACAGGCCTCATAAGAAAACATCCGACCGCCGGGACCAGCCCGTCCACCACCGCCGCCCCGACAGCGCTGCCGCCAAAGCCAATCGCCAAGCCGTCCTGGCGACCGCGCCGGGCGAAAAACTGTACGTCGTACCGTTCCGAAAGCAGGCTACCTTAATCCGGTTCAATCACGACAAAGACCATGCCGTCGTCCAGGCCGGGGCATTTGAAATGCAAATCCCCATCGCCGACCTCGAACCGGCAAGAAAAACGAAATGACCCGAAATAAGATACTGCCGCCGACCTGGTTCCTGTTGTCTATCGTGATTATGCTCGCTCTGCATTTCCTGCTGCCCGTCAAAAAGGTGATCCCTTCACCTTACCGTTACTCCGGTATCCTCCTGATGATCGCAGGCGTCTTGCTGAACATCTGGCCCGACCAACTCTTCAAGAAGAGCAGGGTGCCGTGGTCGCGGTGTTGGCGACCACGCGGACATGCGGGCGTTAACGTGGTCGCAAACACCGCGACCACGGCACCCGCTCACGGCAGTTGCCCTATCGGCGATGCCCAGGCCTCGAAAACCGCGCGGATATTCTCCGCCGGATTGTGCGTTCCCCATTCACATTGCGCTATGACGCCGCCGGCGCCGTCATCGAGCGCCCGGCGGACCCGGCCAACCGCTCCGCGAACATCTTCGACCGAGCCGAACGAAAGTATCTGCTGACGGTCGATCTCGCCCCAGAAAGTAATCCGTCCCTTGAAACGCCGCCCGATTTCCTCGATGTCCATGCAGAACAACTGGCTGTTGATTGCGTCTATCCCGATTTCGATCAGATCCTCATAGATATCGAATATGTGCCCGTCGCTGTGAAAGAAGGCTTTCTTTCCGGCGGCGTGGATCAGGTCGCAGTAGTCCTTGTACAGCGGCTTGAACAGGTCCCGCCACATCGCCGGCGAGATCAGCAACGATGCCTGCGAGCCCCAGTCGTCCATGAAGGCTACACCGTCGCAGTCGGTCTTTACCCAGCCTTGAATTTCCTCCAGGTAGAACTCGTGCAACATGTCGCGCAAACGGAGGACTTCGGGCGTGCCGTATCCCAGGTCGATGTAGAGGTTTTCGCTGCCTCGGAGAAACTGCATCCGCTCGAACGGCCTGACAGTCGTGAATTGCCCACCGGCCGTGCCCGCGAGCATGAACTTCCGCCGACCTGCGAGGTTGGCTTTCTGGGCGCGATTGACCGCGTCCCAGTCGGCTTGCCGGAGGATTTCCCACGGCGGGACCAGACTGTCCAGGGCAGAGAAATCCGCCAGTGGCGGATGCTTCACCTCGCCGATTACACCGTACTCACCCGCCTCCCACGTGCAGCCCCATTCGTCAACCCACTTGCGGTCCTTGCCCCCAACGCCCCGGCTGCGGTCGCCGGGACAGAGGACCTGCTCCGGACAGGTGGTAAAATCTCCGGGGAAGTCACGAAGCAGCGTCTCGAGGCCGTCAGCGGCAAATCTCTCCACCCACGGCAGCCACCACAGGTGCCGCGGCGCGCGGTCCGGCGATTTGAATTCCAATGCACGATATACACGTTCACGAGATGTCATTCGACTTTCCTTTCTCTCACACGGACTGGACAACTACAGGAACGGATTGTATTGGCGTTCATGGCCGATGGTGCTGATCGGCCCGTGGCCGGGAAGGATGCGAACGTCGTCCGGCAGCGTCAAAAGATTTTCACGGATGTTCTTCAACTGGCGTTCTTCGCTCGCGCCGGGGATGTCGGTTCGTCCGATGCTTTCTGCGAAGAGTGCGTCGCCTGTGATAACCACCTCGGCTTCGCCGCAGTAGTAGGACACTCCGCCGGGCGTATGGCCTGAGGTGTCGAGCACCCGCCAGGTCAGCGCGCCCATCTTTAATTCATCTCCCGCCCCAATGGTCTCATCGGCCGGCGGGGTCGTTATATGAAAGCCGAAGGCGGCCGACATATTGGCGGCCGGGTCGGAAAGCATATTTTCATCGGCCTCTGGAACGGTAAGCACCGTCGCCGGGTATGACTCCTTCACCGCAGCCACTCCGGCGATGTGGTCCCCGTGGCCATGGGTCAGAAGGATGCGTTCCGGCTCCAGGCCGGTCTTGACCAGATACTCCAGCAGCGGGTCTGGAGACGGCCCGGGATCGACGACCCAACAAAGTTTTTTGGGTGGCGCAGGTTGAAAACCCGTGCCGCCACAAGTCAGAACGTAACAGTTTGTCATCAGGTCGCCGAGAATAAGGCATTGTATGGACATCGCGCCGGCGTCAATAATCATGTGCTTTCCTTGCAAAGAAAATTGGCGAATCAGAAAACGAAAACGGGAATCTACCGCCTCTCGGCCCAATACGCAAGACTGCGGGAAGCCAAAACAAAAAAGAATAATGAATATTGAACAAAAAATTTTGAATTTTGAAGTAAAAAGAAGAAAAAGAAGATAAACGTCATTATTCAATATTCATCTGTTGCTGTTTTTAAGAACGTTTGACTTGCACACGCCTCAACCTATAATCGCCCGCAAGGTTCGTCAATCATTGCGAGAAGGTGTGACTGACAGAGCGGATCATATCGGCCGGTGTCGGGTGGTGTTGCGATGCCTGGTGGCGGCATTCATCGTTCCGGCGGTTTGCGCATGCGTTGCCGTCGGGGATGAGGGCAAAGTCTATATCCGCACTGATGCCGTTATCGCCGGGAAAGTAATGTTCACCTTCACAGCAGACGGCGAGACGGTCAACGTCGTGCAGGGGGATTTTTCGCTGACCGTCGGCAGGCGGAAAATCAGCGGGGCCAATGCGGTGCTGTGGGTTACCGAACACCGCATGGGCAAGGCGACCCTCCGCGACATCGAGGTGTACATCGAGGGCGACTCGACCCGCAAGGCCAGGATTATCGAGGCCGACGGCGCCACTACCACCGACCGGGTGATTATGGTCGTCCTTCACCAGCGTGGAAAGTTCCGCGCGAGAGTCGGCAGGCACAGCGACAAATCCCGCGTCTCGTCGCCTTTGTACCGGCGGGCAGCGGCTGTGCGGAAACCGTCCTCATTCAAACCGGCGCCCGCAACGACCGACAGGCCGGCGCAGGCTGAACCCGTCCGACCGACCCGCAAACCGAAACCTTATTCACCGATAAGTGCACGCTACGACGAATTCTCAAGCGAGGAAATACCCGACCCCAGCGACCCTGAAAAGAAACTGCGGATCATCATCGCCAAGGGTAACGTCTATCTTTCGCAGGGCAGCGCCGACAGCGACCTGTTCATTCAGATGCGCGCCGACGCTGCCGTGCTCTACACCGCGCCCCGAACCGAAAACGAATCAGCGCCGGAAAGGATCGTCGGGGTCTATCTGGAAGGCGACGTTATCCTCCGCCGGGGCGAGCGGACCATCCAGGGCCCGCGACTGTTTTACGACTTTACCAATTCCCGCGCCATCTTCCTCGAGCCGGTCATGCGCACAGTCCAGGAGCAACGGAACATACCGGTGTACATTCGGGCCAGGGAGG
>DAOWOP010000023.1 GCA_030642005.1 Planctomycetales bacterium
ATACCACCTACTAAAACAAGAAGAACAATCAATGGCATTTACAGGCAAAGCAACTTATTCGGCCGGTTCGTCGCTGCCGGACATCGCAGAGGACGTAGCCGACATCGTAAGCATCGTCTCACCTTATGAGACGCCGCTGCTCGACCATCTCGGCGACCCGGTGCGACCGACCACAAGCACATACCATGAGTGGCTGGAGGATGAACTCCTCCCGAACACCGACACAATCGACGACGACACCTGGACCGATCCAGCCGTCGATACGACCTTCGGCGTCGATAACGCGGACCGCTTCCGCATCGGCGACCAGGTTCGCCCGGCCGGTTCGAGCGAACTGCTTCTGGTAACGGCTACTGATACGGGCGCCGACACGATCACCGTTGTCAGGGGCTACGGCGGGACCACGCCGGAAAACCTCGCCGACGATAGGGTGCTGCACATCCTCGGCAACGCCGCCCTGGAAGGCGACGACTCGCCGTCGGTGCGGTTCACCAACCGCACCCGCAAGGGCAACTGGACGCAGATTTTCACCGCCGCCGTCCGTGTCAGCGGTTCGGACCTGGCCGTGAGAAAACTGTCGATCGCTGACGAACTGGATTACCAAAAACAGGAGCGCCTCCGCGAAATGCTGCGCGACCTGGAGGCGACGGTAATCAACGGCGCGAGTTCCTCGTCCGACCCGCAGGGCAGCAGCAGCGTCCGGCGGACAATGAAGGGAATTATCCCGAACCTGACGACGAACATCTTCCAGCCCAACGTCGGCGGATTCCCGGCCGATACCGACCTGACCGAGGCCCAGTTGAACCTTGCGCTTCGGCTGGTCTGGGAGCAGGCCTCAAGCCGAATCGACACCATCGTCGTGTCGGGCTATCAGAAGCGTCGGATCAACTCCTTCGTTACCTCCAGCCGGGCGTACGGTCCGTCCGACGTGGCCTACCGCGACATGGTGGGCGTCTATGAGAGCGATTTCGGCGTCTGCCGGGTCGTTCTCTGTCGAGCGGTCCCGGCCGATTGCGTGGTGCTGCTGGATTCATCGCGCACCAGCGTCCTTCCGCTTGCCGGACGGTCTTTCCACTACAAGCCCCTGGCGGCTGTCGGCGATTACGACGCCGGCGAGGTCATCGGCGAGTACACGCTGGAACTGCGTAACGAAAACGCACACGGGATCATCAAAGGGTTGGATACAGCCTAGGAGTTTAGCCATCGCCGGAACGGCGATGATCGCCTTGTCGCCTCCCGCCTCTCAGGCGGGGGGCGGAAAGGCGGTTTGAGGACGAAAAAATGGCGAACGAATGTAAAGACCGGGACCTGCTGACCATCGAGCCGGACGTCTTCACGGGCGGAGGATTCGACTCCCAGCAGATGGCCGCCGGGACTGACGGCGCTATCAGCGGGACGACTTTCACCAGCGCATCGGCCGATTTTACGGCGGCGAATATCGAGGCCGGTATGGTGCTGTGCGTCTATTCGCAAGTTCCGGCCGAGGGGCGGTGTTACGAGGTTATCTCAGTGGATTCATCCACCGCACTGACGGTATCAATCCTTCGCGCCGACAGGAGCGCCGACGCCGTTGCCCCGCCGGCGGGAACAAACCTGAAATATTACATCAATACCTTCGCGCCACAGATTGCCGACAGCGAAGCGACCCTGCACGAGAAACTGCGCCAGATCGGTGAAGCCGACGGCATTTCGTCGGCAGAGTTTGTGGATTCGTCGCAATTGCGTAAGGCCGTCGCACTGGCGTCGCTTGCGTCGATATTTACCGCCCGCGCATCCAACGCCACCGGCGACGACGCCAATTGGGTAAAGGCTGAATACTACCGCCGGCAGCACGTCGCCGTCGTCGGCGCCCTGCGCCTGGCCAAAGACATCGACGGCGACGGCTTCGCCGAACAGACCCGCACATTCGCAAACGTCTCACTACGGAGAACCTGAAAAAGTGTCCAGCACATCCGGCGACATCCTGACTGACATCTACCAGACCCTTCGGTCCGACGGCGAGTTCGCAGCCGTTACGATCGGGCCTGACAATAACGCAGCCCGCTGGCCTCGGGCCGAGGTGATCCTGGTTTCCGTGGACGAATCACAGGCAGACGACATACCGACTGGACGGTGGTGCACCATGAAGGCAAAGGTGTGCATTCACGTTCGCTGCGACAAGCCGGCCGAGGCGTTCGCACGCGCGATGGGGCTGGCAGAATCGGCCGGCGAAGCGCTGCTGGACGACCGCTTTCGCAGCCAGAACTGCCGGGACTTGCCGACGGGCAAAGCCACCGCAATAGGCCCGCTCAAAGTCGAGCCGAAGGTCAAGGAGCCTTACCTGGCCGTCGCCTTCGAGGTCTGCTGCAACTTTGAATCGGGAGGATCGCAATAATGGAACGTTACGGCGCTATTACCGATGCGACCTTCGGCCAGACTTCCCTGTCCGGGCCGATTTCCGTCCGGCTGGTGCGTCGCGCCGAGCCGGCGCCGATGGGCGGCGACAGCGACGCTTTCGTTACCAGCGTCCAGTTGGGCCTGCCCGTAATCGGCATCGAGGTCCGCATCCGCGATACCGCCGTTGCTGAAGGTCTTTCCCTCGGCCAGGCCGGCGTCCTGTCGGTCGAGATAGCCGCGACGCGCAGCGGACAGGTCGGCCGGACCATCTCCATAACCAACGCCGTACTTACCGGCATCGAGTTCCAATACGAGCAGTCCGCCCCGGCCGTTGCGAAATTGACCTTCACGGCCGAGGCTGCCGACGGCGGTACCGACCCGTTCGCCGCACAGGAGGCCCAGCCATGAGTTCCTTCGCCGGGGAAAACCTTTTCGCTTCCGGCCCACACGCCTTTGGTTTCGAGCCGTGGGAAAGAACCACGCAGCGACGCGGTTTCGCCGGCGTCAACGGCGAGATCGTCCTGGACATGGGGCTGCGATCGAGACAAATCACGCAGACCGGCCGGCTCCGGGCGAATTCGGCGGCAGACCTGCACGAACTGCTGGACGACATCAACGCCCGTTGCGACGGGGCCGAACACGTCCTCGTGGACAATTACGGGCAATCTTACTCCCGCGTGATTCTGGAACGCTTCGGGACCACCACCGGCCTGCGACACAGCCGGGGATTCTACTGCGACTACGAGATCGAGTATCGCCAACTGCCATGACCGCCACACTGATTACAACCGGGATAGAGTACGTCATCGGCGAGTCGCGCCCTTCCGGCGGATGGACCGTTCGCTTCCGATCGGCTAATTCCGATTTGCATCACCAGTTGTACATCAACGGCCGGCTCTCGGCCTGGACGGATACGCTTGGACAGCGACGCTTCTTCTTTGATGAACCTATTGATGCGCCGGTTTCCGTTTGTATTGCAGCGGTGGATGGGGCATACCGCTCGACGGACCTGTCCGGGCAATTGCCGGCGGATGACCGCAACCCTGCCTGGGTGTTCCGCCCGCCGCTCGTGCGGTCTGTTTCGAGCCGGTCCGGCGATATCGTTGAGATCCTCGGCGATCACGCCACGGGGGGCGACCTGTCGGAGACGCCGCTGGGATCAGCCGACGCCTGGCCGGTGTGGGTGCCGCGATGGCAGTTCGGCGAAGACCGCTTCGGGGCCGGAGGGTTCGGATACGACGGCACTTACGCTCCGGGACTGGGGCAGGGGGCATTCGGGGCCGGTATGTTCGGAATGAACGCCGACCTTATCGACCTCGAAGCAGTCCTGGCTGAAGACGGTACACACCGGGTCGTCCTGCGCTCGCGAGGGGCTGACGGACAGATTACGGACTCGGACTCAATGTACATCGTCGCCGATCCTCCGCCCGATGCGGCCGAAGGACTGACGGCGACCGATTACAACCAACAACAAAAACAACTGACACTCCAGATTAACCAGGGAGACTGACATGACAGAATTATATCCATCAGATGCTGAACTGAACGCTCTGTCCGGCACAACCGACAGCGAGCAGGAAGTCCTGTACGTTACGGCCGGCGAGTCGCCTTACTACACCAGTTTCTACAAGATGCTCCAGCGGCTGCTGAAGGTGGCGCGGCGTGGCGGTGATCTTCGAGTCTTCAAGGACGGCGACCTTACCTTCGGCGTTCGGCCCGGTAGGTACTACAACGGCGATTCGTGGGTCAGTTACTCACAAGTGCTGGCCCAGGCGCTGACCAATAACGCCACGAACTACATCTACCTGACCGCCGCCGGTGTGCTGACGGTCAACACGACGGGCTTCCCCGTCCCGTCCGTTACGCCGCACATCCCGCTGGCAAAGATTGTAACATCGGCCGGCGCGTACGACGGACGCGACGCATCCGAAGGCGGCGACATAACAGACTATCGAGGCGGGGCGATACTCAGTGTCTGCAGGGCGGATTACCAGGACCTCATGCCGAACCTGAACATCACCGCCGCCGCCGAAGTCGCTAACGAACGGACAATCACCATCCAGGCGCAAGATGCGGCCAACAACAACCTCGCCGAGCGATTCCTGATCCGCGTGTGGATCGGAACAGCCGACTACGGCGCGCCCGTGGCGGCGGACGGCTCCAGCGTCGATACCGGAACGACCTACGAGATCGAAACCGCCGACGCGGCCTTCAAGATCATCTCCGATGCCACCGGCAAGGTGGAAGTTACCTTCGGAATGACCGGAGCGGCCACGCGGTACATCATGGCTGAAATCGACGGGCGAATTTACTCCAGCGGACAAGTTGACTGGGCGGCTTAAAAGATAGGGATTAGAGACTTGGGACCAGGAACTGGGCAACAGAAAAAACAGCCTTTCGCGGTGAATGAGAAGCGGGCGCTGACGCTCCGCGCCGAGGTCATTGACCCGAAGCACGTGATCGACGGGAAGCCTCCGGCCACAGAGGCCGAGCACAAGCGGACGGAAAAACATCCCACCCATCAGGCCCGCTTCTTTCAATTGAAAATCAAAAATCAAAAATCAAAAATTCAATTAAACCACGGCGATCCCGCCGACGATGAAGCGCGACTGGCGGCGATAGCCGAAGATTTTCTTTCCCTACACCCTACGACCTACGACCTACACTCTGAAGGAGGCGAAGCATGAGCCTCCTTCATTACATCGACAACGAAGTGCCCGCCTTCGGCGAATTCGATTCGGTCGTTCAGTCCGGCGGAACTATCGTTCAGTCCGGCGACGCGGCGTTTCCTGAACGTGGAAGCAGGGGTCTGCGAGCCTCCGGCGGCATGGCGTATGTTCAGAAGGATTTGACAATCTCTGTCGCGCCGGGCGATGAGATTTTCTTCGGCTGGTGGCGGCGGATAGATACACATCCGTCGGTAAGTTATAAAGCCAGAAGCATTGATTTGTATAACGCCTCGCAATTGGTGTGGTTGGATTTTCTGACGTCCAACGGCACGACCGTCTGGTATGCGTTCGGCGATGCCGGGGCGTTGAGTTATACGTGGACGGATGTCGATGGGTGGGCTTACTTTGTCCTTGCGTCCCTGCGGGCGACAACGAACGTCGCCTCCGATGGCCGTTACAGGATTTATGTCGATGGCGCCCTGATGAAAGAGTGGGCAGGCGTAGATAATTATGACCGTCTGGCCGATATTACCAGGTTACGGATGGGGCAAATAGAATCGGATGCGGCATTCATCGGCGATTTCGACGAGATTAAGATCGCCACTACCTACCCCGAACCGTTCAGCCCGACGCCGACAGATGAATACCCGCAAGCCCGCCGGACGGTGGTTCTTTTCCGCCAGGCCAGCAGCGACAGCCGCGAGTTCGCCGACTACTGCGTCAGCGAGTTGGGCGTGCCGCTGGCCAATCGTTGCCCACTGCCGAACGCCACGGCCAACGAAACCCTTGCCGATTACGCGACCTTCCAGACCGAAGTAGAGACCGACCTTGCGGCGTGGCTGGCGCTGAATCCGACGGTTGCGGCCAACTGCTCGTGCTTCCTTCTCGGCCACGGCGTGCCGGGATATTTTACCCACGGCGGCGTAAAGCATTCAGCAGTCAGCAGATTGATGAACTACGGCACGGCGTTTTCATCGCAGACGACGAACCCGCTTTATAATCCCGCCACGGTCGCACGGCTGACGAAGGCGGCCCTGGGCGGCAAATATCTCTGCACCCGAATCGACGCCGACACGCTCCAGTATTCCAAGGACATTCTCGATCGCGGTTTAGCCGTCGCCGGCACGGCGACGTTACCGGCTACGGACAAACTCTACAGCGACGAATCAGATTACAAGGCTTCGGTAGCCTGCCAGCATCTGCGGATTATCACGGCGGCGCTGGGGACGTTTAGCGACGATGCTTTTGCATGGGGCGATACGGGCGATCCCTCTTTCGGCGCCGCCGGAACGCGGGCGGTGTTTGTCAACGATGCAGTCAATTCGGCTTCATTGATACGGAGCGGTCCGGGGCATTGTTATTCGGCGATGGTTAATTCCTACGCCGCCGCGCTGGGTTTTTCCGCTAGTGCCGGGTCCCTGGTGCCTGGTCCCTTTTTTGAGATGTTGCGCATCGGTGGGACGTTGGCCGAGGCGGTAGCCGTCGCGGTAGCCAACCTGGACTACACCGCCGTCGCTGTCGGCTCGCCGCTGATGACCGCCGCGTTTTCGACCACGGGCTACAATGTCTATCGTGGCCTTGGCGGTATAGAAGGCATCGACTGGGAAAAGCCCGTCGCGTATCTCCGGGCCGATCAGGACAGCATCGCATTTAACCAGGATCTGTTGCCTGGCCGGCGTTACGTTTATGCCGTCCGCGCCGTCTCGTCGGCGGGAGTTGAAGAATGCAACACGTGCGTCATTATCTACGTCCAGACAGATGACCAGGGCAATCTCCTGCCTGCGCCTCTTTCGCGGCCGATGGACCTGACGGCTGATGTGCAGCAGGGCAGCCTGTTGATCGGGTTTTCCTATTACGCACCGCTTGGTTTTGCCGAGGCTGACGGTTTCGACGTCCTCGGCGACAACGGCACGGGCCAGTTGGACCTTGATAACCCTGTCGCGACGGTTGCTCGTTCGCAGCACGACCGGTTCGACTTTGAGGTTTCCATCGACAGTCCCGACACATCGGTGCTTTTGGCTGTCCGCCCGCGTCAGGACCAGCGCACCGGGCCGATGAGTGAAATCCTGTTCGTGCCTCTTTCAACCGCTCCTGCACCGGCCCAAATCCTGTAAGGAAAATAAGGTGAGAAATTTGACTGTTCATCCTGCTTCATCGCCGAGAAAGATAATCAATCCCCCGCCTCTGGTCGTCTATATCAACGGCCGGCGGAGAAGGGATATGCACGTGGCAAGGTGGAGTATTCTGCCCGGTCCTGATTTCGCTCGCGCCAGGATCGCCCTTGCCATGACCGGCCCGAACCGTCCCGCCCACCGCATTGAGGATATTAGAACACTTCCGGCGGTGGGATCCGGTTTGCAAATTCGTCTGACCGGCTCACGCCGGAGTGTGGTGTTCGACGGTTACGTGAGTCGGCATCTGGCCGGTGTCGGGCCTGACGAAGAACATCTCGCCATCGAAGCAGAAGAGGTCCTGGCGGCGCGCCTGAACCGGCTCATCACCGGACGGTGGCAGGAGAGCGGCGCCTCGGCCGTCTTCGTACCCGTCGGCAACTGCGTCTTCAACGCCGATCCGGAAGGATTGGCATGTGAGGAAACGTACGAGATACATTCCCGTTTCTGTCGGCTCTTCTGCTCCGGGACGGGTGGGCGACTCTGGTCTGTCGCCGACATCCTGAATTATCTCCTGGCGACTAATGTCCCTGCTGACATAGGCGTATCGGGTCAGGAAGAAATGGCGTGTCTGGCCGGTGCGATATATCCGCCTCGGCTTTCGCTGACAGGGTTGCCGGTGTGTGAGGCGATCACCCGCACAGCGGCTCTTGCCGGGTTTGCGATTCGGAGCGGTTCGGTCAGGGGAAATGGTCGGACGTCCCTTGTCTTCTACCGTCCGGGGCGGACAGGCAGGCGAAGGGCCCTCCGGCTCCAGCGGGCCGGCGAAACACTCGACGCCAGGCGGAGCAACCTTTGGAAGGGCATGATAACTTTCAATCATAGGCCGTCGCGGCGGATGGTCTCGGTCATCGGCGACCTGAAGCGATATGAATCAACCTTCACGCTCAAAAAAGGCTGGCCGGTCGCCCTGGAGTCCTATCACTACCGCGATTTCGTCCGCGGCGAGGCGGCCGACTGGCCGGAAACAGCCGACGTGTTCCGCAAATGGGTGCTGAACGAATCAGGGCGGTACTGTGACGAACCTTACAACCTCGAAAGGCACGACTTCTCCGATGTCAGCAGCGAGGATTTTATCCTGGCCGAAAACCGGCTGTTCAGACCATGCCTGTCGGTTGCTTCAACAGGCGAAAGTCTCGGCATCGTCGTCGAAGTCAGTTACGACGACGGAACAACCTGGCGGCGTTACGGCGGGGCGATTCGAGTCGCCGCCGACGAGTGCGCAATCTATCTGGCAGACGACGCCCTGCCGGCGGATTATTTTCAGGCCGTCGCTATCGACGAGACCGTTAAGGTCCGAGTAACGGCTACCGTTACATCGGACCGGCGAATCAACGCCGAGGTGTCCGGCGACGCCTCATGCCCGGCGAAAATCGTCCAGGTTCCCTCCGCACAATGGGCAAAGGTCCACAGCGACAGCATATTTTACCAATGCGAGGACCTGCCCGCCCCGATTGAACGCGACGACATGGACCGCCTGATTCAAATTGCAATAAGCCTGCGCGAGTCACGGTCTTCGGCGGTCGAAGCGGATCTGTCGCTTGGCCGGGTCGATGCGACCTGCGACGTCGGAGACATCATCGAGCAGGTCGAGGGGCGACAACTTGAACTGACCGTCTTTCCCGGCGCAGTGCCGCACATCCGCGCCGTCGAGCACCGCTGCGGCGAGGAATGGACAACGCATCTGAAAGTGAGTGGATAATCATGTCCGGACAGAACGACTATTACGACGCGCTGTGGCAATGGGCGGAAGTTTCCGCCAGCAGGGCTGCACAGTTGGTGCGAATTACCGCCCACGAGGAATCCAACCGATATACCGCCCGCCCGATTGCCTTCAACGCCGTCGGCGAGACGGAAACCGTCGGTGACGATACGCTGACCGTAACCAATCTCGCCGAGCCGACCGGCACCGACGGACAGGTGTCGGCTGATACCGACGCCGTGGCGATCGACGTCGGCGGGCGGTGGATTGTGTTCATCAGACCTGTCGGGTCGGCGATTTTTCCCGCCAAGGTAACGGCTTCGCAGGGCAGCGCCGCCTACACCGTCCGCGAGCAGGTCGCCACCGGGGCAGGGACATTCACAGACGCGCCCGGCGCGACGAACCTTACCGCGCACAACCTGGCCGAACTGTCTCTCGGCCCCGGTGCAGCCGTTACCGACGACACGATTGTCCTGATCCTGACGGTCATGGACAACTCCACGCCGCCGACTGTTCGCTACGTATTCGACCATCCGACCTACGCGAAATACTTGAGTTGAACGATGACCTACGCCGCCACATGGACAAACGCGAACGCCCAGGGCCGACTCGACGCCGGCGTGCACTTCATCCACGACGACGATGCCGACGAACAGGCCGGCGCCGTCAATCGCCGACGCCGGTTGGTGTATCTGGCCGAGCAGGATTTCTCCTCTCAGGTCGGGCCGCTCAAGGACGTCCGTGCCGCCACGCTGGCGACGCAGACGCCCCCGCCGTTCAGGAACTTCCGCGCCGCTATCACAAACGACATCCTGTCACCTGCCACCGGCGGGCTTGGCGGAAACCCCATCTCGCCGGCGGGGATGGATTGGCTCTGGCCGGTCGCCGACGCCGATGAGAACAAGATACTCGTAGCATCGAACGCCGGCGCCGGCCAGGTTGCCCTGCTTGACAAACTCAACGCCGCCGGAAACTGGACCGATCCGACGCTGACGGCCGGACAGACCGCCGTCCGCGCCGTCCACTTCAACGAACTCCGCCAGGCCGTCGAGTGGGTACGCCGCGGTCGGTGGCGAATGCCGATCTATTTCTCCGGCGGGATTTTCTCAATCCTTCCGGACACGCCGTGGATAGGCTCTTCGATAGCCAACAACGGCGTGAACGAACTGCGGGACGTCGCTTTCGTCCGCGCCCGCACGACCGATTCGCCACCACTGGGGCTGACGAATGTTACCGTGCGCCCGGCGACGAAAATCGAACTGACCGTCGATACGACCTGCGACGTGGAAATCTATCACTGCCTCCGCGCAATCGATTTCGCCGCCGACCCGCCGACGTGGAACGAATACGACCATAGCGCGTCAGCCGCCTGGACGACGCCCGGCGGGACAGGCGCAGGCGACGCGACCTATATCGGTTCGGTGAGCCTGACGGCCAATGTTGCAGGCCAACTGTCGAATGCCGCGCTTGTCTCGGCCGTCCAGGCGATGATCGACGGGGCCGAACAGAACTTCCTCGTCCGCAGAAGTAACACCGGATACGAAACCATCGGCATCACCGGAGAACTGACCGTCGAGTTCGGCCTCGACACGCCACCGAACTGAAACACGAATCGAACAAGGAGCAGAAGCGATGCTTTGTCCCAGTCTTATCGGCGATCTGACAAGTTTCGGCGCAGCCGGTCTTATGGGCGCAATGTGGCTTTGGGAACGACGAAACAGCAGAACCAGAGAAGAACAACTCACCGACGCCCACAGCCGGATCATCCGCGACGAACAGCGGCTCGGCAAACTCATCGAAGTCGTCGAACACAATACTGTTGCTATGACACGATTCACCGAAACCCAACATTCTGTTCGCCAAACCCTGGCGGACCTTAGAGAGGAGATTCGAAATGGAAGAAAAACCTGACCGAGTGTTGATGCTGTGCCTGTTGGCGGCGCTGGTCGTCCTGCCCGTCGTGGCTGGCTGCGGGGGCGTCATCATGAACGCCGAGTATTCCGAACTGCTGGACAAAACATGCGCCATATCGGCAGAGACCGCGACGCGGGCAAAAACCGGTGAGATGTCGGCCGGCGATATGGCCGAGGCGCTGACGAAGCAGGCTCAAACATGGCGCAAGTTCAAAGACGCCCGCGACGGCAAAGCCACAGGCGGAAAGGACTCCAAGTGATGACCATCGACGAACTCAAAGTGAAGGTTCCCGAGAAACTCCGGCCTTGGGTCGATGAATACGCCCCGGCGCTGCTGGCGATGAGCGGCGACGAATTCAAGGCATGGCTCAACCGTCTTATCGTCGGCGACATAGAGGCTGCCTACCGCAGCCTGCTGGCAAAGATGGACAATTCCGCCCTTCTGAATGAATGGGACAGCCTGAACGCCGATTGGTCCGAGGCGAACGTCAGGAACACTGAACGCATCGCGCTGCAGAAGTCGGCACTGACGGCCTTGATGAGGATACTCTTGGCAGTCGCGTTAGCGGCTGCCGGGCTTTAACTCGCTTACCGCGTGGAAACTTTATTGGAGATTGATAATCGTGGATAAGACTGAAGCAATAAAACTGCTCGGCGGGACGCTCGCGCGCGGAATTCTCTGGGCAACTGCCGCACTCGCCGCCAAAACAGGCGTGGAAAACATCTCCGAGAACACAGCCGCCAGCCTCGGCGCATTCGCCGCCGCAGTCGTAATCGCCGCTGCGTCAGCCTGGTGGTCAAAACGCAAAGACAAAAAACTGCTAGAGACAATACCGGCCGACAAATAGGCAGGACAAACTTACACAAAATACTTGACGCTATCCTAAATCCGCTGGTGGTTGACACATTTACTTCCGCCAGTTATATTCCCGCTGTGGCCTTTCCTCTGGTGGCGTTGCATTCGATAGAGGCTGGGGAGTATAATGGGAAAGAAGAAAAGCAAGAGGCAAAAGTCTAAACATTCCGATAATGATGTACGTATATATCGTGCGCACCAAATTGCTTCGGTTGCGAGAACCGCGTTTCGTGTTGCCGGTGTAGTTGGCGTGGCGTACTATGCTTATCAATCGATTGGGGTCGTAGCTGGAAAAACAACAGACTTCAAGGCTGTAGTCGAGTTTTTAGCTGGATTGTCTATCAATAAATGGGCTGCTTGGTTAATAGCCGGCATCTGTGGATCGGGTTGGCTTTTAGAACGACGGGTTCGCAAGAGTCAAATTCAAAGGATTCATCCTCGGATAAAGGCTCTCGAAAAAGACGAGTGGCCAGATCGAACGTCTAGTGGTATAAGAGAGAATGGTGGTAGCCCAAAGGAGTAAACCATGATAGCGCCTGAGCTGTCCGCTAAAATTCTCCTCGTTGCATTTTCGTTGATCGTCCTTTACTGGGTGTACTTCATAGAGCTCCGAAAAACGATCAACACAACCTTTCGCACGGAATTGTTTAAACTCCGGGCCGAACTTTTCGATCAATTTCGCGCAGAGGGAATCTCATACGAACATGAAGCACATCTTCTGTTACGAAGCTTAATAAACGGGCTTATAAGAAACACTGACGTTTTACACCCTGTAAACCTCATAATCACAATCCTTTTGGGCCCAAGAATCCGAAAGAACGAACTGGATGTCGAGTCTCGATTGAATAGAGCCGTAGAAACTTTGCCGGGACAAGATATTAAGCACTATGTCATGAAACTGCACTATCGCGTGGCAGTGCGTACATTGCTGTTTGTAGCGTTTGGTTCCGTAACAGGATTTCTTTGTGTCCTAGCGTTGTTCTTTCGTGCGATAATTATCAAAGTATTTCGCCACAAACACACAACGGTGAAACGTCAGGTTTACGAGGTAGGATTGCGCGATATTGAACGACGAGCTGAACGATACGGCAGTAAAGACTGGGCATTTGCCTGATCCTTTTTCAGCACATTCTCGCATAGTATAGACGCAATCTCTCAATATGAAAGATTATCAAGTCGTGCATAGACTTCATGTTGTCTGATTTTCGCCTTCATGTTTTTGCGACAGACTTCACGAATAACAATGCTGAAATATCAGCAACTATCTCTCATCGATTCAGGTAAGCCGGAGCCTCGGTTACCGGTGGATTATCAGCCTGTCGTGCCCGAGCATTTTTACCCGGAGCGTATCTATCTTAGCAAGGGCAGCCTGTCTTCCGATAACCGGAGACGATTCGTTGATCGCATCTGTCGGTGCCTCGGCGATGCCGAGGTAATCGAGCGCCTGGACAGACCTCACAACAAAATTGACCTTGGCGAGCCGGACCCGCTGGCCCGCCACCGAAAAGGCAAACGAACACTCGTCTTTGGGGAAATCGGAGATTCAGTCCGCTTCAGCAGCGAGGAGGGAAACACCTGCCCAAACTACTGGCACTTCTCGCCATATTCCTTCTGTCCCTATGGATGCAAGTACTGTTACCTGGCTGGGACGCCGGGGGTGTGGTTCTCGCCGACGGTCAAGATTTACGTCAACCTTCCCGAAATTATTCAAAAGATCGACGCGGCCGCGAACCGCCTGGCTGAACCCACCGCCTTCTACCTGGGGAAACTCCAGGACGGTTTAGCATTCGATCCTTTGACCGCCTATTCCACGGTTTTGGCTCCTTTCTTTGCCCGGCACCGCTATGCCCGGCAGATTATCCTGACCAAAAGCGCCGATGTTGACCGCCTGCTCGGCCTGGATCACAGCGGGCACACAAACCTTTCATGGAGCATCAATCCCCCCGAAGTGGTTCGACGTTCGGAAGAGAACGTCCCATCTGTCGATGATCGTCTCGATGCGATGCGGCGGTGCGCGGAGCACGGATACCCCGTCCGTGCGGTGATGATGCCCATGATCCCGGTTGAAAATTGGGAGGACATCTATGCCGATTTCGTTCGCCGGCTGCTGGGGGCGGTGAGGCTGCAACGTTTGACACTTGGTGGAATCTGTAGTTACAGGAACGCCTCGCATCTGATGGAACGCAAGTGGGGCAAGGCCAATGACGTATCGTATCTCACCCGCAGCCAGTCAATATCATCAGACGGACGACTTCGTTACAAAAGCGACATCAGAGCGCGAATGTATGGCCATGTGATTCGCATCGCGCGGGAAATCCGTCCTGATTTGGAACTGGCTCTTTGCCTCGAAGAACACCACCTTTGGCAGACAGTGGGATTGACAGATTGCATAGGGCGCTGCAACTGCGTTTTGTAACACTTCACGCTGCCGGGGTAATCGTTATTCCCCCGGCAGATCGGGTATGAATCGCAGTTTCGCTCCGGCTGGGCCGGCTTGACGCTGGGCCTGGGAGAGGTACTTGCTGACGTCGGGATAAGACGGGTCGGCGTCCAGGCAGCACTGGTAATAATAGACTGCCTGCTCGTAAAACTCTCGTGCGTGATAGACCCTGCCCATGTAGAACAGGGCCGCCGGGTCGGAAGGACTCACCGCCAATGCCCGCTTGAGCGTCGCTTCGGCCTTATCAATCTGGCCGGTCTGGAACTGGCTGGCGCCTTGCCTGACCAACTGCCGAGTGTCAGGCCCTCCACAGCCCGACAAGGCCACCACGCATATCCAAACTGCCAGGAAAAGAATAATTCCGCGTTTCATAATGTCAGCCCCAGTGTGATAAGAAACAATTATCGACCTATCCGAATTTGTAATGTTTGCGTACCGGCTCGGTTACGTCCCAGGTGCAGTCAAGCCCTTCGGGAAAGACGACCATCTCATCCGGCCCGAAGGTAACCTTCTCGTCGCCGGCCGTTACGGTAACTTTCCCGGCAAGGACGTAACAGGTCTCCTGCTGGTCGTAGTGCCAGTCGAACTTTGAGACGTCGCAGGTCCAGATTGGCCAGGACTTGACGCCCATTTTTTCCAGTTCGTCCTCGGCGGGTTTTGTTACCTGGATTTGACCCATAATCGGTTCTCCGGCATTGCAGGATTTCCGGCAGATTCGCTTGCTACTCTGCGAAGTAGCGATACTTCGCTACGAAGCACGAGTCGCTCATCTGCCGGCTTTTTACCATAAGGGTGGATGACGGGATTCGAACCCGTGACCCCCTGGACCACAACCAGGTGCTCTAACCAACTGAGCTACACCCACCACGATTAACCAGCGAGGTATTATCCGATTATCCGGCCCGCTAATCAACTTACTTAACGGAAAATCAGAACCACCATTCACCGCCGGCCGGTTCGCGGAGGATGATGCCGCGGAGATACTCGACAGCCTTCTCGAAACCTTCGGACAGGCTCATCAGCGAATCCTCGTGCTCGATGCTGAGCACGCCGTCGTAGCCGTACAATCGCAGCATCGAGATGAACGGCTTCCAGAACTCGTCGCCATGCCCGTAGCCGACCGTGCGGAAGACCCAGGAGCGGCGCTTCACGTCGGCGTAACTCTTGATGTCCAGGTTGCCGGTAACGGCCGAGTTGGCCGGGTCGATCGCGCAGTCTTTGGCGTGGACGTGGAAGATGCACTTGTTTTCGCCCAGGAAGCGAGCGGCTTCGACCGGGTCGATGCCCTGCCAGAAAAAGTGCGACGGGTCAAGGTTCGCCCCGAGTTGCTTACCGGCGGCCTTGCGCAGGCGGACGATGTCCTCGGGATTATGCACGACGAAGCCGGGATGGGCCTCGAAGGCGATCTTGACGCCGCACCTGGCGGCGAAGTCGTTTTCCTTCTTCCAGTACGGGATGATGACGCGGTTCCACTGGTACTCGGCTATCTTCGTAAAATCCGTCGGCCAGGGGCATGTAACCCAGTTGGGCGTCTTCTCGCCAGGCGCACCGCCCGGGCAGCCTGAGAAGGCGATTACCACCGTCCCGAACTCCGCCGCCAGCAGGAGCGAATCGCGGTAGGCCTTGTGGTGGGCTGCGGCGATTTTCCTGTCCGGGTGGACGGGATTCCCGTGGCCGGCAATACCGGCGACCTCAAGCCCACGGTCGGCGATTTTCGCCTTCAGTTCGGCGAGTTTCTTCTTGTTCCTGTAAATGCCTCGCAGCCCCCACGGGTCGCCCGGATATGCCCCGCATGGCAATTCGATCGCGTCCAGCCCGACCCGTTTGCAGTAATCCAGCGCGTCGTCCAGTTTCATCCCGCCGAACAACGCTCCCATCACACCGAGTTTCATCATTGCACTCCCTGATTTCTCATTGTTTCAATCTCGTCATCTTCCGGGCTTTTTTCCAGATTAACACCGCCTCGAAAAGTATCCAGACCATCAGCACCTGCACCGCCAGGCCGAAGCCGAAGAGAAGGTGATTTTTCTTCGCCAGCCAGCCAGCATCAGGGTTGAACATCTTCCACAGCATCGCCCATGCCGGCATGATGAGCATGAACAGCAGCGGGGCGATCAGGAACCACACCGGCCGACGCTGCCGCAGGAGGTAGAACACCAGCAGCAGGAAGATCATCCCTGCCAGCCACCGGCCATAGGTGTTGTAGGCGATAATAAATCCGACGAAACTTCCGATTGCGATAAGCAATGTGCTCATGGCAATGCTCCTTCCTGCCGGCACATATTACGCACCGCCGCCGGCGGCGTCCAGCGGACAGATGGGTGGCGTGGTCGCGGTGTTTGCGACCACGTTTGCAACAAGTCAACTTTATCGTGGCCACAAACACCGTGGCCACGGCGCCCGCTTGGTCGAAAGTCTCACTTGGCGGACATATGACTGGCGATAGCCGGAACGGGCCGATAGTCTGTGGGTGTTATGGAACTTCAGTACATATGGCTTATCGTAACGGGTCTGGTCGCCGGGTTACTCGGCGGGCTGTTAGGTATCGGCGGGTCGTGCATAATGATCCCGGCGATGGTGTTAATCCTGGGTACTTATAATGCCGCGGGGGTCGATCAGATTCACCAGTACATGGCCGCGGCCATGATCGTGAATTTTCTGCTGGCGTTGCCGTCGGTCGTCGCCCACGCGCGGAACAAGGCCGTCTGGCCGAGGGTATTGGCGCCGCTTGCGGGCGGGGCGTTGGTCGGAATCATAATCGGCGTGCAGACCAGTTACCTGCTCGGTGGCGATGCGGCAAAGTATCTCCGGTGGGGACTGGGGGTGTTCTTTCTGTACGTAGCGGGCCAAAACGCCTGGCGTCTGCGTCATGCCCGCCGGGCTGAAGGCCTGCCGAGGGAGCAGGTCGAGGCGACGCCGGTTTGGAGAAAACTTGCCGTCGGCGTGCCGATGGGTCTTTCGGCGGGGCTGCTGGGGCTTGGCGGCGGGACACTGGCCGTTCCCGCACAGCAGACCATTTTGAGGATGCCCCTTCGCAATTCCATTGCCACGTCGTCGGCGACTATCGCGGCGATTGCCTGGTTCGGCGCGATCCTCAAGAACGTCCAACTGGGCGCTAACGGTACGGTCGGGCGGTCTGTTGTGCTGGTGGCGTGCCTCGCCCCGCCGGCGATGATCATGGCCTACTTCGGCGGGCACCTGACACACAAACTGCCGCTGCGAGTCGTACGCTTATTATTCATGACGCTGATGATCGCCTCGGCGGCGAAGATGTTCGGGTGGGTATAAACCATTGATGAAATCCCGATGATTTTTCGATATAATTCTTACCGGCGAAGGAAAATAAATTATGACCGTTCAGATAGACACGAAACCGGACAAAATAACGGATTTTTGCCGAAAACATCACATTCGCAAATTGTCTCTGTTCGGCTCGGTTCTACGCGAGGATTTCTCCGCGAACAGCGACGTGGACGTGCTGGTCGAGTTCGACCCACAGCGTATCCCCGGATTAATTCGCATGGGGGAAATGGCGCAGGATTTGTCGGACATATTGGCCGGACGAAAGGTCGATCTGCTGACCGCCGAGGACATCAGCGATTATTTCCGAGACGATGTGCTGGCCAGCGCAGAGGTACAATATGAAGAATGATGATTTGTTCAGGTTCCGGCACATGCTGGATTCGGCGAGGCAGGTCGAAGACATCGCACGAGAAAAATCCCGAAGCGACATCGACTCGGACAACATTATATGCCTGGCGATTGTTCGCCTTCTGGAAATCATCGGTGAAGCCGCCTATAACATCTCATCCGAAACACGGGAACAATTTCCCGCAATACCCTGGCCGGGAATTATCAACATGAGACATCGTCTCGTACACGGCTACTATAAAATCAACCTGGACATCGTCTGGAAAACACTTCAGGAAGACTTACCTCCGTTAATCGAAACGCTGGAAGACATTCTCGGCCAGTAGGGCGGGCCAACTGGCCCGCGGAATGCTTACCGGACACAAGGCCATCGTCCTGCGGGCCAGTTGGCCCGCCCTACGAAC
Source organism: Planctomycetales bacterium (assembly GCA_030642005.1). Taxonomy (GTDB): domain Bacteria; phylum Planctomycetota; class Phycisphaerae; order SM23-33; family SM23-33; genus JAUWNJ01. The sequence goes on from DAOWOP010000023.1 coordinate 18,183, forward strand.
TCCGTCCCCTTAATCCGTCCCCTTAATCCCCGTCCCCTTAATCCCAAATGTAATCCCAAATGGGGTTGTTTTGTTAATCTAGTTTTCTCCAAAGTCGTAAGGTTGTTTTTCAGGGGCTTTCGGGAGTTCTCGCTCCGCTATCTCCCCAAGAAACTTGGCGCACGTTCCGCAAACCCGTTCATCATGCCAAAGATACGCGTCTTCGTTGTGTCCTATCTCTTTCTCGCATCTGGCACAGAGGCCACTTTCCCACTTGCGACGCTTCTTTCGCAGCGCAAGCTGCCTCCCTATTTCAATGAGTGGTCCGAAAACCAAGAAAAACGTTACGAAGCCACTCACGAACCCGGCGAACGGAGAAGTGAGAATTCCAGCGACAACCAGAACTATATAGGCTGACCAACAAAAAAACGCAATCACCATTGCACGAACTAACGGTTTCATTTCAGTCTTCATCTTCACGCCCCTTTCACCACTCACTGGCCTGCTTCAACCTGGCAACAAAGAGATTAAAACCGGATTGACGATAGTTGGGTCATGGTATTAGAGTACGATTGGATCTGAATATTTTTAATTGTTTTCCAAGCCACTTAATTTGCAAAGGCTTCCACACTGCCAATTCCGGGTTGTTTCGGAACGCCGGCTTAAGTCCTCTGAAGACTTCCCTAGAAATATAAGACCGCGAGCCCAGCTTCCGGATACTGCTGAGATATGCCGCTAGGTTAGGCGCACGACCGATCCATACAAGGTCATTCGATCCTCTTTGGCCAGCCCGTACTGTTAGCACTTCGCTAGTATCGATCCCAACTGCATGAAAAAGAAGAAAGCCTTTAAGGCTCTCAAAATATTGCCGTATGCACGGCCTTATGATCTTCTTCACTGTGTAGTTAATTTTTAGGGCAGCCGTAGCCGCCATCGTGTTTTTGTGATCGCCCAAGAACACGGCCATCACTCTATCACCATCAAAACTCGTAATTTTCCCCCCATGCACCGTGAGTATCTTGGTAGCACAGTGCAAAAAGCACCTGAAAACTTTTGCAGCCACGTTTTTATGAAGGTTAGTAGCCAATCTGGAAGACATTGCGAGGTCCGCATAGAGTATGGTCGCGTCCAGCCTGACGCCACCGCCATCCAATTTGACCTGCTCCGTCTCCGGCACTACCCACCCTTGGCGAGTATCCCATGGGATATTGAGAATGTGTGCGACAGCATGACTAAGATCATCCTCAGTGCTCATCGTTATTTCCCTCCATAAAGGGCATACACAGCGACTATCCAAAATGGTGCCGCAACGAAAAGTGCCCTCATAGAAAGCCGCAACCACTTGAACTTAGCGTTTGCTATCTCAGCGTTTCGATAACACTGCGCCGCTAGGTCTTCAAAATACTGGTCAATCTTCAGCTCTTGGACTTTGGATTTGTAAGCACTCAATCCGTAACCGGTAATACCTCCGAAGAAAAGCAACGAACCCTTCGGCCCGGTGGTTCTCGGAAATGCTGCAAAAAACAGCATAGCCAAACTACCAACTAAGAAAAATGCAGCGGTGGAGGCACTAATACATCTTATTGGCGTCCACTCGATAGACTTAGATGATAAGGCAGCCAGAAATCCTATCATCGCCGTGTCAATTGCTAGGATAGGAGCTATTTTCGCGTCGGCGGCCGCGATCCAGTGGAGCAAACGGCCAAGAGAATTTTCCAGATATTTTATTTTATTCATCGTTCACCCCTTTCCCCAGCCCGAATGCCGGTGGTAGGATTGTCGCACGCGAAACTGCCTTGGTCAACTTACTCACTCCGAGTACTGCCTGTGCAGGCTCACGAGCAAATTAATGTCGCCCTTATCCGCCTGCTTGACAGCCTCCATATATCTGTCCCGAATGACACTGGTCGCCTGCCCCAGTTCTGTCGGCCAGGTGACTACCGGGCCTCCATTTTGCTTTATCCAGATGTTCGCCAGGAGGCGCGACCACCGGCCATTACCATTCAGGAATGGATGTATATATACCGACCGATGATGCAATGTCGCAGATTGTTCGATCAAGTCCCACTCGCCTTCCCGCCAGCACGCCAGGTCATGAGCCAGGTTCTCCAGGGCTGTTTCGACCTGGTGCGCGGGAATGCCGAAGGCAAGACCGCCGGTTGTGCGAATCTTCCCAGCCCACACCCACACCGTTCCGAACATCTCTTTGTGCAGACGGAGCATCCACCTGCCCGTGAACGGGGCCATACGTTTCGTAGGTTTGCGGGACAGGTACTTCGTTACCGCCTGAAGATTGTTCGAGAACTCGGCTGTGTTGAGTTGCTCTCGGGTCCTGACCTGCTTGAGCCTGAGGCCCGAATAGTCATCGAGCGGAGTTTCGCCTTGAAGATTACGATGCAGATTCATTGTTACGCCCAAAGTCTGATCGCAGGGCCTGACAAAAGATCAGTCTCGATCTGTCGCTCAGCATGTTTGATAGCGTCATCGTCAACGGCCTGGGCCTCCAGGGCAGCGCTGCCCTGGGTCATGGCTGCGAGTTGATGGGCCTTCGCCTTGGCCTGTCTTCGTTTGACCGCCGAGAGTTTGCTCTCGCGCACAAGCCCGATCTGTGCCCCTAATGCCTGGGAAATCGCCAAAACCGTGGACAGATTCGCGCTTCTCCGGCCTCGCAGAACCCCCTGGACGGTCCGCGCAGTAAGGTTGCTCCGCTCTGCCAGTGCTTTGCAGGACATACCTAATCCTTTTCGTCGGGCTTCCAGTTTGGTCAATATGTCTCGTGCCTGCGTCATTCCGATCTCCTCTTCCTATCATATAATACGGAATAAACTTCACCGGAGTCAAGTAAAAACATGAAAATATTTTCATATTTTATAGCCATCAATAAGGCATAATCACCGGAATTTGCAGCAGTTGACCTGAATACCAAACATAATACGAATTATCTCATTTATATTTCCGTTCCGTTTCTCTTTCCGCACCACCTATATTCTGGGGCTTTCGTTCGGGGCTTTGATGTTGCATAATCTGCTGTGAATGAACGACCGGGAAGATAAACATTCCGAGCATGAACATTTTTTCGGAGCCGCCAGGGTGGTCGCTGGCCTGACGATGCTTTCGCGCGTGCTTGGGATGGTGCGCGATATGGTGATCGTCCCGCTGGGCGGACCTGTACTGGCGAATGCGTTCTGGGCGGCGTTCCGCGTTCCGAACCTGTTTCGGCGTCTCTTCGGCGAAGGCGCGTTGTCGGCGGCGTTCGTGCCGGTCTTTACCGAATCGGCTGAACGCGACGGGTGGGACAAGGCCCGTGTCGTGCTGGCCAATGCCGCCGGTCTGCTGGCGGTGCTGCTGGCGGCGCTGGTGGTGATAATCGAACTGGGCCTGCTGGCGGCGTGGGGGCTGTGGGGAGACGACTGGGCGCGGGCGAAACTGTTTGAATATACGGCCGTCATGCTGCCGTTCATGGTAACGGTGTGCCTTCTGGCGCTGGGTTCGGCGGCGCTGAACTGCAAGGGGCATTTTGCGTATCCGGCCTTCGCGCCTATCCTCCTGAACATAGGCCTGATTACGGCGGCCTTGCTTATCGCCCCGGCGCTGGGGTGGACGGACGAGGGACGGTTCTTCGTTATTGCCGCGGCCTTGTCGATTACGGGAGTAGTGCAGTTGGTCGGCGTGATCTGGCTGCTGCGAAGGTACTCGCTGTTGGCCAGGCCAAGGCTAACGCCCGTCCTGCCGGAGATCAAACGCATCGTCGCCTTGATGGGGCCTATGCTTATCCCGTTGAGCGTCCTTCAATTCAGCGCCTTTGCCGATACGATAATCACGCTGGTTCTGACGGGTCCGGGCCTTCCGCTCCAGCCGGGTGTCGTCCGCTGCCACTACGCCGCCGACAGGTTGTACCAGTTGCCTATGGGTGTGCTGGCGATTTCGATTGCCACGGCGGTGTTCCCGCTTTTCTCGCGCTACGCCGCCCGCGACGACACGCACGGACTTCGCCTTACAACCAATCGGGCATTGAGGCTGTGCCTGTTCCTCGGAATCCCCGCCGGCGTGGCGCTGATCATTCTGGCAGAGCCGGTTGTGGCGCTGATCTTCCAGCGGAAAAACTTCACCGCATTCGACACCGCCCGGGCGGCGCTGATACTTCAGATGTACTGTTTGGGCATGGGTGCGTATTTCTGCAATCACATCCTGCTGCGGGCGTTTTTCGCGCGGAAGGATACTCGTACGCCGCTGCTTCTGGCCTGTTCGCTGGCGGCGGTTAATATAGTGCTGGTCATCGGCGGGATGTTCACGCCGTTGAAGTCCGGCGCGATCGGAGCAGCCACCGCTGCGACCAGCACGCTGAACGCCATTGCCCTTGTGTGGGTCCTTCGCCGCCGGCTGGATGGGATTGGGGGGCGCCGGCTGCTGGTAAGTGTTCTGCGGACGGCCGTTGCCTGCGCGGCAATGGTCGCAGCCATCTGGGCGGTCCGGCATTTTGTGGCTCCGAAAGAATCGTGGAAAATCGTCCTGTTCTGCGTGCCGGCGGGAGTGGCGGCGTTCCTGGCCGCCGCCGCCGCCCTGCGATGCCCCGAACTGCGCGAACTGCTGAAACGCAAGAGAATGGAGTAACGCAATGACTATCCGGGAACCCTTGGACGAGAAATACGCACGCATGGCCCCGGCCGAGGTGCTGCGGCGGATTGCCGAGCGGAAGAAGCAACTCGGCGGCGAGGTGTGTATCCTCGGCCACCATTATCAGCGCGACGAGGTTTTTCAGTTCGCTGACTTTACCGGCGACAGCCTGAAACTTTCCCAGCAAGCCGCCGGGACCGGCGCGAGGTACATCGTTTTCTGCGGCGTGCGGTTCATGGCCGAATCCGCCGACATACTTACAGGCCCTGATTGCGCGGTCATCCTGCCGGAGATGACGGCCGGCTGCGAAATGGCGGATATGGCCGGTGCCGACGATATGGCCGGCGCGCTGGAACGGATTTCCGCTGCCGCCGGCGCGACTATCGTACCGATTACTTACGTCAACTCCTCCGCCGCGGTCAAGGCTGTTACCGGCAGGGGCGGCGGGGCCTGC
>DAOWOP010000139.1 GCA_030642005.1 Planctomycetales bacterium
CAGGGTCTTGAACTCGATGGCATCCGTGTTACACTGTGTCATAGATCGGCCGTCCTTCCGTGGTCTCTAAGTGCTTGATAAACATAGAGTACCACGACTTGGCGGCCGATTCATTATTCTACCGGTGAGAAATGCGGGCTAGTCGTTCGACCGTTGAATCCTTTTCGCGATGTTTCGCCTCATCCAGCAGTTTTTGGATATGCCCGGCGTACTTGGACTTAGGCTGGCGTTTGAGGAATTTTTCCCATTCGATAATCGCGTGTGCGTTCTCGCCGAGGCGCAGGTAGGCCATTCCCGACCAGTAGTGCGCCTCGATGTAGTCGGGGTCGAGGTCCATCGTCCGCATGAACTGCATAATGGCTGCATCCATGTTGCCGGCGTAATAATGGCTCAGGGCCTTGGCGAAATGGAGGCTGGCAATGGGCGACTTGTCGATTTTTTTCAGGTCGATTTTCGGCAGAGGCATGGCCATTTGCTTACCGAGTCGGCGGGCCATCTGAAGGGCTGCTTCCACGAGGTATTCCGGTCGGCATGACAACTGGTCGGCTGCGACAACCCGTGCAGTGGCGATGTCCAGAACCTTGGCGCTGACGGTGAGTTTGCCCTTGATGAGGAACAGTCTGCCGGTGATTACCGTATCGGCCTTGAGGAGTTTCCCTGCCCGGATCGCATATTTATCGCCCGTCAGACCTTTAAGCGAGCGTGCCTGTTCGGTCGTCAGGGCCAGGAGTTGCTGGCGTTCGACAACGGCAATGTGCTTCTGTTGCGCCAAGAGCACAGCCACCAGGTCGCCCATCCCGGCGGCGGCTGGGTCGTACTGCTCCTGACCGGTAACATTCTCCATAGGCGAGGCAAAAACGACCCGCCGAACAGGTTGGGTTCGTGCTCGAGATGGTTTGGCTGACTTCGTCGCCGTCTCTTTAGAACCATCGGACGGTTGCGACGCAACGGCGGCCAGCCGCACACCACCAACTACAAGTAAGAGCGACAGTGCAATAATATTTTTCATTGCCGGGGCTCCCTGGAAAGTGCCTTTTCGTTTGTCCTGGTTGTTTTCATTTTTTCTTTTCTTCCGTTTTTTTCGTCTTTTCAGCCGGCGGCAGCGTCTTCGCGAAGTGGGTCAATGTCCGAATTGCGAGTTTTCGCCCCGCCTTTTGCAGCGCGGTTTTCCCGGCAATGTTTTCAGCCAGATCCACCGCCCTGTCGGTATGGCGGTCCGCCAGGACAATCCTTCCCGTCTTGCGGTCTATGACGTTTATCTCTGCACGCGCCGCACAGGTAACCAGGTCGCCCGTCCGTAGTGCGAATTCGCTGAATGCCTCTCCGACAATAACGTAGTCGGCCTTGTCCAGTGCGGGCGGCCAGGGCGGCTTCCTGCCCTTCATCATATTCTTCGCCCAGTCGGCCAGAGCGTTTTGGCCGGTGCCAACTACCTTGAAGTCGCAGGCTATGAGCGTTCGTTTGATCTCGGTTTCGACGGCAGGGTCGATCACGATCACGGTTGCGACCTGGCGGACTTTATGTTCCTCAGTTACAACGACAGCCACCGTCGGGCGAGGCGCCTTGCCCAACTTCCTGCGAATCTCCGCGATCGGGTCAATAACACTGCTGCCTTCGGGCAGAAGTTTGACGGCGTTCTTCTTTATCAACGCCGCGACATCTTCCGACAGCAGCATAATCGCCTCGGACAGCGGCTTGCTGAGTTCCAGAGTGCGGATCGTACCTTTGACCCTGCCGGTCTCGACGCCGACAATCTTCGTAACAATCATCAGTTTCTTATCCACTGCGAAGACTTTACCCATAACCAGCAGCCTTGCCCCCACGAGTTTGCCCACCTTGGCGGACTGGTCCTGATCGACCATGCCGACCAGTTTGAGTTTATGCTCCTCGATAATCTTTCCGAGTTTGGCGCGCTCCACCAGGTCGAAGGACTCTTCGATACTCAGCCTGGCGGTGAGGATGTCCGCAATCTGTGTGCCGAGATTCCTGTTGCCCGGCAAGGCTCCCTCGTAATCCAACACCGCCGCCGTAAGGCGAACGGGAGCAGGCTTGGTCTGCGGAATCTTTTTCTCGACCGGCGGTTTTTCCGCCGCTGTAACCACTATCGAAGCCGCCAGCACTATGCACGCTACTATCATCTTTTTTCCAGTCATGATCTTTTCTCCTTACCTGAACGATTACCGAAACGCTGTTTCAATACCCAAAGAACAATTTCGTCAAAAACTCCGCGTCCTGCCGCATCGGTCAGCGGGTCGGCCATTTGCGGCAGCATAACCACGATCACACCTCCCCTGCCGATTCGCCGCACGGCAATCAACGGATGTTTGAGCCGATGCGGTCTTCCCGCATCATCTTTTGAGACCTCCTCAATCCACGCCAACATTCTCCATGTTCTTCCAACGTAAAGCACAAGCCGCTGTAACCCGGCGCCAATATCCGTAACCCAGGCCTGCGCCGGCCATGACCTGCCCCTGTGAATCACAAACCATAACGACCTGCTGCCGAGGTCCGCAACCCACGTCGGGATCTCCCATTGATTTTCAGCGTGGAGCACGAACCGCCACGACCCTGCGCCGAGGTCCCCCGGCCAAATCACACTGCCGAAATCGCCGGCAAAGGTTACTGTGGCTTTGAGGGGGAGCGAAAGCCGCCGCCTGGATATGCCCCAGCAGGCCCACTTCTCCGGCGGATTGACGATAACGGCAAACATCCCTTTCTCGACCCGCCCGTCAAGCCGCCGGCAGGCGTCCTCGAGCAGCGCACTCTTTTCAAAACCGGCCAGGATGACCGCATCACCATCGAAACTGTCCTGCAACAGCCGCGAAGTGAGGTCTTCAAAAACGACCTTCTCGGTCTTGAGAGCATTCTGAATCCTGCCGCGATCATCAATTACCGCGAACCGACTGGCCTTGATGAGTTTGGCGGAATCGGCCAGTCCAGCCGAGGGAAATATTATCAGCCGGTCGGAAAACTTTTTCTGACCGGTAATGACCATCAACGTACACTCCGCCCTGCTGCGAACTCCGGGCAGCACTAGTTTAAACTGTCTGATGCCTTTCACATCAAGTCGCAAGTGATTCTGGGCAACTACGGTGTTACGGTAGCCCAACTGCCACAGGCACTTGGCCTTCGGTTCGCCGAGAAGGGTTACGGTTACTGTGCTGCCTGCCAGGGCTGGAACGCCGGGGCGGTCAGCCGCTCCGGCAGGACTTGAGAGGTTGATGGATATTCGCGGTATTGCAAGCGGCGCGGGCCTGGATTTCGCCGTGCGCATCTCCTGGCCGACCGACCACGGCACGACAATCGCCGCCGCTCCCGCCGCCAATAAGATGTACACGTTTTTACCCAGCACAATGCGCCCCTTTCGCCCTGATGCTTGAATCAGATAACGTCGCCATTCAGTGTCGTTGCCTGCAAAATCACCTTCATCTTTTTGCCGTCAAGACGGAACTGACCGATTTCAGTAGCACCGCCGCCGATCCGAACTCGCCCCTGCACCCCGGCCGAGCCGTCGGAATCCGAGCCTACATTCAACCCTATGCTCGCCCATTCCTTCGAGGCCGAGACAGCCAAACGAATCGGCTGGCCGGCAAGCAGGCCGGCTTCCGGAACAGTCAGTTGCACCGCCTGCTGCGCCGGCAGCAGCAGGTTCATCTGCATCGTGCTTTGTCTCTCGCCGCTGACGATCACGCACCGCAGCAAAACCAGTTTGCTCCCGTTTGTAGCGACGCTGTCGGCCGGCACGTATGCGAATTGGCCGGTCCCGTTTGAAAGGAACACCCACGGCCTGAAATTCCCGCTGCTTTCGGAGACCTGATTCCACACCCGACGCAAACACATCAATTCCTCGACTGTCGGTTTCGGCAAAGTAACAACCTGTTCAGTTCGAGCGAGTTGGTTCAGCAGCAGTCGGCTGTCATGACGAGCCGTTACCGCCATAAATACGGATACCCCAATCACCACCATCGCGGCGATGCGTATAGGCCAAGCGATCCTCATCATCAGTTTGCGCAGGTTCGGCCTGCTTCGCCGCGCGGTAACAGGCGCAGGGATGCTCATCTCATGCAGCGAACCTGTTGTCTTAGCCAGTGATGCTTGTATCACCTCATTGCCGACATCGTAGCCGAAACTCCGGCGAGACTGCCGTTGAAGTTCAAGCACCTCGGCCAGTATCCGCCGGGCCTCGTCATCCCGTCCAATCACTACAAGCAGTTCCGCCGTCTCGGTCTGACCTAACTCACCAGCCAGTAATTCCTGAATACGGCTTTCGAGCGTGATTTGCAGTTTCTCATCCATTTGTTACGCCTCCATAAATGATTCCGGCATTGCATTGCGCAGACTTCGGCGGGCACGATAAATGCGGTGAGCGACAGTCCCCACTGGAATGGAAAGCATTTCGGCGACCTCCCTGTAGGTGTAGCCGTCAATGACCGCTGCAACGAAGGCCGGACGAGTATCATCAGGAAGATCTTCAATGGCCCGGCGCAGAAAATCGAGTTGTTCTTGTCGGTCAAGCCTCTCGGCCACACTGTTCCGGTCCGAAGCTATATCCACCAAGGCCCATTCATGAAACTCCTCGGTACTCCGGCGCGCTTTCCTGCGGAACCAGTCCCGTACGCAGTTGAGAAGTATGCCGTGAAGCCACGTTGCAGGTCGGCATCTGCCGTCAAACTGCCCCCAACGGCTTAGTGCCTTTAAAAATGCCTGTTGTGTCAGATCGGCTGAATCTTCGCGGCTGCCCGTCAGTCGCAGCGCCGTCCGGAATAAACGAGGATAGTACATGGCGACTTGTTCTTCGCTAAGCCTGCTCACAGTTTCTCAAGTTCCCCAAGAACCACTTGATAACGGCTGCAACCGGCACATCAGCCGGCTTCTGTTATTTAGACGTGGTCGCCGACTGATAATTTGCGCCGTGTTTAAAATAATTTATCCCAAACAAAAAGAATCCTCGAAATGCCCACACCGTCGACGATAACCAGTGTAAGGAAAAAAGGCGGGCCGACATATCGGAAAATGTCTTGATAGCCGAGAACATTCGAGCCGACCAGCCTTTGGACGGCCCGTGAGTGCACCGTCGGATCGACGTTGTGCACCTTCGCCATGTTTGCAAACTCCCTCAGGCCGGAGGCACACGGGTCGCGCGACAGGACTCGAACCTGTAATCGGCCAGGCGGGCTCGGCGTTCCTCGTGGTGTTCTTCGCCATCTTTGCAATCTTTGAAACAAGTTGAACACCACGCTGCAACAACCTGAACTTTATTTGGAGGCTTTCCAGTCGCTGTACTCGACATTGAAGTACAGGTCATCTCCCGGCAGCGCGAGGATTTTTTCCAGTTTGAAGAGTTTTCCGTCGATAGGCAGCCGGACGCGGATGGGCGTAACACCGACTGCTCGGGCCTCTGAAGCCATCTTCACGTCAAACTGCTGTTGCATGGCGCGGGCCTGTTTGGCGGCGTCTCTCACGACGATCCTTCCGCCGCGGTCGGCGGCCATTCGAGTGAATTCCTCCACCATGTGGAGTGTGCCGGTGAAACCGCTTTTCGGTGCGGCGAACAGCCCGCCACCCTTACCGTACCTTCCTTCTTTCGGGGCGTAGTAATTCACCATCATGTGCATCGCGGGCGTGTCCAGTTGGGGCAGTGCCACGCGCATTTTCCCTGAAGCCGGTGCGGTCTCGGCCGGCGTCTCCACATAGACCAACTCCACCGGGAAACTAGCCAGTTCGCGAGCACCGGCGGCGCTGCGGATCAACGGGATCAGCACATTTGCTTTCTCGTCCACTGCCGGTGTAACCGTCTTGCCGCTAACCGCTGCCGACCATATCTCCGCGCCGGCGGGCATCCTGATACGCAGGAACTGGTTGCGATTGTTGCGGACCGTATAAATAGCCCTGGTCATTCGCCGTCCGTCGGGAAGTTGCATTATCGTCAGCATCGCGCTGTCGATAATCGTTACCAACACGCTGACCTCGCCGTGTTTCTTGATCGTCAGCGGGATGCTGAACTTGTCGCTGATGTAGCGGAAGCCCAGCAGGATCGGCTGCTTCGTCATTGCCGCTATCGCCGAGGGAAGACGTTTGACGTCTATGACGGTAGCGCCGGCGACCTTGCCGGCTTTGATTTCCACGTTGGCAAGGGCGATTACGCCGACGAAGCCCTTTTCACGCTCGACGCCGGAGGCGCGAAGGACCGGGACCTCCGCAACATCAGCAGCGGGCATCTCGTAAGAAATCCGCAGGCTGTAAGGCCCTATGACCTCGCCGCGCGGAACGATTACCAGACGACCGTCCTTCTCGACCCGCCAGTCGTGGATATTCCGCCCGGCGACCTCAAGGACGCTGACGCCTTCCGGCACGGCCAATTTCAGTTCCTTCACGGCGGTATGGAGGATGTTGAAATCGACCGTCTCGGTGCAGACGAGGATGCCTTCCGCCACGGCCACGAGCGTTCTGGTCTCGGCGTAGAGTTTGGTCGGAGCGGCCTTGACTTTCGGAAGGGCGCGCTGCCAGGTGATATCGATCGCCATGCCGGAAGGGATAGCCGCCGCCACGTGCGTCTTCTTGTCGGCCTCCTTAACCAGGATCGACTGCGCGCCGGCTACCTTCACGTCCGCCTTCTCGCCGTCAATCGTCAAATCCAGCACGCTGGAACACAGCGGCGTGCTGGGGAAAGAAACCCTGTTGACGCCGCTGCTCTTGTGAACTGCGACAGAAAATTCCAGCACGATTTCCATCGCCCCGGATTTTTCCGTCAGCAGTTCATAAACGCCGCCGGCGCTGTTGAGATAGACCTCTTTCGGGAGCGTCGTCTTGGTAACCGCCACGCCGGTCGGCAGGATCGGAATCCGCTTCCAGCCTTTCTTGCGCAGGACGTCCAGTTTGACCTTGCGGGTGAAACTCGCACCGTCGGCGGTCAACGTCCCGATGTACTGGCTGGAGGTAATTATGTAATCCGTCGGCGGCGGAGGGGCATCCGGTTCGGGCTTGGCCTTGCGAACAGACCATTCCAGAAGGGCTTTGAAATCCTTCCACGGCAGGTTCACCATCGTCTTGTCCATGCCCTTCATACCCTTCAGTTCCACCCCAAGAAGGTCCTGCACCTCCTTCCATGGGATCGTCAGCATCTGCGGGTCTTTCCTGTCCTTGCCGTAGCCGGTGATCTTGACGAATTCATCCCTACTGAGGATCACCTTTCCCTTGCCGTCGGGCATTCTCGGCTCGCCGGGCTTCGCTGCGAAGACCGTTACAGCCAGGCACAACACAACAGC
>DAOWOP010000110.1 GCA_030642005.1 Planctomycetales bacterium
AAGCCGACGGATAGCTATCCGTCGGCTTTACCACGTGTACCGTTTAGGTAAGATAGGTAAGGCTGCCGAGAATTCCCGGAACTCCTGAAATTAAATAGTAAAAATTTATTGAAACTACCTAGGCCGGCGCTTTATAATGGAGGGGTCATTTCGAGCGGTGATAGGCGCGGCTGGTAATTGAGGTCAAATCGCGACATCCGTTCAGTCTAGCATATGCGTTTTTTTGAATGTTCGGGTTTTTTTCGGGACTGGAAAGCGAGGCGTACAATGAAGTTATATATAGAAGTACGACGCAACGACGAGGGCGGGTTCACTGCTGCCTGCCCGTCGCTTCCGGGGTGCGTCTCCAGCGGACTGACCGTCCAACAGGCCAAAGAAAATCTGGAAGAGGCCATTCGTGGATACCTGGCCAGCATGAATAATTTTATCCCGGCCCACCTCCACGAGATGCTGGTGTATCAGTCTTGATTTGAAGAAAGGGAATTGGCTTGGTGAAAGGCTGATATAGGCAAAAGGGATATATTATTATCTTGTTGCGGGAAGCGGTTGTGATAATGCTTAACTCTTCGTCCGAATTTCCTTCATTTCTTTTTTAATCGTAACCGGACGGTCTTGATCTCAAAAGCGCGGAATTTCAGGATTATCTCACCATCTTTGGTTATGCGCAGTTTCCGTCGTGGTTTTTCCAACATGTCGCACTCGGCGGCGCTTTTTATCGGTGAGGCAAGGCGGAGGCGGGCTCTCGCCGCACCGCCGGTGAATTCGTACAACCTCACCACCGGGTCGCCGCCGTCTTCGGCCACCTTGATCGTCTCAACCACGACCGCACTGCCGGAGACGTGGAGCAGGGAGAACTCCCCGTCGGCGTATCGGCCGGCTTCGACGGTTACCGGGGCGTTGAGTTCATAGGCGGCGCCGACGACATTGCTTTCGGCGAAGCCGCAGTTGTGCACCAGCAGGGCGTATGTGAAAGCATGTTCACCCTGGTCGGCGTGCTCGTCCGGCGCAACGGGCGCCCGCAGCAGGCTCAGACGCAGCACGCCGTCCAGGATATCGTAGCCGTACTTGCAGTCGTTCAGCAGGGCGATGCCGTAGTGCGCCTCGCTCAGGTCGGCCCATTTCTGCGCGGGCCATTCGAACCGGGCCTTCTCGAATTCTGTGTTGCGGTGTGTGGGGCGTTCGACGTGTCCGAACTGAATCTCCCCGCGCAGTGTGGCGGCTGACAGGTCAACCGGAAGGGCTGCCTTCAGCAGACGATGGGTTTCGTGCCAATCGACGCGGGTTTCGAAATCGATCCGGCGCGATCCGGCGCGGAGGACAATCTCCTGGTTCAGGTCGGATCGGCCGACCTTGCGGGCTACGGCTACGCGGGCCTCCAACGGCCCGCCCGCGACGATTTTGACACGCCGGGCCGGACCGACCCCGACCGGCGCGGTTCTGTACGGCTCGGTGATATCCCAGGCATCCCAGGCCGGGGGGTTATCGCGGTACAATTCCAGGCGGTTGCCGGCCTGGCCGGGGCGGATTAACTGCCTGTCGGCGGCCTTGTCCAGTAATTGAGTTATCTCGCCGCGTTTGTCTATCCGCAAGCGGAGATGTTCGTTTTCCATGATGATTTCACCGCGTCCGGCCCACGCCGTTACAGGCGTCGGGTAGGGAGCGGGCTTGCCCGGCAGGAGTTTGATCGTCTTGCAGCCGACTGACGGGACGCCTGGCACGGCTACCAGAAGTCGGCGGCTCCTTCCTCGGCCGATGATCTGGCTTGGCAGAACGTTGCCGCTGTCATCGACGGCCTGAAGCGTCTTGCCCTTGGCGGGCACCGCTGCCAGAGCGTCGCGCCGCCAGGAAAGCGAGTTCCACACCGTCCAGCCGTCCCGGCCTGAAGCGATGGCGCTTCTGGCGGCAGAGGCGATTTTCCCGCATTCGGCCAGGACTTCCTCATACAAGGCCTCGGCTTCTTCGTACACCCGCCGGATGGACGAGCCGGGCAGGATGTCGTGGAACTGGTTTAGTAGCAGGGCCTTCCATGCCTTTTCCAGTCGCTCGCGCGGGACTTTTCGGCCACGAAGGATCACCGCCGCGGCGGACCAGATTTCTGACTCGCGGAGGGCGAATTCACACTTGCGATTGCCGCGCTTCGTCCGCGCCTGCGACGTGTACGTGCCACGGTGGAGTTCGAAATACAGTTCCCCGACGTACCGCGCCTCAGGCGGGCCGGCCTTTTCCAAGGTGGCGAAGAACTCGCGCGGAGACGCGTAGCGAGTGCGCGGCAGGCCTTCCAGGTCGCCTTCGCGGCGTAGGTATTCAAGGTGATCCCGCGTCGGACCGCCGCCGCCGTCGCCCCAGCCGAAGGGGTAGAGCAACTTGTCGGTCCCGTTCTTGTGCACACAGTCGGTCCATCGTTTGGCAATGGCTTCGGGATGCGTCTCGGCGTTGTAGTCGCGGTGGAAGTGGGCCAAAACCTCGCTGCCGTCGATGCCTTCCCATGTGAATGTCTCGTACGGGAAGGTCGTCCCGCCGTAGAGGTTCCAGAAAATTTTAGCCGTGCTGAAGTATTTGACACCGCAGCCGAGGAGTATCTGCGGCAGGTTGCCGCTGTAACCGAACACGTCCGGCAGCCAGCAGACCTCGCTGTCGATGCCGAAGTGCTCCTTGAAGTAACGTTTTCCATAGAGGAACTGGCGGATGAGCGCCTCGCCGCCGGCTATGTTGGTGTCCGGCTCGACCCACATGGCCCCGTCGGCGATCCACTGCCCGCGCCGTACCGCCCGGCGGATGCCGTTGAAGATATCCGGATAATGGATTCTGGCGTACTCGTACAACTGCGTCTGGCTTTGGCCAAAGCGATATTCAGAATATCGCTCCATCAGCGCCAGGGCGGTGGAAAAGGTCGCGCCGACCTTACGGGTGGTCTGCTCCAGGGGCCAGAGCCAGGCAACGTCCAGATGGGCGTGCCCGAAGCAAAACATCTCCGGCATCGTCGGTCCGTTACGGGCTGCCAGCAGGTCCGCCAGGGCCGCTTTGGCTGCGGCGAGTGAAGCATCGAAGATTTCCGGGTCGGCTTCAGGATCGACCAGGGCGATAACCTCCTTGAGCGCGTTTTCCAGGCGGTGGCGGCGGAGTGAGTCAGGCGGCAGGGCACGGCTCAGCCCCCATACGGTCGTCGCGTCAATCCACAATTGGTACGCATCCTCGTTCCACTCGGCCAGCCACAGACCTTTGAAGATCCGCTGGGCCGGCGGGGTTGCCGGAATCGGTTCCTTGCCGGGAAGCAGGTACGGCAGGTGGAGAGGGGTAGGCCCGTGGCCGGCGTAGGTCTCGATAAGGACTTTCACCACGCCGGCGTCTTTGATCAGGCGGGAAACGTCCAGTTCCCGGTGGGGCCGGTTCAAGGCGCCGACGGGTCGGCCATCGACAAAGACGACGGATTCGGTGTCGGTCTCGCCCGTAAGGACGAAAGCCTTGCCTTTAGGCGCACGCGGAACCTTTACTTTGCAGCGGAACCAGGCATATTCCCATTTCCGCCCCCACTTCCTGCCTCGGCGGATCGGAC
This sequence comes from Planctomycetales bacterium, assembly GCA_030642005.1. Lineage (GTDB taxonomy): Bacteria > Planctomycetota > Phycisphaerae > SM23-33 > SM23-33 > JAUWNJ01. Next base: position 3,554 of record DAOWOP010000110.1, read on the forward strand.
GGTACCGCAGCCTGGCCGCCGCCGCCGGCGTAAGGTGCTCGGTCGTGGTGGCAAATTCGGTTGGCAACTCCGCCGCCGGCGAAAGAATCCGATCGCGGATCGCTTCGGACCACCGTTCCACTTGAACTTTCCAGACAGTCGGCGTCGTCATGGCAGAGGAATCCTTTCCAAAGAAAAAGAGAACGGGAGTCTTTTTTTCGCTTCATCCACGAGATTACTTTTATACTCTCTTCCGTCAGCGGAAAAAAGACTCCCACCCTCTTTTTTTTCCTGCTATCCTTTCTGCTTTGCGATAGCAGGAATTCGAGCAAGAGCAGAGGAAAGGTCCGAGGCATGTACAAAGATGCGAACGAGTTGGTGGCCGCCGTTCGCAAGGCGGTCGAGACGACCGTCGTTACCGACGTTCACACCCACCTGTTCCCGCCGAGCCACGGCGATATGCTGCTCTGGGGCGCCGACGAGATATTGACCTATCACTACCTGGTGGCCGAACTGTTCACCGTCGCCCCGCGCGACCTGACTTACGAAAAGTTCTGGGCCATGCCCAAATCGGCCCAGGCCGACCTGGTTTGGGAGCATCTTTTCCTTAATCGCGGCGCGTTGTCCGAGGCCGCTCGCGGCGCAATCACAACTTTCAACCGCCTGGGGCTGGACGTGGCGGGGCGCGACCTTACCGGCATCAGAAAATGGTTCGCCGAACAGAATATCGAAGAATACCTGCCGAAGGTGTTCACCATGGCGAATATCGACTACGCCGTGATGACCAACGACGTTTTCAGCGCCGCCCAGACGGAACTCTGGCGGCAGGGCTTGGCCGTGCCGGAATGCCTCAAGACGGCGCTGCGGATTGATCCGCTGTTCGCCGACGGCTGGGAAAAAGCCGCCGGCGTCATGGTCGAGGCTGGTTACGCCGTCAAGGCCGAGCCGGACGAGAAGACCTGCGATGAGGTCCGCCGCTATCTCCTCGATTGGTCGGCGCGGATCAAGCCGGTGTACTTCGCGGCTTCGATCGGCCCTGAATTCGCCTACGGCGACGATTCGGCGTTCACCAGGCTGATTGATCGCGCCGTCATGCCGGCTGCCGCCGAGGCCGGCGTGCCTTTGGCGTTGATGATAGGCGTACGCAGGGACGTGAATCCGGGCCTGCGCGACGCCGGCGTCGGCGTCGGGGTCTCCGACGTAATGGCCTTAGCGAGAATGCTCCAGAAACACACCGATGCGAAGTTGCTCGTTACGATGCTCTCGCGCGTCAACCAGCACGAGTTGACCGTCCTGGCCAGGAATTTCGGCAACCTGCATATCTTTGGCTGCTGGTGGTACTGCAACAACCCCAGCATCATTTCGGAGATGACACGCCAGAGGCTGGAAATGCTGGGGACGGCATTTACCTGCCAGCACTCCGACGCTCGCGTCCTGGACCAGTTGATATACAAGTGGAACCACGCGCGGAAGCTCGTCGCCGATGTCCTCGTCGATAAGTACGGCGACCTCTTCGAGGCCGGGTGGAGGCCGACGGAAGAGGAAATCAACCGCGACGTCCGCGCCATCTTCGGCGGATCGTTCGAGGAATTCCTGAACAGGTGAGAATGGAAACGGCGGCCGACGCAGAGACGATGGAGCAGCAGGGATGAGCGACGGTCTGGGTCATCCGAAGTTTCCTTTGATTCCCGGTATTGTCGGCGGGCTTGGGCCTTTCGCGCACATCGGGTTCGAGAGACGGTTGCTGGAACTGGCTGCCGAGCGATTCGGGGCGATCGGCGATTCAGACTTTCCCGAATGGGTCGTCTCATCGGCGCCTCATACGCCCGTTCGGACCGGGTCGCTGCTGGCCGGTGCACCCGACCCGGCGCCGTACCTGCTGCGGTCGCTGAAGCGACTGCACCGCGCCGAGGCCGACTTCGCCGCGATCCCGTGCAACACCGCCCACGCCTTCCTGCCGGCAATCGCCGCCGATATCCCGCTGCCTCTTGTCCACGTCGTCGCCGAGACGGTCGATTATGTGCTTTCGCATCATCCGTCCGCCGGGCGTGTTGGGCTTTTAGCGACGACGGGCACGTGCCGCTTTGACCTGTTCGGCCAAGTGTTCGCCAGCCATGGCGTCGAGTTGGTCTATCCAACCGACAGCGAGGATGAATCCGACCCGTCGAATCTCCAGGAGAAACTGGTGATGCGGGCTGTTTACGGATCCCGTAAAGACGGCAAGCGATCCGGCGGGATCAAGGCCGGGCTGCTGGATGAGGGCGACCCATCGCCGAGGGATTTGCTGCGCGAGGCAGCCAAGGGGCTTATCGAGCAGCAGGGGGCCGAAGTCGTAATCCTCGCCTGTTCGGAGATTTCGCTCGCTCTCGGCCCGAATGATGCGACCGTTCCGGTTGTCGATACAATGGACGTACTGGCGCTGGCAGCGCTGGATTTGGCGCGCGGTAAGCGTTCGCTGCAAGACCTCCCCTCCCCCGACGCCTGGCCGAAACCGAAAAAATAACGCCACAGAGGCACAGAGGACACAGAGAAACAAATTGTTTTTACAAAACAAAAGCAATAAATAATGTTGTTCAATAAGTTTTTCTCTGTGTCCTCTGTGCCTCTGTGGCGCTATTTCCCCAGTTCGCGTGAGCGTTCGGCCGCTCGGCGGAAGGCGGTGATGAGAGCGTCTCGGACGCCGGATGATTCCATTGATTCAATGGCGGCCTGGGTCGTCCCGCCGGGGCTGGTAACTCTCGCCCGCAGGACCTCCGGCGGTTCACCGGAGCGGACCAGCAGTTCGCCCGCCCCGTGGCAGGTCTGGATCGCAAGAGCCATCGCCATGTCCCGGTCGAGTCCCTCTGCTACGCCGGCGGCGATCATGGCTTCGATGAGGTAGAAGAAATACGCAGGCCCGGACCCGCTGACGGCGATGACCGCGTCGATTAGTTCTTCGGGGATGCGAACGGTTTTTCCACAGGCGGCGAAGAGTTTTTCCGCCCAGGCTAAGTCCGCTTCTTTTGCGCCTGGCCCGGCGGCTACGGCGCTTAAGCCGGCGCCGACCAACATAGGCGTGTTCGGCATGACGCGGACGATCCGCCCTTTGCCGCCAAGTTCCTCGAAGATAAATTGCGAGCGGATACCGGCGGCGATGCTGATTATCGTCGCGTCGGGGTGAACTGCTTCGGCGATACCTTCAAGCACCTCGGCCATCATTTGCGGCTTGACCGCGAGGATAATTCGCGGACATTTTGCGGCAATGGTATTATCGGATTCCGTTGTGATGCCCAGTTCGCGCGTGAAGTGCTGCCGGCGTGAAAATTGCGGATCGGAAGCGACAACGGCGTTATGACCGATAAGATTGGCCGAGATCACCCCGCGCAGCAGGGCTTCAGCCATATTGCCCGCACCGATAACGCCCAGTTTATAAGCAGAATGTGACAATTTTCTTTTCTGTTTCTTTTAGCAAAAATAAAATCCTTGTAATCCAATAATCCCCGTAATCCCGCTATCTTTCTTCTTCTTCTTCTTCTTCTTCTTCTTCTTTGAACAAGATTGGAATCCCCATAATCCTGCTATATAGTCTGTATGGTCCGCGCACCTGTCATTGTCGCCTCACTCGTCGAGGATTTCCAGCAGCCGGCCGGTAAGTTCCACGTATCGGTACTTATCTCGCGTGAGTCTGATGAGTTGGTCGCGCCGATCCGATCCGGTTGCCTCGGCGGCGAGTTGGTCGTACTCGGCCGCTGCGGCTGTTACGGTCTGGAGCATCTCGTTGAAGTGTTCGCGGAGGATCGCTCGCTCAGGCATGGCAGGTCTCCTGAGTCCAGCCGCCGGCCAGGGCCTGAATGACGGCGACGTGAGAGAGACCGTCATGCTTCATCGCCTCAAGGATGGTGTGAATCTCCGCCCGCTGCTCCTCGTCGAGACATTCGATGTGACGGAGTTCGTCGGCGCTGGCGTCAATCCGCCCCAGAAGCGACGCCTCCAGTTCGGCAACTTTCTCCAATCGGCCGAGACCTTGGCCCGAAACGGACGACATGATAAAACTCCCTTATCAACTACCACCATTCTCGCATATCAGGGAAGGATTTACAAGGGCCTGACTCGCTGATTTTATTGATATTATTCCAGCATCGTACCTGATGTCTTCCGGTTCGGTCTGTCCCTTGCGGCGTCTTCGGAACACGCATCGTACGAGCCTGCAAGACCATTGGCAAGTTCGCATCGCTTGACGCCGTCGGATACAAGATGCGATACTTATGCTGATGTTTTCTACGATAGGCAGAATGTTCGTCAAGTTGCTTGGCGGTTCCCGGAACGAGCGGCTGGTCCGCGCGCGGATGGCTGTGGTTCGGGAGCGGATTAACGCGGCTGGGCGGAAGTTTGAAGATGAGTATTATGCTCTCGTTCGCCAGGCGGCTGAAGCGATGGACGGGAAGGTCGATGCGGACGAACTGGTCCGAATGGCCGAGTTGCTCCAGGTCGTGCCGGTAGTGGCGAAGGAGTGGCTGACGGGCAAGTCGGGCGATCTTCACCGCCGGTTGGCCGACGGCGAATCGCAGGAAAGTATCCTGGCCGAAGCGTTCTCCGCTGTTCGCATGGCGTCCTGGCTGGCGCGTGACCACCGCCAATTCGACGTGCAACTGGTCGCCGGGCAGGTGCTCCACGATGGAACAATCGCCGAAGAGGCGACCGGCGAGGGCAAGACCATCGCCTGTTACCCGGCTGTCTATATGGCCGTCCTGGACGACAAGAAGGTTCATATCGTTACCGTCAACGATTACCTGGTCCAGCGCGACTGCGATTTTGCCTGGCCTATATTCGATCTGCTGGGTATGCGGGTCGGCGCGATCCAGCAGCCGATGGACAGCGCCGAGCGGCAGGAGCAATACGCCTGCGACGTCATCTACGGCACCAACAGCGAGTTCGGCTTCGACTACCTCCGCGACAATATGAAACTGTCGCCGGCAGAGCAGGTCCAGCAACGCCGCGATTACGCCATCGTCGATGAGGTTGATAACATCCTGATAGACGAGGCGCGGACGCCGTTGATTATTTCAGGTCCCGCCCTCGGCGACGT
>DAOWOP010000037.1 GCA_030642005.1 Planctomycetales bacterium
GCCGCCTCTTGAAGTTGGGAGACCCAAGCCTCCTCATCGTATAGGAGTACAGGTCGTACACCGGATCGAGCAGATCAGGCCCTGTCTCCACCGTCAGCACCTTCAGGCCTTTACGGGCTGCGGCGCGTGTCTTCTTTGGTAAAGACGGCAGGACATCCTCGGGATTCTCCGGCAGACGTTTACGGAAGGTGTCGTATCGTTCAATTTCGGGCAAACCCAGTTTATTGGCGTCCCGGTGACGTAACTCAAGATACTCGACCTTTGATTCGGCGGCGAGTTGCTCGGCGGCGTCAAGGATCGCCTTGGCAACTTCATCCGAGTCGGCCAGGATACCGCCATACGTCGCGTAGGGCACGGAGACCAGCACTCGCCCGACGAAGATACTCTTGACCAGAAAAAGAGGGAGCACGCCAACCACGCGCTCGCCGGACCAGGCCGTCAGATGCATGGGCCGATGACCATACGTTCTCTCCACGGCTCGGCTCCAGGCCGGCATGTGAAAGACGGTAGCCGACGGATGGGCATACACATACTTTTGCCATGCTTCGGCATCTGTCTCAGCATAGTCCTTGACTTGGATAATCTGCGATGGGCCAATTCCAATCACTCTCGTCCGTTGGCAAAACGCTTACTTCAAAACCCTACGAATATCGATACAGGTAGTTTGGGATGTAGTACTTACGATGAGTCAGTACAATGCCGGACAATTTAACATTCGCCGCGTGCAGCAAGCGGATTGTTTTCATGACGGACTCTCGCCGGGTTTTGTTCATCCTGACCACGATCAAGGCTTCTCCGGCGGCGCGTCCAAGGACTCCCGCATCCGCGGCTATATTAATCGGCGGCGTGTCGAAAATGACGTAGTCATACTGCCGTCGTAGTTCGCTGACGATCTCGTCCAATTCAGGCCGACCCAACAGTTCGCCCGTTTCGGTCCGGCTCGTCTTGCCCGCAGGAACAAAAAACAGGTTGTTACAACCAGTCGGCTGGATACACTCTTTCAGCGTCGCTGAGCCACGAAGCAAATCCGCCATGCCGGGTGAGCGATCGACGCCGAGCAAACCGGCCATCCTGCCCTTTCGCAAATCACAGTCAATGACAATCGTGCGGCTATCTACATATTCGGCCATAACCAGACCAAGATTCAAACAGGTAACCGTCTTTCCCTCACCGGCATTGGCCGAGGTAACCAGATAGCAAAATCGGCCGTCGGGGCATTGAGCCAGCAGGTTGGTGCGCAAAGAACGGTATTCTTCGGTAATTGCCCCGCCGCGGTCATGGTGCACCACCAGAAGTTCGGAGGATCGTCCATCATCGCTGATTCCCGCGATGACAGGCGTATCTGTCCGCACGGAGGTCGGCACAGGTGTTTTCCCGCTCGGCGCACCGCCTTCCTGTTTGGCCTGTTCGACCTGCTTGGTCTGCTTGGCCTGTTCGGCCTGTTCGGCCTCGTGCTTCTTCATTGCCTCCCATACGTCAGCCACATCTTACTCCTAGGTTATTATGGAAGCCTTATTCCTCTTCAGCGGCTCCGGCGGCGATTCGGAAACCCGCAATCCCCAGCAGGTCATGTCTCTGATCACTCCGTCTATGATTGGTTTGTCGATAAGGGGGATACCCTTTGCGTAACCCACCAGCAGCGCGTTGTCGCAAAGAACATTCACCAGTCGCGGGATACCGTCGGTGGCGGCGTGGATGTCCGCCTTCGCCTCGTGAGTAAATTCCGCCAGGCAGCCATCGTCCGACGCCACTCTGATCCGATGATCGATATATCCGGCTGTGTCTTCGGCAGACAAACGACCCAGGTGATAGCTCAAAACGATCCGCTGCCTCAGGGGTTCCCACCTGGCTTCCTGAAGCTTTTGGCGTAATTCCGGCTGGCCGATCAGAACGATCTGAATCAACCTCTGTCCTTCGTCCTCCCAGTTCCAGAGGAGACGTAATTCTTCAAGAGACACCGCCGGTAAATCCTGAGACTCATCCATGATCAGCGCCACCAGTCGGCCGCGGTTATGCAAACGAACGAGGTGCCGCTCAAGTTCTTCCACCAGGGACTGCTTGTCCGCAGAAGAGCGGGCATTGACACCGACCTGGTTGGCCACAGCCCGAACGAACTGCTTGGCCGATTGTGGAGGATTTCGCATCTGGACCGTCAGGCATCCCGGTCCCAGACGCGCCCCGAGCATGTTGCCGAGGAATGTCTTTCCGGCGCCGACTTCACCCGTGATCAGTACCATGCCTTTTCGCTGCTGGACGGTGTACATCATATTGGCAAGGGCTTCAGCGTGAATTGAACTTTCATAAAAGAACCGCTCATCACACGTGATGGAGAAAGGAAACTCCTTCAACTTGTAAAAACTCAGGTACATCCTGTGTCCTTTAAAACAACTCCGACACTTTTTTGGCTTTATCGGCAACAGCGCTGGAGACAAACCCGACCGGCGAGGCCTTCCATTCTTCGTACTTTTGAGGATGTTTCAGCCAAAGCGTAATACTCAGCACAGACGCCGCCAAGCCGACGAGAACGATGATCGTTACGATCGGTCCGATGACCCATCGCTTCAGCCGTCTCATAGTGCGTTGATGACCGGAAATAATTTCGCTTGTAACGCCGAAAACAGGTATGTTGAAGAACTCTCTTGCGTCGTCGGTCGTGGTAACAGAGTGGTCCCAATGACCGGCCAACAACACCAACCCGCCGCCAAAAGCCAGCCCCCCCATGATCGCAAAGCCAAGCACCATGTACAACTTCGGATCTGACGGCAGAATCTGCTCCTGAGTTGGTTGTATTACATTCAGCTGCGTACGACGGCCTTCCACTTCTGCATCAAGGGCCATTTGAACCTCTGCAAGTTGTTTTCGCCAGCGATTCATTTCCCCCTCTTGCTTCTTTACCTTTTCAATGATCCGCTTGTATTCCTGTCGGACAGGAGCGACGTTAGCCATCAGTACCCGAAGGGTTTCCCGCCGTTTTCGGAGACGCTCGCTTTCCTTAGCGGCTGCTTCCAGTTCAGACACCGCGGCCGCAATGTGGGTGTGTATCATCTGGGCGGCCAACCGTCGTCCGACAGAGTCCACTCTCCTGGTCATTTTGTGCACCGTAACCCACTCCGGCGCTTCCTCAAGCCGTTTTTCCAACTCTGCAATCTTTGCCATGAGTATCTTTACTGTCGGATGCGTCTCTTTCATGCCGCTGATGGTAACAGCGTTGTTCAACCGCTCCTTGAATTGCCGCAGTTGATCCTCCAACCGTTTCTTTTCCGGATTCAGTTCCTGAACCCACTCAACGAGCCGATCGGTTGGCTGACTAGCCGGTTGACTGGCCGGTTGACTGGCCGGTTGACTGACCGGCTGACTGGCCGGCTGACTGGCCGGCTGACTGGCCGGTGCAGTTGTAGGGGTAATAGGGTTTCCCAATGCCTTAAGTTGGACTTCGAAGCGCACTATCTTCAATCTGTCCGCATTCTGCTGTTGGCCAAGGGTGTCAAGGGCATCGTTGATTCTCTGGAGATTACTATACAGCGCGCCGGGACTTTCGGGCATCATGCCGGCATGTTTGGTCTCAAATCTGATTCTCTCGTTCGTGAACTCCGTCAGACGTAATTCGCACTGGTCAGCTTGATCTTTCAGGAACTTGATATTTTTTGTAAGGCGAAGTTTGATTGCTCCCAAGAGCCGCTCACTGTGGTTTTTTACGAGGGCAGTGGGGATTTGCTTGGCAAGTTTCGGATCGTGATGCGTAACACTGACAGAGAAGCGGTCCACGTTCGTTGAACGTGTCCGCAGGACGACTTTCGCGTTCTTTATAATGTTGCCGATGGTTTGTTGTTCAGCCATCTTCCCGCTGCGGGTCAGTTTGCCTTCGGAGTCGCGCGGCAATCCCTTCAGAAGACCAAGTTCTTTGGCAACTTCCGCCACGGCTTTCCGGTTGGCCAAATCGTTCTGTATCGACAGCCTGATTACCTCGAACGATTCGCTCCCCCTCGCAAGAATACGCTCAGTCGCCACGTCCCTGCGATGCTCGAATATGGTCGTACCGGTGTACTTTACCGGAAGATAATATGCCCCCAGCATCGCAATAATCGCGAACAGCGACGCGCCCAGCAAAAACAGCCGCCTGCGGCGGAAAACCATCCGCAGAATATCTCGCGGCGTCTTCTTGTTCGATGTTTCAACCATTGTTGCTATAGTGTCCCTCACATCACTGACAGGTGTTGGTGGCGGCATCAACAACCATAGGCACGCCAATTTACCTGACTATGAGGGTGTCTCTATCTCCGCCCTCATCCCTGGGCTGACCGTCATCTATCCATCTGACCTGGCGGACCAACTCTCTAAAGTCGCCAAGCCCATCGGCCGACGCGCGAACCGGAGAGAAGATTTTGTTAACCGCCAATGCAACCCTCGCAAATGGATTAGGCTGGACGTAGATTATGTCGTTGGGCTTTAACAGAATATTATTCGCCAGGTCGCCTGACTGGACCATTGCCATAAGGTTTATCGTCATTTTGTAGCGTGGGTTGTCCTCGCCAGGAGGATGCACGCCCGTCATGCGATACTGCCCGGACGGCTGAGTGGTGGCGCAGCCGCCTTCCTGGGGTGTAGTGCCCCTGACGACGATAATCCGTTCCGGCCAAGCCATAGAAGTCGGTCGGGCCATCGACAGCACGTCCAGAAGCGTGTCGTGACCGGTCCAGGCGAACGGTCCGGGACTAGACACATGCCCGAAAACGTAAAACCTCTGCGAGTTGTACCCAACAACCTGCACGGTCGCATCTACCTGCTCGTAGTAGTCTTTGGCCGCTTCGGTCAGCAACTTCTCGATCTCGCTCGGCGTCTTACCCGCCACTGATATCTCGCCCAGCAGTGGAAGATTGATTTTCCCGTCCGGGCGAACCCGCTGCCTGACACCCTGAATCTCCTGCACGTGGAGGGAGTCGATGGATATCATGTCAGGAGGATACACACGGTACTCCAGGCCGGAGACCTGACGACGCGGCTTCAGCAGGAACTGTTTAACCTCGTCGGCATTATAGCAACCCATCAGCCCACAGCAGGACAGCAGGCAGACCAAGACGACAACCTTTTTAAGATTTCCAGTTCTCATATTCATCATATGTCTCCCGAGGCGGCAGATGTCCGTACTGTCACGCTATTGCGCGTCGTGCTGCGCCAAAGATGTTTCCGCGGCTGTGAAATTGCAGATTTTGGATTCCTTAAACCTATTCTCGTCCGGGCCGATGCTGAAGGTCCTTCTTGCAATTCGCCCCGATTTGTGAAGCGGCCATGCCGCCGAGATTTACTCCCTCCACGCCTGCGTAAAACCTCTTTAAATATAAACCATACGCCAGTATTTGTAAAGTCCACAAATCCCGACCTGAAATCCTCTTATCCACATATAGCCGGCCTTGTGCAAACTCTTATCGTCATTTCCCGTTATGATGTGCAATACTTCTATTGTTGTTTCCCGAGCGGGGGGAAGCAGAAAGTTTGCACTACTGAATCGCCACCTCGTGTGAACCGATAAATCCAAGGTTCAACGGGATTATTGTAAGTACCGGCAGCAGCCGGTCGGAGCGGGTTCAACGGGATTCGTGTTCATGACCACGCGGCAAAGCAAGTCGTTCGCGGATGTTACGTTTATGGAGGCCGTTGCGCGCCGCAGCCGTGTGTACCTGATCCTCAAACCTGTTACGCCGGAAACCGACAAGCGCCTCCGCAGCCAATTCCTGGGCGCCGCCGGACCGGACCGCCTGGTCCTGGATGTGCCCGTAGCCAAGGACCACAAGGTTTGTGTACCTGTCGGGTGGGAGCTGGGAATGGCCTTTCCCATGGGACACTTCCTGCTGCAAGCGCGAACCACGGTGCTTGATCACTGCCAGTTCCAATTATATCCGACACGGCGCGTTGACGGTCTGGTTGTGCAGCGCCCCACCAGGATACTTTCGATCAACAGGCGCAGTCAGCCTCGATACGAGGTCGATCCGTCAACGTACATCGTGGCTTCATTATGGCCGGCCGATAGCCTTGCCCACGGGGATCAGACCGCTGTTCGAAGCGGCCAACTGGTTAACTGGTCCGCGAACGGCCTGGGCATCAAACTTGCCGCCGAGTTGCCTTTCAGCCCCGGCATCCAGATGATCATCCGCCTGGAAAAAGCCGGTAGCGATGAATGGCCTATCTTTCAGGCCATTCTCAGGCACTGCACACCGCAAGAGAACGGGCAGTGGCTGGCAGGCTTCAGCGACGTCGGCGGGGTTGGTCCGGGCCAGGCCGTCAGCACTATTGAGTCTATCGTCGTTCCATAAAAAAATCGTCCGCCCGCCGGAAAACGGGCAAAGTTGTTGCTCAATCAGCCCCTGCCGATAGCCGATAACCGACTCTATCTGGCAGGAAGTGAAACGGTTCTATCTTGGCGGATTTGAAATGTTTAAGAATAAGAATACCACGCGTATTTTGCTGCCCATGCTGATCGCAGGGATAGTCATCGGAACGATCTGGTGGTGTAACCGTATCGGCGCCGCCGGCGCCGCTACCCATACGGTGGACGCAGGCGACCTTTTGTCCGGCGTTACCGTTTCCGGAACAGTCCGGAGCAGGCAGAAAACCGCCGTAGCCGCCGAGACCATCGCGGCAGTGAAACGCCTGGCCGTCATCGAGGGCCAACACGTCGCCAAAGGCAATGTCCTCGTGGAACTGGACGACAGTGTCATCGCGGCAAATTGCGCCAAGGCCCGCTCGCGGGTGGACTGCGCGAGGCAGTATCTCGCCGAACTCAAGGCAGGCCCGCGAACCGAACAGATCACCCAGGCCAGAGAAGCGCTCAAGCAGACCAAAGCCAAACTGCATTACATCAAGGCTGACCATAAGAAAATTGCCAACCTGCTCGAACGTGGCACGGCCACTCGGTCCGAGTTCGACCTGGCGGTCAAGCATTTGAGGATAGCCGAAGCCGAAACAGGCCGGGCACAGGCACAACTGGACCTGCTGCTGGCAGGCACCCGCCGGGAGCAAGTCGCCCGCGCCGAAGCGGAAGTAAGCCTCGCCGAGGCGGATGTCCGGCGATGTAACGCCCTCCGACAGAAATATACGCTCCGCGCGCCACACGCCGGAATCGTAACAGCCAAGTACGTCAACGTCGGAGAGGTCGTCGCTCCGGGGCAGGTGCTTCTCCGGGTGGATAATATCAATGACATCGAGATTCGCGCCCAGGCCCAGGAAGCCCAGTTGCCTGACATTCAGCCCGGCAGCCGGGCGCGCGTGCTGGCGGACGCATATCCAAACTGCCCTCTCGAAGCCGTCGTCGAGAACATCCTGCCAAGAGTTGACCCGGAAAGCGGTACGGTAACGGTGCTGCTGAGGCTCACCGAGACTCCCACTGTTGTCCTGATGGACGGAATGGCCGTCGATATCGCCCTGATCGGGCAGGAACGCCACAGCGTTATCCGCATCCCCGCCAGTGCAGTGGAAAGGCGCAACGGCCAGACCGTCGTGGAGGTCCGAGAGGGACGCTCATTCGTAAGCCGACCCGTCAACGTCGGCATAAGCGACGGCCAATGGGTGGAAGTCAAGTCCGACCTTAAGGTTGGCGACGTTGTTCGCCTCCGACAATAACCGACCATGAGATTGCCATACGAATTACATTTAGCGTACCGCAACCTGACCCGTCATCCCGGTCATACTGCCGCCATGATGGGAGGGCTTGGACTGGCCGTGCTCGTGATGGTGTACATTCCCAGCACGATGTCCAGTTTCTACGACGACCTGATCGACCGGGCCGTTGAACAAAACTCCGCCCACGTAACGATCTGGCCGATGGAAAAGACCCGCGGGCAGATGGACAACGCTCTTCGCAGCCGGTACGGGCGCAGCGCGGTGCTGTCCTTTACCGACCGGACGTTCCCGCGCCACCGCAACCTCACCGGCCGGCAAGCCCTCGCCGCCCGGGCGGCCGAAACGCCCGGCGTCGTCGCCGTTGCGAGCTTCGTGAAGGAAGACGCCACCATCAGCAGGGGAAACGTCAACCTCGGAACGGTAATAGAGGGCATCAAGCCGGAGCAATACTCCCGCGTCGTCAACATTGCCGTCCACTTCCCGCAAAACCGCGTACCAAAACTAGGCCCGTCCGACATCGCCATTGGTTTTCGCATGGCCGAAAAACTGGGAATCCACACCGGCGAACACGTACACGTCGCAACACCAAAGACACACCGGCTGATGCGGGTAAAGGCGATCTTCCGCTCCGGCTATTACGACAAGGACATGCACCACGGTTTCGTATCGCTTCGAACGGCCCAGCGCATGTTCGGCATGGGCAACGAGGTATCGGCCCTGGCGGTCCGCTGCCGGAACCTTGAGGAGGCAGGGACGGTAAGTTCGGCCCTTGAGGGGCGCATGCACAACAAGGTCCGCAACTGGATGGACGACAACGCCTCCCTGCTGGCTGAAATCGCCACCGTCAACCGCGTAACGACCTTCATCGACGTGCTGGTGGCGCTGGTCGCGTCGGTGGGAATGGCAAACGTATTCAGCATGTTCGTCCTGAACCGGCAGAAGGAACTGGCGATCCTCCGGGCTGTGGGTGCTTCGAGGGCGTCGCTGAAAATGATCCTGCTGATAGAGGCTATGTTCATCTGGGTCGTCGGAACGATCATCGGCTGTACGCTGGTGCTGGGGGTGATGGCCTATGAGCAGAAACATCCATACACGGTGTCGGAGGAGACGTACGGCATCGGTTCTTACGCCACCCATCCGGTACCGGAGGCGTTTCTGGTGGCCTGCACCCTGGCGGCGGTCATGATGGTCGCCTCGGCCCTTTGGAGCGGGCGGCGGGCGGCGAAACTGAACCCAGCCGAGGTTATTTTCGGACGATAAAGATGCTGCTGAAAGTGGAAAACCTGGACAAGCATTTCGGCGGGGCCGTGCCGCTGCACATCCTGCGCGACATCAACCTGGAACTGGCTGAAAGGGAGTTCCTGGCGCTGGTCGGGCCAAGCGGAGCGGGTAAAACAACGCTCCTGAACATCATCTCCACCCTTGATGCGCCCACCGGCGGGCGCGTCCTGATCAAGGACGTGGACGTACATCACCTGGGCCAGCACGCGCTAAACCGATTCCGAAATCGGCATCTGGGGTTCGTCTTTCAGGACGACCTGTTACTGCCGCACCTGACGGCGATGGAAAACGTCGCTCTCCCGGCCCGGATTTCGCGCCGGCCGACCCGGCAGGCAAGCCGCCGGGCGGAAGAACTCCTGGAGCAGGTGGGACTGGCCGACCGATTGAAACACCGACCCGGCGAACTCTCCGGCGGACAGAGGCAGCGAGTCAACCTCGCAAGGGCGCTGGTCAACGAACCTGCCCTTTTGCTCGCCGACGAACCCACCGCCCGCCTGGACCAGGAAACCAGCCGGGGCATCGTGCAACTGCTGGGTGAATTAAACGAACAACTCGGCGTAACCATACTGATGGTTACACACGAACGCGAACTGACCGACCGCGCCGGCAGGGTCGTCGAATTCCTCGACGGGCGCATAATCTCCGACCGCCGAACCAAACCGGTCGGCTCCGCGTCGAACAGGAAAGCACTACAACCTGCGAATATGTAATGAAAGGAATTACCAATGGAAATCGTCAATGCCCACGTCCACATGATCGAACTGGAAAATATGGCCCGGAAGTTGGGCGATCTGTCCTTGCCTGCCGGGATATCGGTTCTCCGAAACCTGGAGGCGACGCTGCCGATGCTCCTGCCCCAGACCCTTTTGGCCCAGATGGATGAGGCGGGGATCAGCAAGTCGATTCTCTACGCGGTCGAAGCGCCGATCGTCTATGCGTCGAATGAATACGTCCACGCCCTCTGCTGCAAGTTCCCGGACCGCCTGATCGGCTTCGCCTCGGTCAACCCGAAGGATCGCAACGCCCCGGCCGTGCTGGAATCCGCCGTGCGGGACCTGGACATGAAGGGCCTCAAACTGCATCCGCCCTTGCAGGACTTCTTTCCCGACGACCATGCCGTTTTCGGCGTGTACGAAAAGGCCGCGGAACTGAACATCCCGGTCGTCTTTCACGTGGGAACAACGCCGTTCGGGTCGCTATGCCGGCTGTCCCAGGCGTCCCCGCTGCTTATTGACGAAGTGGCTGTCTGTTTCCCCCAGTTGAGGATCATGCTGACGCACCTGGGAACGCTCTGGCATAACGAGGCCTTCATGGTCGTGGAAAAGAACCCGAACGTGTTCATCGACACGGCTGCGTACGTTCCCGAAATCAAACAAATCCTCACGCCGGACATCATCACCCGCATCGGCGCAGACAAGATCATTTTCGGAACGGACTACCCCATGCCGTACGCAGACCGGCTGCACCGGATGAAAGACTTCGTGGATTGCATCGGCGACCTGGGCCTGCCGGAAGATGTCCTTCAGGGCATCTTTCACAAAAACATCGAGAGGCTCCTCTACGGCGACGCCTCATCCGCCCGGAGCATCACCGCCCGGGAAATGCTGGAAAAGGCTTGTCAATTCGTCGGGACAGCCGCCCTGGCCTCTTGAATAGGGAACACAGTTAATGAGATGCGTTGAAGGCATCCGGGACAGGCTGATCCGGCGGCAGTACTCCCGGATCGCCCGATACCTCAGCACCGCAAGCCCGGAGCAACTGGCGTCGGCCGGGCAGCGGAAAGCGCTGAAGGCCTTTCACCGCGCCGCTCAGCGCGTGCCCGCCTACAGAGAAATCCTCCGCCGGCATGGAGTGGACCCGAAAGACATCACCACCATCGAGCAGTTCAGGAAAAAGGTTCCCATCGTTGACAAGGAAACCATCTTCGCCGCCAATGAATTGAGGGACCTGTGTCCGAGCGGCAATCTCGACGACATTTCCCTGTTCTATTCCAGTTCCGGCCACTCGGGCGTCTTTTCCTTCGGCGTGGAAACCCGCGCCGATGCGAAAAAAGCCGCCCTCGCACTGGAATTCGCCCTGCAAAATAACTTCGGCGTCCTGGACCGCAAGACCCTGCTTGTCAACTGCCTGCCAATGGGGATCAAGATCCAAACCCGAACGCTGCCCCTGGCGGAAACCAGCCTCCGGGCCGACGTAATCCAGGCTCTCGTCAGGAAACTGAAGGACGACTTCGACCAGTTCCTCCTGATCGGGGAACACGCTTTCCTCAAAAAGGTGATCGAGGAAGGCGCCGAGCAGGACGTTCCGTGGAAGGACCTGGTCGTCCACGTTATTACAGGCGCTGAATACATCGCCGAGAACTTTCGTTCTTATCTGGGGTCCCTGCTGGGCATCGACTTCGACTCGCCGCAAAAGGGCATGATCGGCGTGAACTTCGGGCTGTCGGAACTGGCCGTAAGCATCTTCAGCGAGAATAACCATACCATCCGTATCCGGCGACAGGCCCACGCCGACCTCGATTTCCGTAAGGCTCTCTATGGCCGGGAAACGCCTATCTGCCCCAACATAATGCAATACCATCCCCACCAGACCTTCATCGAAACTGTCCCCGGGCCGGACGGCAGGAACGAACTGGTCGTTACGATGCTCGACCCCGCCTTCAAGATACCGATGATCCGCTATAACACCAAAGACATCGTCCAGATAATGCCCTACGCCGACCTGGCCGAAATCCTGAAGGACTTCGGGCACGAATCGCTGCTCCCGCCTTTCCGCCTCCCCGTGGGCATCATCTGGGGAAAGATGAAACCCCTGATAACCAAGGGCGGACAAAAGATTTACCCGGAATACGTCAAGGAGGCGCTGTACTCCGATTTCTCCATCGCCAATACGATTACCGGGAATTTCAGGCTTACTGAAGAAACCGATGGACCCGCTCTGCTGCTTCAATTACGCAGGGGCAGACAGTGCCGAAAGTCTCTGGCCGACGAGATAGGAAAACACCTGAAGAATTTTATCGAACAGGATATCCCAATCCGCATCCTGCCGTTCGAGCAATTCCCCTACGGTCTTGAGCATGATTTTGAAAGGAAGAACCGGTATGTCTAATTCCGACCACAATGAATCAGCCTGCGCTATTGACGAACTGCCCGGCCGTCCAGGTTGCGGGAGTCCACAGATTGCTGATGTCGAGTCCACCTGGAGCGATGATTACAGGGAGATGGTGAACCGCAATATCGGCTTCATTACCGCAGAGCAGCAGGAACGGCTGCGGACTTGCAAGGCGGCTGTTTTCGGCATGGGCGGCATCGGCGGATCGGCATTTGAGGTCCTGGTTCGCTGCGGGATCGGGCACTTCAGCATCGTGGACAGGGACACCTTCGAGGCCAGTAATATGAACCGGCAGGTCTTCGCCTGTCGCCATACCCTCGGCAAGCGGAAGATCGACGTGGCCGCCGAGCGGGCCGAGACAATCAACGCCGATGTCCGGATCGAGAAGTTCGATCACGTGGATGAGGACAATATCGCGGACATTCTCGACGCGGCAGACGTAGCCGTTATGGGGATCGACACTCTCGCGCCCTGCATTATCGCCTCCCGCAAGTGCCGCGAGATGAACATCCCCCTGGTCGAAGGATGGGCCATGCCCTACGCGAACGTCCGCGTCTTCACAAGGGACACCCCGACGCTTGAACAGGCCTACGGACTACCGACGCAGGGCAGGGCGGTCTCCGATATATCAGAGGACGAATTCAGACAGTTGGGCCTTCAGGTAATGCTGGGGCTGGGCAGGATCGAAGGTGTCCGCGATTACTACTCGGACGAGGTCGTAGAGAATATCCGCCGGGGGCATATCGTGTCTTTTGCTCCGGTGGCCTGGTTGAACGCCGTGCTGCTGGCCCTGGAAACAATCAAGGTTCTGCTCAACTGGGGCAAGATCGCCCTGGCGCCCGACTTCGCGCTATATGACCCCTTCCAGCACAGGGTCCCCGCGTCCGGCAGCGAGGAAACATCGACGCGGGCACAGTCCGCAGGACCGTAAGTGAGCCTACCGCGCCATGACCGCCGCGCCGTCGGCGGACCAGACCTTCGAAAAGACCTCAGCGCCCCACCGTCGCTCAATCGCCTGCCGCTCTTCGGCATCGCAGCGGGAGAGTAACCCGCTTTCATCCACGTACAACGCGCGAAGCAATACAGGGTCGGCAAAGAACCGGTCCGCTTTAATAGACCACGTATTCACATATCGGTGGTAAGGATTCTGTGTGAAGTACAGATCTACGAGGAAAAGCACCCCCGCCGAAATCTCGTCGGTGCGACCGGCCTGCTGTTGACACCATTGTATGTCCAGTCGGTATCCCTCTACGATGTCTTCGTTTTCCTGTGAGTAGCTCCGCCGACTGCCCCATGGGACGAACTGCAGGAACTCCGAGAAGAATCTTGCATGCTTTGGAGTGATGCAGGCGAAGACATCGTCGCATCCGGCGGCCTGGGCGTGAGCAAAGCATGCCCGCGTCAATTCCAGGAACAGGAGACCGTTCCTGTAATCAGGGGCCACTGCATTGCTCGTTATCTCGCCGATCCGCCGGCCCTGGGCTCGCAGAGAATCCAATTCCGATCCAAAAGCGTGATCCGCCGGTAAGCCGAGATCCGACGAGTCGGTTACCAGGCTCATCGTCGCCACCACCCTGCTGGCGGCCTTGGCTACGAACGTGGCCATTTCGGGCGACGCCTCGTAAGCCCTGACTCTCATGCCATAATGGTTTGGCTCTATGAAACCCTCTTCAAGGAAGGCCTCGTACACCAGGCCGTACGCCTCCCGGAAATCCTCAACGGTAACGGCCCGTTCGATGGTTATGTTGTCTCCAGGCCCTTCAAGCACACCGGCCTGCCTCAGCCGTGCAATACGACGATCAAGCCTTTTTGCCTTGCCCGGAGAATCCGCCCTCTGTTGTGCCCCGCAAACTGTCCCGCTTCCCTCGTTCATCGCATTTCCTCCGCAATTGCCCACCCTGATACTCCTCATCTGAAACATACGATTCGTTCCGAAACGAGGCAAATTGGGGTAATTGGGAGATATAGAGAAAATGCGGAGGAAGACCGCTACAGCCCACGAAACAAAGAGATTTCTGTTAGATTACCCGGCAAGGACCGGAAAAGCCAAGCGTGCGCACCGCCAGAGATGCTTGCAGTAAATAATCACTTAACGAAGTTTATTCTTTATTCTTTTTAAACCAATTTTGCATTTTTTGGGTAATTTGGAATCTGGTCCATAATTCTTTGCCTAAGAAGATAATTCCCAAGCCATTTAAAATCTCACTGCTGATTAATAATATGGCGGTGATAATGGCCAGATGTGCAATACCTATGTTAGAGATTGCAAATAATGGGATTAATCCCCAGCATAACCAGGCAGCGGCGATTAGAAGAACTCCGAAATATCTTTTCCAATTAAACATGTGCTTATTGATAAGGTCGGGCACATCCGGCGTCAGCCCTGAGCATACGGCGGATGCGCCAATCGCGGAATCGCGTGGGGAAACGAGACATCACCAATTGAAGAGTTCCCCTCCCCGAACTTGCGCCTGTTATCAAGGCTGTTTTCATAATCAACCGTTACATCGGTTATAGTACAGTCACAAATTAGTTCTTTCGCTGAATCCATCAAAGGCTCGAAAATAGAAGAATGTGCTCGACATGAAAACTCTGAAATATGCGGGGTGAACCCAAAGCCGACGGATTGCTATCCGTCGGCTTTAAAGCGGTTCGCAAAATAATTGTCGTAGCGGGGCGCAGCGAGATGTCCTGGAACGAGGACGGCGAAGCAGGCGCCCCAAGGGGTTGTCGATGCAGCCGGACGATGCGCCAAGGCGTCGCAGCAGCCAGCAAACAACCTTACGTACGCGCGCCATCGGCGTCCTTGAAGACACCTCGACGTAAAGACACCATGGTGCGCGCCAACAGCGCCCGCGCCCATCGCTCTTTGCTTCCGGCGGCTATCAGCGCCGGCTCAATTCGCACAACCTTGCCGGGCAGGCGAATGACCTGCCCGGCAAGTTGTCAAAATCCACTAACTACGATAGCGCACCAAGCCCCTTCGCTCAGGCCTTTGCCCTAGCGAGTCAGACCAGGCCGCCGTCTCCAAACGTTCGACTGACTTTACGCCTGTCGGCGCTTGCGGATGTAACCGGCCAGACCACTAACGCCCAGGAACAACCCCAGCATCGTTACCGGCTCGGGAATATAAACAGAAGCCGTAATCGGATCTGAAGAACTTATGTCCCAATCAGGATAAAGGCTTTGGGCATGAGTGGTTGTGTGTAGCCGAAGGTGCGAACAGCCTCCGTACCCGGGCATAAACGGGAAGGCCATCAGGAAATCATCGTCACCCAGCCCGTCTGTTTCGTTCCAGGGCATACCCGTATCCAATTCAATATAGGTTACGAAGTCGCCCTTCAAGCCTACGGGGTTGAAGAAAACGTCGATCTCCCAAGCCGCTCCACAGCATTCCTTGCTGCTACCGGTCAGGACCAGTTCGCCAATGGGATTATGGTCGGCGTCATAGCCGATCGTTTCGAACTTGTCCACGTCGAATCGATCGACCAAGCCGTTATGGCCACCGTTAAACGTGCCCCAGTCCTGGTACCATATCTTGTATTCGTCATTGGACGAATGGATCAACTGCAGGTTCGCCTCGGGAACACCAGTGGTGTTGACAAAGAAAACCTCGTCATCCTGGCGTCCGTAGAAGATGCCCACGATCTCTTTCCCACCGTCGCCGTCATGCCACAGAAGGTTCTCCGGCGTGGCCGAGTCCATGTTGCAGTACCCCACCCTTTCGGCGGAATAAACCTCGTGGATTTTGAAAACGCCGAACGAAGTCTCATTCTCCTCAAGACCGGGGTTGGCGTACCACTGGAGTTCGTTCGTGGGATCGGTGTACCAGGTTCCCGTTGCCGCCGGGGTTACCCCGTTTGCCAGATAGCCTGTGTAAAGTCTGGCGGCGTCAAGGTTTTTCATGTGCATGAACACGTCGCCGGCGAACGGCGGGTCGCTACCGATGCTTCCGGCCCCGGCCGTGGCGTTCACGACCAGCATCAGGCCTACTGTTACTGCTATCAATTTCAGATATTTCATGCTTTTACTCCTTTTCCTGCTTCGTCTGTAACGTTTGCGTTACAGAATTCCTCTGGCTGCTGTTTCTTCCCTCGGCTTTGTCGGTTACACGTTGCGAACTGATACCAACCACGCTCGCTGCCGGGGGAATAATTCAATCTTCGTCGGTCAGGCAGCAGCCTTACCTGATACGACGATTTATCCAATAACCGCACGTTTCTGGCCGATGCCACCTCCTTTCCTTGTTTTACCTGCTGAATCTTTCATGTTCATACTGCCTTTAATGTTTTCAATACTTCATAAGTCCCAAAGCAACGTGATGGTAAATCACGCGCATCTGCGCTTCCGAGCGTACCCGGCCAGGCCGGCGACGCCCATCCCTACAGCCAGCATCGTCAGAGGTTCGGGGATCGGAGGTGGCGGCGGCGAGCCGCCAAGTTGCGAGATATACACCGTGCTGTCCAGCACCATGTCTGAAGTATCCGCGATGATGATCGTCAGCGTGTTATCTTGGGATTCATCGCCGACGAAAGCGCTGAAAGTGTGAAGAACTCTGTCATTAAGGATGCCGTCCAGTTCCGTTCCCGGGATTGGGGCAAAATCCGGGTGATCAATATTGACCGGGTCACCGTCCACAAAGGCGATGTTGGACTGGTTGACGTAGAGCCCAAACCCGTCAATATATGTAGTGCCGACAAATTCGGGATACTCTTCGGAACCGAAAACGACATTAAAGTACACAGTGTCGTAGCCGGGCTTCATGTTAAACGTGATGTCCAACTGCGTAACATCGTTGTGGTCATACGAGCCGCCTGTAATCGGGTCGAGCAACGCCTCCTGCGCCGACGTCGCAGGTACCCACCACGCCGTCGTCGTGCCGCTAGCGATGTTCGGTCCGTCCGCGTAATCCGCAACGCTTCCGGTGCTGAGAATAATCCCCGGCCCCATCGTAGCGCTGTAAGTTCCGCTCGGGTTAGTATATGTCCCGGACGAGGCTGTTCCCAAGTCGGCATCCACATGCCCGCTCAGGACAGCACTTGTAACGATAAGCCCGGCTCCGCCGAAATTTGTAACGGTATTCGCCAGGACATCAGGATCGGTTTCCACAGTAACCGTGATACCCTGGGCCGAGACCGCCACAGCCAACATCAGGCCCGCTGCTGCAAGTAGTGTTACGTATCTCATGTCTTCTGCTCCTTTCCCTGCCCCTTCATTCGAGGCAGTCTTTCTTTACCGCCGTTTCCATCCTTATATTCCGTCGCACAGGCTACGAGCCTTGTGCTTCTGTACCATCAAATTACGCCTTTTCCCGCTTCCGGACGTACCCCGCCAGCCCGGCCCTTTCATCAATGAGTCTCCTTGTCATTGAGTTTGGTCATAGTCGCCGCCATGATTCGCAATTCTTTGCTCCATTTGCGGTGTTCGATGTACTCCAGGTCCGCCTCTAGTTTGCGTTTAAAGGCCTTGACGGTCGTATCGTAGCCGTTACGGACCTGTGCCAGCCCTGTGATTCCCGGGCGGACGACTTGTCGCTTCCTGACTTCGGGATAACGTTTTTCCAACTCGGCGAGAATTTCGGGGCGTTCCGGCCTGGGGCCGACAAGGGACATCTCTCCCTTGATTACATTAACGAGTTGAGGCAGTTCATCCATGTGACTGCGACGCATCCACTGGCATGGTCGAATCACCCGCGGATCATTGTCGCAAGCCCAGACGGCCCCGGTGGTCGATTCGGCATCGACGTGCATTGTCCGCATCTTGTACATCCAGAACGGCTTGGCGTCCTTGCCGAGGCGAACCTGCCTGTAGAAGACGGGACCCTTGCTCGATACCTTGATGATAACCGCGCAGACTGCCAGAATCGGCAGCGAGAGCACCAGAGCGATGGTTCCGAGGATGATGTCCACGACCTCTTTTGCCATCTCGAAATACCGGCGCGCCAGATGTGTCATCAAACCGGCGATGCCTCCTCCTACCGCAACGAGTGTTATCGGTTCAGGCATAATACCCCCCTTTTCCTGATTGTGGACACCGACCGAACTTTCGGGCAAACCCGAAGGAAAACACTTGAAACCGAGCTGGTTTTTGACGTATAATTAACATATGGCTCACTGGAGCGGGCGCGCAAGCACCCGCCCCGGTCCCTGCGGTGGACCAGCACAAGCAGTCAAGGCATGTTGCTGGTTCGCCGCTTTTTTATTCTATTGCGATGATTACTCCTCCAGCATAACACGAATGGCAAATGGTTCGACCACGATCGTCCCTGTAGTACGGTCGCATATGCCATAAACAGAACATAACAATACCATCCCTGAACACTCCTCTTCGCGTATCCGATGCTGGACGTGGCGAATAAATCCTCTTGCCTGCATAACCTCCTTGTTTGACAAGAGCCGCACAACCTCCCTGACGATTATATACTTATACCACAAATCCCGATTTTTGCAAGATAAAAATCGGGCTGCGTAAAATTTTTTCTGTAAGTCATTATAGGAGTTACATAAGCGGGTCAATCGTTCTTTTCCGCGTGGCATGGTTCAAACCTGGGGGCAGGTCCAGATGTATCGTTATCTCTCATTCCAGTTGGTACATAAAATGGGGGCAGGCCAGAATTTCCGTTTTTCGTCCACATTCGCGCGCGCAAACGTGAACGAAAAAATCGGGGGAGACGAAAAAAGCAAAAAAACTTTTCCTATGGCCACCAAGGACTTAC